>CACIJX010000008.1:0-20000 GCA_902587085.1 uncultured Pelagibacteraceae bacterium
ACTCCAACCTTTCGCACATTTCTAAATACTTTACAGAAAATTCTTTATTTCCAAATTTAAATTTATTTAAACATCCAAATTCAGTTGAATTCTCAATTTTATATTTTGAAATTAAATTTTTTATATTATTATTATTACCAAGATATATTTGCTGTTGTCTTAAGTAATTATCTAAATACCCTGAGGTTAAACTTATTTGTTGATCAAAAATTCTTTTAATAAATGGAAACTTAGTTAATATGCTTACTAACCTGCCTCTAAGTCCTAATTCATTTCTTATATCTATTATTAAATTATCAGCAAAACCTGAACCAACTCCTGAGCTGTTACTTCTGAAATTCTTAATTCCCCTTTTTTTAAGCCAGTATATTATCTTTTTAGCTTTATAGTCCCAATATGGTCCTGCTGAGTAAAGTTGTTTATTAAATTTCTTTTCATCTGAAATTAAATTGTTTAAAAGCTTTGTCTGGTTAATATTAAGAGACATAAGTTACTTAATATAATATAAATAAATTTAATGAGCAAAACAAAATCGGATATTGAAATAGCAAGAGCATCTAAGATGAGGCCTATAAGTGATGTTCTTAGAAAATTCAATATCCCTGATGATCCTATTTCTTTTAGCCCTATGGGTCGACATATTGCTAAGCTGAATTTTGAATATCTAAATAAGTTGAAAGAGAAAAATAGCAATTTAATTTTAGTAACTGCTATAACCCCAACTTCTGCGGGAGAAGGAAAAACCACAACCTCTGTTGGACTCAATGATGGTTTGAACAAAATTGGAAAAAAATCAATCGTTTGTTTAAGAGAGCCAAGTTTGGGACCTTCTTTTGGTATGAAAGGTGGAGCTGCTGGAGGAGGTTATGCACAAGTAGTTCCTATGGAACAAATAAATTTACATTTTACGGGAGATTTTCACGCAATAACCTCAGCACATAATTTGTTATCAGCTTTAATAGATAATCATATTTATTGGGGTAATAAACTAAATATAGATCCAGAAAACATAGTATGGAAAAGAGTCGTTGATTTAAATGATCGCAGTCTTAGAAAAATAAAAATAAATCTTGAAAAATTAAAAGCAAATATACCGAGAGGCGAAAGCTTTGATATCACTGTTGCTTCAGAAGTAATGGCTATTTTTTGTTTATCTAATAGCATTAGTGATTTAGAAGAAAAAATAGGAAATATTACTATTGCATATACTAAAGACAAAAAACCTATTTACGCAAAAGATCTTAAAGCCAACGGTCCCATGACAGTGCTATTGAAGGAGGCAATTAGACCTAATGTTGTTCAAACTCTAGAAAACAATCTTGCAATTATTCATGGCGGACCTTTTGCAAATATTGCTCATGGGTGTAATTCAATTATAGCCACTAAAACTGCATTAAAATTATCCGAATATGTAATTACAGAAGCTGGTTTCGGTGCAGACCTCGGAGCTGAAAAATTTTTAGATATTAAATGCCGCAAAGCAGGCCTTAAACCTAGTTGTGTAGTTCTTGTTGCAACTATTAGAGCATTAAAAATGCATGGAGGAGTTGAGAAAGATGATCTTAAGAAAGAAAATCTTGATGCACTTAAAAAAGGTATGCCAAATTTAGAAAGACATGTGCAAAATATTAAAAAGTTTGGTTTAGAACCAATAGTTGCAATTAATCATTTTATAACCGATACAAATAAGGAAGTTAAAATTGTAGAGGAACAATGTTCTAAACTTGGGGTCAAAGTAAGTCTCTGTACACATTGGTCTGATGGTGGGAGTGGAACCAAGGATTTGGCTAAAAATGTAGTTGAAATATGTAAGAAGAGCGATGTATCTAGGTTTAAACATTTATATTCTGATCAAACGCCAATTTTAGAAAAAGTAGAAAAAATTGCCAAAGAAATTTATTATGCAAAAGGTATTGAAGTAGATGAAAAAATTAAACATCAAGTTAAAAAAATAGAGCAGGCTGGTTTTGGAAATTTTCCAGTTTGCATTGCAAAAACACAATATAGCTTCTCTACTGATCCTAAATTAAAAGGAGCTCCCTCGGATCACACGCTGTTTGTGAGAGAATTAAGATTATCAAGTGGAGCTGAATTTGTAGTTGTTGTTTGTGGCTCTATAATGACTATGCCAGGACTTCCAAGAAATCCAGCAGCTGATTACATTAAGTTAAACCAAAAAGGTGAAATCGAAGGATTATTTTAAAATTTATTTTTTCTTATACTTCGTTGCTTCTTCCGATCCACCAGTTGCACTCCCTTTACTGTAAGAGTGAGCACCCATTCCAGCAAGTTGACCATCTTTAATGATTAAATATGGATCTCGAATTGGTTTTTTTTCAAAAAAACATTCTAAAATTTCTCTAACACCCGCAGCATATCTAGCTTGTGCTGATAATGAAGTTCCTGAAGTATGAGGTGTCATACCATGGTTTGGCATTGATCTCCAGATGTGATCATTAGGTGCTGGTTGAGGAAACCAAACATCACCTGCGTACCCACTTAGTTGACCAGATTTAAGAGCTTTAGCTATTGCTTCTCTATTACAGATTTTTCCTCTAGCCGTATTAACAATATAAGCACCTTTTTTCATTTTGCTTATTAATTTATCATCAAATAAATTTTCTGTTTCCGGGTGAAGAGGGCAGTTGATTGTTACTACATCACAAACCTTAACCAAAGACTCCACAGAGTCATGGAATGTTAAATTTAGTTCTTTTTCAACCGTATCAGGCAATTTATGTCTATCAAAGTAGTGAAGATGAACATCAAACGGCTTCATTTTTCTTAATGCATCAAGACCAATACGTCCTGCCGCAACAGTACCTACATGCATACCTTCAACATCATATGATCTATGAACCGCATCAGCAATATTCCAACCACCTTCATTAACAATATTATGTTGATTGTGATAATCCCTAACTAGAGACAAAATCATCATAACAATATGCTCGGCCACCGATCGTGAATTACAATAGGTAACTTCCACAACATCAATTTTATTATCCATTGCCGCCTGTAAATCTACATGGTCAGACCCAATACCAGCAGTAATAGCCATCTTTAATTTCTTTGCTGACTGAATCCTCTCTTTTGTTAAGTAATAAGGCCAAAAGGGTTGAGATATAACCACATCCGCGTCAACCAATTCTTTGTCTGCTTTGCATCCTTTTGCATCTTTGTCTGAAGTAACAACTAATTTATGACCATTAGACTCTAAAAATTTTCTTAAACCTAACTCTCCTGAAACACACCCTAGTAACTGACCTGGCTTAAAATCAATTTTTTTAGGAGTTGGTAATGTCATGCCATCAGGGTATTTATCTAATTTTGGTAAACCAGCTACCGGGTAGCTTTTGGGCATACCCCCTTTTGGATCATCGTATAAAACGCAAAGTACTTTCATTTTCCCCCAACACTTATTTGACTATTATAGTGACACAAAGTCAAACTCTTCTTGTATTGATTTTTCTGGACACGTTGAGGGTTCCCCTGGTATATCCCGGGAAATATGCATTTTTCTTTAGAGATAACAATGAAGACGGACCTTTCAGTTTTACCCAAGGTGAAAGATGTTTACATAACCATGTTACCAGGTAATGACTTTAGAGAGGTAGCAAACAAGGCAAAAGAACTAGTCCAATCCGGGTTTAATCCCGTACCTCATTTTCCCGCAAGGTCAATTAAAAATCTAAATGAATTAAAAGACTATGTTTTAATGTGTAAAGATTTTGGCGTAAAACAAGCTCTTGTAATTGGAGGAAGTGCAGATCCAATTGGCAATTACCACTGTTCTCTTCAGCTTTTAGAAACAGGTCTATTTCAGGGTTTAAAGATAGGAATCGCTGGACATCCAGAGGGGTCCCCTGATATATCGGATTCTAGTTTGGAGAAAGCAATGAAAGATAAGAAACCGTTTGCAGATTATATTGTAACGCAATGGCTACTAAATCCAGACCCAATTAATAAATTTATCTCTCAACAGACCCTGCCAGTTCATGTGGGAATTACCGGTCCATTAAAACTCAGCAGTCTTATAAAATTTGCAAATATTGTTGGAGCAAGAAATTCAATAAATTTTCTTAAATCTAATGCATCTAAAGCATTAGATTTGCTAAAACCATCTGACCCAAATGATTTAATTAACAAGATCAAGGGTTCAACAAATAATTTCCATATTTATACTTTTGGAGGATTAAAAGAAACAAACAGATGGTTAGAGACTAACAATTATGCCTAAAAAAGTTCCTAATTCATACAAAGTTGAAAAAGTAAATTATGATAAAGTAAGACACGAAACTTCGGTGGATCAATCAGACAGGCAGGTTCCATATAATCTTAGACAAAGCGGACCAACAAAAGTTGAGATGTTAATTTCAACAAGAGTGAGAAAATCTCCTTACTGGCATTTATCAATGAAAGCTGGTTGCTGGAGAGCTACAGTTTATAATCGTATTTATCACCCAAGAGGTTATGTAAGACCAGAAAAAGGTGGCGCGATGGTAGAGTATCAGGCCATTAAAAACCACGTAACTATGTGGAATGTAGCGGTCGAAAGACAAATACGAGTAAAAGGACCTGATGCAGAAAAATTTACAGACTATGTAATAACAAGAGACGCAACCAAGATCTCAACAATGAGAGGACGTTATGTTGTGTTGTGTAACTATAAAGGTGGAGTACTTAATGACCCAGTTCTAATGAGAGTTGCTGACGATGAGTTTTGGTTTAGTTTATCTGACTCAGATATTGGTATATATTTGCAAGGTGTTAACTCGGATAAAAGATTTAATGTGGAAATAGATGAAATTGATGCATGTCCAGTTCAAATACAAGGTCCAAAATCGAAGGCACTTATGAATGATTTAATTGGTGATCAAGTTAATTTAGATAATATGCCCTTTTATGGATTGGCTGAGGCAAAAGTAGGTGGAAGAAGTTGTGTAATATCTCAATCTGGATTTTCTGGAGAAGCTGGGTACGAAATTTATCTTAGAAATGCAACTTTATATGCAGAAGATATGTGGAATGCTGTGCTCAAAGCCGGAAAAAAACATAAACTAATGGTGATTGCACCAGCACATCATAGAAGAATTCAAGCCGGAATATTATCGTGGGGCCAAGATATGGATCAACAAAACAATCCTTTTCAATGTAATCTAGGTTATCAAGTTTCTTTATCAGGAAAAGGCCAATGGGAAAAAAAATCAGACTACATTGGTAAAGAGGCATTAGAAAAAATGAAAACAAAACTTAAAAATGGAGAAAAACCATATAATCTTCAATTAGTTGGATTAGAGCTTGGAGGAAAACCGGTAGAAGATTATGCAAATGATTTTTGGCTAATATCGAATGATAAGGGAGGAAAACCCGTTGGATTTATTACCTCACCATGGTTTCATCCTGAAAAAAAAACAAACATAGCAATGGGATATGTTCCTTTTGAGGGCAATTTAAGTAAAAGTGGCTTTCCTATTGGAAACTTTGGAAAAAAGTACAAAGTTCATCTTCCAAAAAAATATTCAATAAAACCTGTTGGTGCGACAGTAGTACCAATTCCTTTTACACAGTCATACAACAAAAATACCAGAGAAACTAATTAATCTTAAAAATATAAAATAAATTTTTCTTTTAATTGAAATTTATTAATTTATAAATCTTATAATGATCGAAAAATTTAACAATCTATTCTATTTAATAATATTTATATTTCACTTTGCTGCATATGGAGTTTATGCATATAAATCTGTTGTAGGGACTAAATCCTTTCTTAAACAGTACGGAATGGATGTTACCGGAGCGGGTATAGTTAGGTTTTTCGGTGGCTTTTTTATCGGGTCAATTCTAATGGCTCTGTACATTATGCTCGTAAGAAATAATGGCGTTGAAGCAACCTGGGGATTTTTTAACTTAGTTTTTGTTCAAAACTTAGTTTTGTTTTTTGTGGGTTTCTATAATATTTATATAAATAAACTTGGCCACACAAAAAAAACGTCTATCGAGGCTGTAATTGCACCAGGAATACTTACATTATTAAGCGCAATACTTTGTTATGGTCTAGCGGATAAAATTTATATTTAGATTTTATTGAACAATTTTTGTTTCATCAGGACTATCGTATAACCCGAATTTTAGTATTTCGTTTAGAGTTTTCGCAACTTCATTTAAGTTTGGTGTTTCTAATAATTTTTGTTTTTCTACTACCGAGAATGGCGAAATCATTGCTAAAGTATAAATTATTTGAAAATTCTTTAGTTTTGAAATTTCATTCCAATCGATAAGAATTTTTTGTAAATAAAAATATTTTTTAGAATTTTTTATTAACTCAGAAATCAAACTATTCTGAATATCATTGACATTAATATTTAAATCTTCTTTAAATTCATCATAATTCACCATAAATTCTCTAAAAGCTTTATCATTATTAACTTCTTTATCAATTTTGAATCGTGTTAAACCTTTCAGGTTTATCAAAATTCTTCCATCTGAAGTTCTTTCATGTTTATCAATTTTTCCTAGACAACCAACTTTAAAAACTTCTCCACTAAACTTTTTGGATTGTATCATCCCAATTAAATTATTGCCCTCTAAAGACTCTTCAATCATTTTTAAATACCTCTTTTCAAAAATATTAAGAGGTAAATTGGTGTTTGGGAAAAAAATTGCTCCACTTAAAGGAAATACAGATATTTTTTTTGGCAAAACTTGTTTCATTTTAATCAGGCAGCTCTTCCGCAACAATGTTTATATTTTTTTCCAGACCCGCAACTACATGGTTCATTTCTTGAAATTTTTCTTTTTTTTTCAACATGAACTTTTCTTTCTTGTTTCTCTTCATCTTTTTGTACCACTACCTTTAAATTCAGCAAGAATTTAATTGTATCTGACTTAACTTTAAAAAGAAGATTCTCGAAAAGTTCGTAGGATTCTTTTCTAAATTCAGCAAGTGGGTCTTTTTGTCCGTAGCTTCGTAGACCAATAACTTGTCTTAATTGATCTAAATATTGCAGATGAGATCTCCATAAAAAATCTAACATTTGTAAAAAAATTCTCTTTTCAACCAACTTATTTTGTTCATCCCCCAATATTTTTATACGATCAATTCTAACTTTATCAAATATATCTTTAATTTTTTCAGAAATTGATTTTTTATCCATTTTTGTTAAAGATACGATTTCATCATCTTGAAGTATATTTCCAAAAATTGTTTTAACCTCGCTTGTAAACAATTTAATATCACCGTCTTTTTTATATACTTCTAACGTATTCTCTATATTTTTTGATATCTCACCTATAAAGTTATCTATCATACTTAAAACTTGATCTGTTTTTAATATTTTTAGTCTTTGACTAAAAATCACCTGTCTCTGATCGTTCATAACATCATCAAATTTAAGTAAAGTTTTTCTTATCTCAAAATTTCTAGATTCAACTTTTCCCTGTGCTCTCTCCATCGCTTTATTAATCCATGGGTGATTTATTGATTCATTTTCCTTGAGTCCTAATTTTTTTAGCATCCCATCAATTGACTCGGCTCCAAATATTCTCATTAGGTCGTCTTCTAAACTAATATAAAAAATAGATGAGCCCGGATCCCCCTGCCTGCCTGATCTACCTCTAAGTTGATTGTCAATTCTTCTGCTTTCATGTCTTTCAGTTCCAATAATAAATAAGCCACCTAAATTTTTAACCTTTTCCTTATCAATTTTAATTTTTTCAACCTTTTCAGAATTTTTGTTTCCACCCAGTTGAATATCAGTTCCTCTTCCAGCCATATTAGTGGCTATAGTTACAGCTTTACTTTTTCCTGCTTCAGCAACTATTTGTGCTTCCATTTCATGCTGTTTTGCATTCAAAACATTATGAGGAATTTTATTTTTTTTGAAAATATAAGAAATTTTTTCTGATTTTTCTATACTTGTAGTTCCAACTAAAACTGGTTGACCTTTAGAATAACATTCTTGAGTTTTTTTTAATATTGCCAAGTTTTTTTCTTTATCAGTTCTAAAAATTTGGTCATTAAAATCTTTTCTTATCATTGCTTTATCAGTTGGAATGTTTATTACATTTAATTTATAAATATCAAAAAATTCCTGAGCCTCAGTCAATGCTGTGCCCGTCATTCCCGAAAGCTTCCTATAAAGTCTAAAATAATTTTGATATGTAATTGATGCTAAAGTCTGATTTTCTCTTTGTATTTCTACATTTTCTTTTGCCTCAATTGCCTGATGAAGCCCATCTCCAAATCTTCTACCCTCTAGAACTCTACCTGTAAATTCGTCTATAATTTGAACTTTATCGTCTCTCACTATGTAATCTTTATCTTTCTCGTATAAATAGTTACCTCTTAATGCCTGATTAATGTGATGAACTAAGTCCATATTTAGAGGATCATAAAAATTATTATTTTTTAGCATTCCAGATTGTTTTGACATTTTTTCAATTTTATCAATACCTGCATCAGATAATATCGCATTTTTATTTTTTTCATCTAATTCATAATCTTTTTTTTCCAAAGCTTGAACAAATTTATTTGAAAGAAAATAACGATCTGATTTATCCTCTAGGCCGCCGGAAATTATAAGCGGAGTTCTTGACTCGTCAATTAATATACTATCTACTTCGTCAACAATACAATAATCTCGATTTCTTTGTACCATCTCTGAAATATCATATTTCATGTTATCTCTTAAATAGTCAAAACCCAATTCATTGTTTGTTGCATAAGTAATATCTGCTTCATAATTTTTTTTTCTTTTAATGTCATCTAATTCATTAGTTATACAACCTGTTTTTAATCCAAGTCGATTATAAATTTTTCCCATCCATTCAGAATCTCTCTTGGCCAAATAATCATTCACTGTTACAATATGAACTCCATTACCATTAAGTGCATTTAGATAAGCTGGCAAAGTCGAAACTAAAGTTTTTCCCTCTCCTGTTTTCATTTCCGCTATCGAGCCCTTATGTAGAACTACACCACCAATTAATTGGACATCAAAATGTCGCTCACTCAAAGTTTGTTTTGCGGCCTCTCTTACTAAGGCAAATGCTTCTGGAAGAATTTCATCTAAATTTCTTCCTTCTGATATGTTTTTTTTAAACTGATTAGTTTTGTCTCTAAAGGCTGACTCAGAGAAATTTACAAAATTTTTCTCCAAATTGTTAATTTTTGCCACTATAGGCTTAATTCTATTTAATTCCTGTTGATTACTGCTATTAAATAATTTATTTAGTGCTTTAGTTATAAAATTCATTGCTAACTTATACATTATATAGTGATGATTTTAGATATTTACATGACAATAAATCTTAAAAATTTTTTAAAGGATAAACGCAAACTCTCAAAAATGGGGGAATTTCAACAGCTTCAAGAGATTGACGGTTTAGAGATCTCGGCTGTTTCTGCTGATTTATATGGAAGTGGCAGAGATGATTTATGCTTATTTTATTTCAAAGACGGAGCAAATTACGGAGCAATATATACGAATAACTCAATTTGCTCTGAGTCAATAACTTGGAATAGGAATTTAAGAAAAAAATTTGTAAAAGCTCTTCTGGTAAATACTAAAAATGCAAATACATTTACTGGTTCGCAAGGATTAGAGGGTCTAAGCTCACTATCGAAAAGTTTAGCTAAAAATTTAACTTTAAAAGAAGCTAAAAAAAAAGATGGCACCACTATTGCAGTCAAACCCAATGAAATTTTGTTTGCGTCAACTGGAGTTATTGGAGAAAAGTTTCCAACTCAGAAAATCAAAGGTCAAATTCCTGATTTAGTAGATAGACTCAGAGAAAAGCAAAATAAATTTGTTTGGTTCAAAGCTGCCTCATCAATTATGACAACCGATACTAAACCCAAGCTAGCTTACGAAGAGTGTAGATTATGGAATAAGGATATAAGGTTATCAGGTATTGCAAAAGGCTCTGGGATGATTTCACCAAACCTTGGTACAATGCTAGCATTTGTATTTACTGATGCAGATATACCTTCTATATACCTGAAAAGTTTACTTAAAAGAACCGTACCTAATTCTTTTAATGCTATTACTGTAGATAGCGATACATCCACAAATGACATGGTAGCTATTTTTTCAACTAATAAAGTAAAAACTGGAAAGATTTATAATATTCTCGATCCAAAACTTAAAGATTTTGAAAATGCTTTACAAAGACTTTTAACTAATTTAGCTAAGCAAATTGTTTCTGATGGCGAAGGTGCAAAAAAATTTGTGACGGTAAAAGTTATTAATGCAAGATCACAATACATGGCTAAAAATATTGCTTTCTCAATAGCTAACTCCCCACTGTTTAAGACAGCAATGGCGGGTGAGGATCCTAATTGGGGCAGGATCATTATGGGAATAGGAAAGTCAGGAGAAAAAATTTCACCAGATAAAATTGAAATAAAGTTTGGAGATCTAAAAGTTGCAGAAAAAGGGAAAATTTCAGATGAATATGATGAACAAAAGTTAAAAGAATATATGAAATGGGACTCATTAGTAGTTGAAGTAAACTTAAAACTTGGACAAGGTTTTTTTGAGTGTTATACATGTGATTTTACAAATGATTATATAAATATAAATGCAGATTACAGAAACTAATGATTAAATATAATTTAAAATGTAAAAATAAACATGAATTTGAAAGTTGGTTTTCAAGTTCAAAAGAATTTGAAAAATTAAAGTCAAAAAAACTTATAGAATGTGCAATTTGTGGAACAAAAAAAATCCAAAAATCAATAATGTCACCAAGCGTTCTTAATAAGGACGAAAAGACTAATGATCCAAATATTTCAAAAAACCTTAAAAAAATTAGAAAAGAATTAATAAAAATGAGGTATTTTGTTGAAAAAAACTTTGAAAATGTTGGAAAAAATTTTCCAAGGGAAGTAAGAAATATTTACTATGATAAAAGAAAAAATAAAAATATTTATGGTCATGCATCTAAAGAGGAAGCTGAGGAATTAAAAGACGAAGGTATAGAGGTTGCCAGTTTACCTTGGATAAATAAAAGAGATAATTAGTTTTTTTTGTAAACCATTATGTAATTAACAGAACAGTCTGAGCTTAAAACCCAATCTCTTGATAGAATATTATATTTAAGACCATCTAGACTTTTCTTTATTAGTTTAAATTTTATTAATCTTTTTTCTATTTCTTCAGGCTTTGGAAATTTCTGCCAATCATGTGTTCCTATTGGTAACCACCTCAAAATATATTCAGCACCAATAATAGCTTTTATATAAGATTCAAAAGTTCTGTTAATAGTTGCAATGAATAAAATTCCATTTTTGTTGAGTAATTCTTCAGCTGATTTTAAAAATAAATCTAAATTTTCAACATGTTCTACAACCTCTAAACTCAATACCACGTCAAATTTTTCTTTTATATTATTTTGTTCTGGAGAGGTATTAAGATACGTTATTTTGAGAGAGTTTTTTTTAGCATGAATTTTTGCAACCTCAATATTTTTGTATGATGCGTCTATACCAGTTACATTCGCTCCTAATCTACTCAAGGGTTCAGCAACTAAACCTCCTCCGCATCCAATATCCAGTATTTTAAGTTTTGATAAAAGCTTTTCTTTATTTTTGTTTAAATTAAAGTGATCAACACAATTTTTAATTATATAATCTATTCTAATTGGGTTAAATAAGTGAAGAGGTTTAAATTTGCCTTGGACGTCCCACCATTCATCAGCTATTTTTGAAAACTTTTGAATTTCGTCTTTATTTATTGTAGTCATTAGATCCTTATTATATTTTATTAACTTAATTTTAACTTAATTATTTTTATAATAAAACCTGGTATGACGAAAAAAGTATTAAAATTTGGCGGAACGTCTGTAGGATCAATAAAAAGGATCGTTCATGCGGCAAAAATTATCAAAAAAGAGCACGAAAATGGTAATAGTATAATTGTTGTTGTTTCGGCAATGGCCGGCACCACTAATAATCTTATAGAGCATTCTCGATCTATATCAAAAAAATTTAATAAAAGAGAACTTGATGTGTTACTGACCTCAGGCGAACAGGTCACTAGCGCACTAATGGCTGGAGCTTTAAATGACATAGGTGTTACCGCAAGGTCTTGGATGAGTTGGCAAATACCAATAATTACCCAAGGTGATCATACGAATGCTAGGATTATTAATATGAATGTAAAAAAGGTTAATGATTATTTATCCGAAGGTGGTGTAGCTGTAATTCCTGGGTTTCAAGGTATCTCAAAATCAGGTGATATTACTTCAATTGGAAGGGGAGGTTCAGATGCAACAGCTGTTGCTATAGCAAAAATATTTCAGACTGATAGTTGTGAAATTTATACAGACGTTGATGGAGTTTACTCTTCTGATCCCAACAAAATACCTCTAGCAAAAAAAATAGATAAAATTTCCTATGAAGAAATGCTTGAACTTTCTTCATTGGGGGCAAAAGTAATGCAATCCTCTGCAGTTCAATCTGCAATGATGAATAATATTCCGATCCAAGTAAAATCAACTTTTACTGAGAGAAAAGGAACAGAAATAAATAGCGAGGAAAATATAGATTATAACAAAGCCGTTACTGGAGTAGCATACTCGAAAGATGACGCAAAAATAACTCTCCTTGGTGTATCAGATCAGCCAGGAGTAGCCGCAGATATATTTGAACCATTATCAAAAAATCAAATTAATGTTGATATGGTCATTCAAAATATTTCTTCTGATGGAAAAAAAACTGATCTTACATTTACAACAAAAAGGCAAGATAGTTCTAATGCAATTTCACTAATAAAATCCAACAAAAAAATAAAGTATGAAAAAATGCATATGAATGATAAAGTTTCTAAAATATCTATTGTTGGGGCAGGAATGGTTGCTACACCGGGTATAACTTATAAAATGTTCAGATCTTTAGCTGAAGAAAAAATAAATATTTTGGCTATTTCAACATCTGAGATTAAAATTTCTGTTATTATTAATGAAAATTTAACCATTGAAGCAGTAAAAAAATTACATAGGACATTTAAACTAGATTAATTTATGCAAATTAGACCACATAGAATTATTAATAGAAGAAAAACAAAAAAAATTAAAGTTGGTAAACTTTATATTGGTGGTGACTCACCTATCTCAGTTCAGTCTATGACAAATACAATTACTTCTGACGAAGCTTCGACTATAAAACAGATAAAAAAATTAGAAGATGCTGGTGCAGATTTAGTTAGAGTCTCATGTCCTGATGAGGAGTCTACTAGAGCACTTAAAAATATTGTTAAATCTTCAGATGTTCCTATAGTTGCAGATATACATTTTCATTATAAAAGAGCAATTGAGTCAGCATTATCTGGAGCAAGTTGTTTGAGAATTAATCCAGGAAACATAGGATCTAAAGAAAGAATAAAAGAAGTTATTAAAGCAGCAAAGGATAATAATTGCGCAATTAGAATAGGTGTAAATGCTGGATCTTTAGGCAAAAACATTTTAGAAAAATATAAAGAGCCTTGTCCAGAAGCTTTAGTTGAAAGTGCAGAGCAAAATATTAAGCTTTTAGAGGATAATGATTTTTTTAATTTTAAAATTAGTGTTAAATCTTCAGATGTTTTTTTATCTGTTAAGGCATATGAAAGTTTATCAAGTTTATACGATTATCCTTTACACCTAGGTATAACGGAAGCGGGAGGTTTGCTTACTGGGAGCATAAAATCCTCAATAGGAATAGGAAGACTGTTGATGCAAGGTATAGGAGATACTATTAGAGTATCTTTATCAGCAGATCCGATTGAAGAAATAAAGGCTGGTTTTGAAATACTAAGCTCATTAGGAATAAGAGCAAGAGGTGTCCAAATAATATCTTGTCCATCTTGCGCTAGACAAGCATTTCCAGTTATTGATACCGTGAAAATATTAGAAAAAAAACTATCACATATAAAAAAACCATTAACACTCTCAATTATTGGATGTGTAGTTAATGGCCCTGGAGAGGCCGCACAAACCGATATTGGTTTAACTGGTGGTGGGGACGGTAATAATCTACTTTATCTTTCTGGCATTCCACATAACAAAGTAATTACCGAAGATATTATAAATAAAGTGGTAAATTTAGTAGAGACTAAGGCTAAAGAAAATAACAACTAAATTTTATGATACCTACCGACAAAGTTAAAAAAGTAATAGATAGATATATCTCATTAGAAAAAGAGCTCTCGACAGGAAAAGTCGAACCAAAATTTTTAGCTAAAAAATCAAAAGAATATTCAGAACTTAAAAATATTGTTCCTTTAGCCAAAGATTATATTAATTTTGAAAAAAATAAGAAAGATCTAAACAATATAATTCAAGACAAAAAAAATGATAATGAAATGATTTCTTTGGCAGAAAAGGAACTTAGAGATGCAGAATTAAGGAGGGAAATTAATGAAAAGAAACTTAAAATTTTTTTATTACCAAAAGATAAAGATGATGAAAAAAATACCATAGTTGAAATTAGAGCAGGTACCGGAGGACTAGAAGCTACACTTTTCGTATCTGATTTATTTAGAATGTATGAAAAAGTTTGTTCAAAAAAGAGATGGAAGATAGAGATAATAAGTATTTCTAAAAGTGAGGCAGGAGGTTTTAAAGAAGTTATTTTTTCAGTAACAGGTGAAAATATTTATTCTTATCTTAAATATGAGTCAGGAGTTCATAGAGTACAGAGAGTGCCAACAACTGAGGCGCAAGGGAGAGTTCATACTTCTGCAGCTACGGTTGCAATTCTCCCTGAAGCAGAAGATGTAGATATTAAAATAAATGATAGCGACCTCAGAATTGATGTTTTCAGATCAAGCGGTCCTGGAGGACAATCTGTTAACACTACCGATAGTGCAGTAAGGATAACCCACTCTCCATCCGGAATAGTAGTTACACAACAAGATGAAAAATCTCAACATAAAAATAAAGCTAAAGCACTTAAAATTTTGCGCGCAAGATTGTATGAGTCAGAGAAATTAAAAAAAGAAAAAGAAAGATCTTCAGAGAGAAAAAGTCAGATAGGCACAGGAGATAGATCTGAAAGAATTAGAACTTATAATTTTCCACAGGGAAGAGTAACAGATCATAGAATTAATTTTACACTTCATAAGCTTACTGATTTCTTAAATGGAGAAATTCACGAGGAGATGAATGAAAATTTAAGGCTAAAAGATCAAGACTTAAAATTGAAGGCTCTTTCCTAAATGAAAATCACCGAACTTATTAACCTCGGATCAAGTTATTTAAAGAATAACAAAATTTTGAGCAGCAGAATAGATTCAGAAATTATACTTTCACATGTTATGGGCATATCAAGAGAAAGACTTTTAATTGGGGAAAATTATATTAACAAAGAGGAAGCTGATAAATTTAATTCTTTGATATTAAGACGGTCTAGAAATGAGCCAATTGCATATATAACTAAAAATAAAGAATTTAGAAGCACAAATTTTTTTGTTAATAAAAACTCACTAATTCCTAGACCAGAAACAGAGTTAATCATTGATCCACTTGTAGAGTTTTACAAAAATAAAAATTTATATTTTTTGGATGTTGGTATTGGCACTGGATGTATAAGTTTTTCTATATTAAATGAAATTAAAAATAGTAGAGGGTTAGGAATTGATATTTCAAATAAGACTTTGAATAATGCAAAAAAAAATTTAAAAAAGTATAAAAATAGGGTAAAAATCTTAAAAAAATCTATAGAAGATCTCAATAATACAAAGTTTGATTTAATTATTTCAAATCCACCTTATGTGGTAAAAAGAGATATAAATCGCCTTAGTGATGATATAAAGAAATTTGAACCCAGAATAGCTTTGGATGGGGGTAATGATGGACTTGACGTTATCAAAAAAGTTATTTACAAATCAAAAGACATTCTTAAATATAATGGTATTTTAGCTCTAGAAATTGGTAATGGTCAGTACCCCTTAGTGGCTAAAATTTTAAAAGTGAACAAATTTAAACAAAAAAAAATAATAGTAGATTATAAAGACAATATTCGTTGTATTTTTAGCACGCTTTTAAAATAAAAAATAAAAAATAATAAATATTATGCGTGCTACTAATTAAAAGAAGTAAAATAGAGAATAATAATGCGACATGATAAAATAAAAAGGTTTAGACCAAGAACGCATAAATTCCGTTCAAGAAGACCAATTAATGGTCAAAAAAATAATGGTGGCATTCACAATATGAATGCACATAGGAATGGATTTTCAAGAAATCACGTTAGTAAGAATCCTCAATCGTTAGAGAGAGTAATTGAAAAATACAAAAATCTTGCTAAAGAGGCTTTAAGTTCAGGGGATGAAATTCTTCATGAAAATTATTTACAACATTCGGATCATTATTCTAGAATTTTATCAGAGGTAGTTTTAGAGAAACCTAGAGACAATAAGAATGAAGAAAAAATTGTCCAGGACAATGTTTCAAGAAGCGATTAATTAATCAACTCAGCTAATTTAACATCTAATTTTATTCTTTCAACTTCAAAAGATTTTCTATCGTCACCCTTTAAAATTTTTCCTGAGGGCAACTTAAGTTTTTGAGAATTAATAAATTTTTTATTACGTGATACCGTATAGTGGAGATGTGGACCTGTAGATTGACCAGTTGATCCAACGTATCCTATTATTTGTCCTTGTCTAACTCTTCTCCCAACTTTGGTAGCTATCTTCGACATGTGTCCATAACCAGTTGTATAAGTTGAGTTGTGTCTAATTCTAACACAGTTACCACCGGCACCGCACCATCCAGCTTTTATAACAGTTCCGTTTCCAGATGCCATGATCGGGGTTCCCGTTGGTGCAGCAAAATCTGTTCCATTATGATGTTTGTTGAAACCCAAGATCGGATGTTTTCTCATACCAAAGGGCGAAGAAAGTCTAGCTCCATTTATTGGAGTTTTCATTAAAGCCTTTCGAATACTTCTGCCTTTTTCATCATAGAAATCATAATTATTTTTTTTTCCAAATCTGTAAAGTTTTATATTCTGACTATTAACATTTAGATTAGCGTACAAAATTCTTCCAGTCTTAACTTTTTTACCTCTATCATCAAGATACCTTTCATACATTAGAATAAATTCATCTCCTTTTCTTATATCTCTTTGAAAATCAACTTCGAAACCAAAAATCTGGGCAAATTCTATAATTATGTTTGGTTCCATTCCAGATTTGATTGCGGAAGAGTATAAATTATTAGAAATGTTTCCTCTTACAACTACATCTTTTTTGAAAAGCTGAGTTATATTTTTCCTTATTTCTATATCACCTTTTCTTTTGTCTATATTTACAAAAGTAGTTTTGGATAAAGGATAATTTATTTTTAAAATTTCCATATCTTTCTTATCTTTTGTCCTTTTTAATACAAACTTCATTTTTTGTTTAGGAGATATTGCAGATAATTTTTCCTTTTTTATTTTGTCTACTATAAAATTAATCTCACTTTGCTTGACACTAAATTTTTTTAAAATTGACTCGATAGTATCGTTATTTTGAACAATATAATCGTACTCAAGGTATGGAGATTTAAGTTGATTTAAAATGTAATTTTTTAAAAGCACTGTTTGATTGTTCGAAACAAAATCATCAATTGCTTCTAATCTTTTTTTTTTAATCGCACTATTAAATGAAAAAACTAGACTTGTAATTATAATAAACAAGAATGAAAAAATTATATAGTTTGCATTAGAATTTCTTAATGAAGGAACTTTTTTGCTAAAGTGAATAATTTTTTTAGATATATTTAAAAATATTTTGTTATTAATCATTATAATCTCATATAATAAAATATGCTCCTTTATACAATGCCAAGTAGTAAAAAAGGTATTGATTTTGCTCATTTTTTCTTAAAAAAGCAGCAAATATACGCCTTGATTAATTCCCTATATTTTGTATAACGGCGGTTCGCACTAATCGGCAAAAAATCAAAGCTTTTAGCAGATTTAGATCTGATTTTGCGAGATAGTTTTTCTTAAATATTGGAAGACTCAGCTTTTTTAAATTGTTTAGATAAGAAGAGAAGTGTGGACGGTTAGGTTAATAAAGAAATTGTCGTACACACTTTAACGAAAATAACTTCAATTTTAGTTGAAGTTATAAAGCTAGTGTGCGCCGTTATTAAACTTGAGAGTTTGATCATGGCTCAGAACGTACGCTGGCGGCACGCCTTATACATGCAAGTCGAACGCAGTAGCAATACTGAGTGGCAGACGGGTGAGTATAATGTGGGAATCTGCCTTTTGGTTTGGAATAACTTGGGGAAACTTAAGCTAATACTAAATAAGCCCTTACGGGGAAAGCTTTACGCGCCAAAAGATGAGCCCGCACTTGATTAGCTTGTTGGTGAGGTAATGGCTCACCAAGGCAACGATCGATAGCTGTTCTTAGAGGAAGACCAGCCACATTGGGACTGAGACACGGCCCAGACTCCTACGGGAGGCAGCAGTAAGGAATCTTGCACAATGGGGGAAACCCTGATGCAGCGATGCCGCGTGAGTGAAGAAGGCCTTTGGGTTGTAAAACTCTTTCGTCGGGGAAGAAAATGACTGTACCCGAATAAGAAGGTCCGGCTAACTTCGTGCCAGCAGCCGCGGTAATACGAAGGGACCTAGCGTAGTTCGGAATTACTGGGCTTAAAGAGCTCGTAGGTGGTTAAAAAAGTTGATGGTGAAATCCCAAGGCTCAACCTTGGAACTGCCATCAAAACTTTTTAGCTAGAGTGTGATAGAGGAAAGTGGAATTTCTAGTGTAGAGGTGAAATTCGTAGATATTAGAAAGAACACCAAAAGCGAAGGCAACTTTCTGGATCACTACTGACACTGAGGAGCGAAAGCATGGGTAGCGAAGAGGATTAGATACCCTCGTAGTCCATGCTGTAAACGATGTGTGCTAGACGTTGGAAATTTATTTTTCAGTGTCGCAGCAAAAGCGTTAAGCACACCGCCTGGGGAGTACGACCGCAAGGTTAAAACTCAAATGAATTGACGGGGACCCGCACAAGCAGTGGAGCATGTGGTTTAATTCGAAGATACGCGCAGAACCTTACCAACACTTGACATGTTCGTCGCGAGACCAAGAGATTGGTTTCTTCATTCAGTTGGACGAAACACAGGTGCTGCATGGCTGTCGTCAGCTCGTGTCGTGAGATGTTGGGTTAAGTCCCGCAACGAGCGCAACCCCTACGTTTAGTTACTAACATTTAGTTGAGTACTCTGAACGAACTGCCAGTGATAAGCTGGAGGAAGGTGGGGATGACGTCAAGTCCTCATGGCCCTTACGTGTTGGGCTACACACGTGCTACAATGGCACTTACAATGAGATGCTAAGAGGCGACTCCAAGCTAATCTCAAAAATGTGCCTCAGTTCGGATTGTACTCTGCAACTCGAGTACATGAAGCTGGAATTGCTAGTAATCGCGGATCAGCGCGCCGCGGTGAATACGTTCCCGGGTCTTGTACACACCGCCCGTCACACCATGGAAGTTGGTTACACCTTAAGGCAAAGCCTAAAAACTTTGACTACGGTACGATCAGCGACTGGGGTGAAGTCGTAACAAGGTAGCCGTAGGGGAACCTGCGGCTGGATCACCTCCTTTCTAAGGATGACCAAAAATTTCTTTTGGTCAAAAAAAATTAGTTAATGTGACCGTCCTCATTTCTCTTCTTTAAAGTGTCTCTATACAATGGCTTAGGGGCCGGTAGCTCAGGTGGTTAGAGCGCACCCCTGATAAGGGTGAGGTCGGACGTTCGAGTCGTCCTCGGCCCACCAAACTTAGGGGGGATTAGCTCAGCTGGGAGAGCGCCTGATTTGCATTCAGGAGGTCAGCGGTTCGATCCCGCTATCCTCCACCAACTTTGACACTTTTAGCATTTTTAAATCGTAAATAATTTTATCAATATCTATATCCGATTGTTCGAATAGATGAACAATCAAGAATGTTCGAATAGATGAACATTCCAACAAAAATTTAATTTTTACAGAAAATTTTTTTCT
>CACIJX010000008.1:25000-27967 GCA_902587085.1 uncultured Pelagibacteraceae bacterium
TTGGCGCAGAAAAAATTGTTAAACAGGGTGTTCCAGATTTATTTTTCCATTTACAATTATGTAATTCTTTACTTTCTACAGGTAGGAAACTTAGGATTAAGACTGCTAGTATAAAAAAATTTTTCCGCATATCGGCTCTCTTATTAAGTTTTAACTTCTTTTTCTTAACTTTTGCCGATGTTAATTTCTAATTGTAGAACTAGACTTTTCCTGGCCTTCATTCAACAGCGGACTATACTGGGTGGCGCTCCGACTTTACGGTTGCAGGAACAGCCAGCGAATTTCACACTGATTTCCCACCATGCATTTCAATACACTTGTACAATAAAAATTTCCTCAAAAATGTCAATAGGTGATCAAGTTAACATAAAATCAACAATTATAGGCTAATAAGCAAGATTTTTGATTTTAAGATTATTGCCATAAAAACTTTAATAAGGTAGTTGTAATTTCACAATATTTATTGACCTTTTAAATGAAAAACTTATTTTCTGATGTTGATTTAAATCATGGAGACGTGGTCATGGTTGCATCTGATGTTTTAAAAGTTTTGATGCATAATAACAAATCATCAAGCAAAATAGATCTTAATTTAATAATTGATATGCTTCTTGAAAAAATCTCATCGAGAGGAACTTTGCTTTTTCCAACATTTAATTGGGACTTTTGCAAAGGAAAAGATTTTAATTACAAAAAAACTAAAAGTTTATGCGGAGCACTATCAAACATAGCTTTAAGAAGATCAGATTTTACAAGAACTAAAAATCCAATTTATTCGTTTGCAGTCGCTGGAAAAGATAAAAAAATTGTTTGCAACATGGAACATATGGACTGTTTCAGCATGGATTCTCCGTTTGGTTATTTAATTAAAAATAAAGCAAAAAATCTATTCATTAATTTGCATTACAGATTTGGAGGATTTCCCTTTGTTCATTTAGTAGAGCAAGAGCTAAATGTAAACTACAGGTATAAAAAATATTTTAAAAGCAGTTATATAGATAACTTGGGAAATAAAAAAAAAGCAACATACTCAATGTTTGTAAGAAAAATTCATGAAGGAGTAGGAGAAACTTTTATAAAAGAAGATTTTGATGATATTTTGAGAAAGAATAATGCCTACAAGGAACAAACAATTCTAGATAATATTTTTGATATAAATATAATAAATCTAGATAAAGCTTATCAATTATTAAAAGATAACTTCAAAAAAGACGGAGGAATAGTTTACTCAGCAAAGCTATAATGATTTAATAAATTAATTATTTAAGGCTTTTTTTAAATATTTTCAGTAAATTTATTGTATTTTAAATATTATAAAAATAGGATATAAAGTTTTTTATGATCATAAACAAAGCTAATAAAGATGTAATAAGTGAAATAAAAGATAACGGTTATTGTATTTTAGAAAATTGTTTCACAAATGAAGATTTAAATGAAATGAGATCTTCTCTACTACAAACATTAAATTATATCAAACCTGATGGCGAGCAAGATTTACAAAAAAAATATTATGAAATAAGAAATTATGATCGTAAGCTTAAAGGCAATTGGTATGATATTGCAGGAAAAGATATAAATTTGTTGCGTCATCTGCACTCTCAGAAACTAGTTGGTATTGCAAAAGAATATTTTAATACAAATGTAATTTTTTCTGGAAGACCCTGCATAGGTGTCTACGATGATGAAAACGTTCATTTGCTTGAGCCCCACCAAGAAACTGCTCAAATGTCCAGAGATAATTTATTATTTTGGGCCCCGTTATATGATACAAATAAAAATAACGGTGGATTATCAGTTTACAAAGGCTCACACAAACATGGATACTTTGACCACAAAATTGATTCTATTGGTAAGAAAGTTTGGACAAAAGAATATACACACGTTGATCCCAAAGTATCGGCAAAATTTAAACGAGAAGACTTAGAAATTAAAGCAGGGTCAGCTATCTTGTTGATTTCAACTTGCTTACACTGTGGGTATCCGAACAAAGAAAAAGACTCAGTCAGAATTACTGTTTGTGAAAGATTTAATCCCCTTCAAAAAATTCCTTATTTAAGAGATAATAATGCATCAATGAGAATACCCTATACTGGTGTAGACTATAACAAAATTACTGATTGAAATTAATTGAATAATAATCTTATAATAGACTAATAGTGAAACTATGAGCAATAAAGTTATTTTAACAAGCACAAGAAAACAAATTAACAATTTAGATACTCTACCCACTTATGACAGATCATTAGTGGATTATAAAAAATATAATAATTCAATAGGTCACGCAGGTGTGAAATATTCTATGGCTGTCCAGGCCACTAGAGGTTGTCCTTACAGATGTTTTTATTGTGATGTTTACAAGACAACATTACACCATTTCAGAAGATCAGTAGATAGTGTCTTTGATGAAGTAAAAATGATAGCTGACATGGGCGTAAAAAGAATAGAGTTTATAGATGATATTTTTAACGTTAAAGCCAAAGACTTTGTAAGTTTTTTTAACAAAGTAATAAAAGCCAATTTAAATGTTAGCTTCTTTTTTCCCACAGCTTTAAAAGGCGATCTTTTAAATAAAGAAGTGATAGATGTAATGATGAAGGGCGGTGCAGTTGGAGTAAACGTCTCGTTAGAGTCTGCTTCTCCAAGAATGCAAAAAGTTATGAGAAAAAATTTAGATATTGAGAAATTTAGAGAAAATTTAGAGTATATTTGTAAAAATTACCCTGAAGCAGTAACAACACTTAATACAATGCACGGTTTTCCTACTGAAACTGAGGAGGAGGCTATCATGACTCTTGATTTTATTTTTTCAATGAAATGGGTTCACTTTCCTTACACACATATTGTTAGAATTTTTCCAGGAACGGACCTAGAAAAATTTGCATTAAATCACGGCGTGCCAAGAAGTGCGATCAATGAGTCAATCGATAAATCCTATCATCAAGTTACTCCTACCTTGCCCTTTAGCAA
>CACIJX010000009.1 GCA_902587085.1 uncultured Pelagibacteraceae bacterium
GTTCTAGTTGGGGCAAATCCTCGTCATGAAGCAACTATGATTAATGCAAGAATTAGAAAAAATTTTGTATCAAAAAAAATACCTATTTTGTCATTTGGAAATCCTGGTGATCTTACTTACGATTATAAGATTGTGGGGAATACTACAAATGATATTGAAAAATTTATAAACAAGGAAAGCGAAGCTAGCAAATTAGTTTTGAAGTCTAAAAAGCCAATAATTATTATAGGAGAGTCAGCTCTAGAATTAAATTCTGGACAATATATTTTTGAGAATATTAAAAAATTTTTGTACGAGAATAATTTTATTAATGAAAAGTGGAATGCATTGAATGTATTAATACAAAATGCTTCTTCTGTAGGAGCTTTAGATCTTGATTTTTTTAAAATTAACAAGAAAAATAATTTTAATTTTTTTAGTAAACTAAAAAATCATGAATTTAGTTTACTTTATTTAGTTGGATCAGATAATTTAGATTTTATAAGAAGGGATGAATTTATTATCTATCAAGGCAGCCACGGTGATCGATCTGCTCAAATTGCTGATATTATTCTTCCTAGCCCAGCTTTTACAGAACAAGATGGATTATTTATAAATTTAGAGGGTAGGTTACAAAAATCGGTTAAGTCTAGCTATCCTCCTGGAATTTCCAAAGAAGATTGGAAAATTTTTAATTTAATTTCTTCACAAATGAAAGGTCAAAATTTATTTCAAAATTTTCAAGAATTAAGAAAAAATACTTTACTGAAAATAAAAAACCATTCGGATTTTGATCTTCTTCCAAAAACTAAATTGGATAGTCGCGAATTTTTATCATCTAATTTGGTTGATGAAACTATAAATATTAAAGAAATCGATTATTATTTCAGCAATTCTATTGCAAGGTCTTCAAAAACAATGAGCGATTGTAGAACTATTAGGTCAAAAAATTTTAAAAGTAAAACTGGAAGTTATTGATGGATATATTTTATACAATTTATAATGAAACATACAAAATATTTTTATTATTAATACCTATATTGATATCAGTCGCTTTAATTGTCTGGTTTGATAGAAGAGTTTGGGGATTTGTTCAAAGAAGAAAGGGCCCTAATGTTGTAGGTCCATTCGGTTTGTTTCAAACAGCAGCTGATGCTCTAAAGTATATATTTAAAGAAATTATAATTCCAGCAAGTTCAAATAAAATAGTTTTTATTTTAGCCCCTATCGTAACTATGACATTAGCGCTTTCTGCATGGGCCGTTATTCCATTGAGTGAAAAAATAATTATTTCCGATATCAATGTTGGAATATTATATATTTTTGCAATATCTTCATTGGGTGTTTATGGTATTATCATGGGTGGTTGGGCATCAAACTCTAAATACCCATTTTTAGGAGCAATACGATCAGCTGCCCAAATGGTTTCTTATGAGGTTTCAATTGGAATAATAATTATTAATGTACTTCTTTGTGTTGGATCTTTAAATTTAACAGATATTGTTTTAGCTCAAGAAAAACTTTGGTTTGTAATACCTTTGTTTCCAATGTTTGTGATTTTTTTCATATCAGCATTAGCAGAAACTAATCGACCTCCTTTTGATTTACCAGAGGCAGAGGCTGAATTAGTTGCCGGTTACCAAACAGAGTACTCAGGTATGATGTATGCAATGTTTTGGCTTGGAGAATATGCAAATATTTTACTATTATGCGCACTTGGCTCAATTCTTTTTCTTGGGGGTTGGTTGTCACCGGTAGACATATATCCCCTAAATGTAATACCCGGTATTTTTTGGATGGTATTTAAAATTTTATTACTGTTTTTTATGTTTGCTATTATAAAAGCTATAGTTCCTAGATATAGATATGATCAACTGATGAGATTAGGATGGAAGGTATTTTTGCCCTTTTCGTTATTATATGTCGTTCTAACAGCAAGTTTTTTGGTTTACTTTGATTTATTACCGGGGTGATAATTAAAATGAAATTAAATAGAATTTTTAAAATAATTTTTCTTTCTGAGTTTGTTAAAGCAATCATTATTGCATTTAAAGAAATTCTTACTAAAAAGAAAACAATAAATTATCCTTTTGAGAAAGGTAAAATTAGTCCAAGATTTAGAGGTGAACATGCCTTAAGAAGATATCCAAATGGAGAAGAAAGATGCATTGCATGTAAGTTATGTGAAGCTGTTTGTCCGGCTCAAGCAATTACTATTGAAAATGAGGAAAGACCAGACGGAAGCAGGAAGACAACCAGGTATGACATTGACATGTTAAAATGTATTTATTGCGGATTATGTGAAGAGTCTTGCCCTGTTGATGCAATTGTACAAGGTCCAAACTTTGAATTTTCTAAAGAAACCAGAGAGGAACTTTATTACAACAAAGATAAATTGTTAGAAAATGGGGATAGATGGGAGTCAGTTTTGGCTGAGAATATCAAATTAGATAATCCATACAGATAAATTAAAAATGATAGCCCACGCCTTATTTTTTTATTTTTTTTCAATAATCGCAATCATATCTGCAATTTTTGTTATAGTTTCAAGAAATACTGTTCATGCAGTTTTTTTTTTAATCTTAGACTTTATTTCAATAGCATGTTTATTCATTATGATTGGTGCGGAGTTTTTAGGAATGATGATGCTTATAGTTTATGTTGGTGCAGTGGCTGTATTGTTCTTATTTGTCGTAATGTTAATGAATGTTACAGAGCAAAAACTTTCTTGGTTCAGAGGCTCAAAAAGATCTGGACATATTCCGACTGGATTAATCGTAGGATCTGTAATCCTTCTAGAGCTTGTTGTTATAGTTGGAGGTTGGCAGTATAGAGATACATTTTCTCAAACAGAATTTTTAAAATTTGATAGTGATTTTACAAATACGCACTTAATTGGTAACGTTTTATATACAGAATATATTCATCTTTTTCAAATTTCAGGAATTATATTACTCCTTTCTATGATTGGTGCGATTGTTTTAACTTATAGAAAAAGAGAAGGTGTAAAAAAACAAAGTTATATAAAGCAAATATCTAGAGAACGAGAAGACTCAGTTAAATTAGTTGATGGTGAATTTAACAAAGGAGTAAGTATAGATGATTGAAATTGGTTTAGGTCATTACTTAACTTTAGGAGCAGTCATTTTTTCATTAGGAACTTTAGGTATTTTTCTCAATAGAAAAAATGTCATAGTTATACTCATGTCTGTTGAGCTTATTCTTTTAGCTGTAAATATAAATTTAGTTTCATTTTCAATATATCTGCAAGATATCACAGGTCAGATTTTTACAATGCTTATCCTAACCGTAGCAGCTGCAGAAGCTGCTATAGGTTTAGCAATTATTGTTAGCTATTACAGAAATAAAGGTTCGATTAGAGTTGAAGAAATCGATGAAATGAAAGGTTAAATGGAATACGCAGTTATTTTCTTACCTTTATTTGGAGCCATCTTTGGTTATTTATCAAAATATATAAGCGATCTAACATCTCAAATAACAACAACATTTTTTGTATGCGTTACAGCCGCTATATCAATTATTTTATTTTACAATGGTGTTATTAACAACGATTACGGAAATTATTTGATCTACGAGTGGATATCTTCGGGAGATTTTGTAGTCAATTGGTCAGTTAACATAGATCCATTAAGTTCAATCATGCTTGTTGTAGTTACTTTAATATCAGCCTTAGTCCATATTTATTCCATTGGTTATATGAAACACGATCCTAACAAACCTAGGTTTATGTCTTATCTTTCCTTATTTACCTTTTCTATGATTGTTTTAGTTGTCTCAGATAATTTTTTACAATTATTTTTTGGTTGGGAAGGTGTTGGATTATGTTCGTACCTTTTAATTGGATTTTGGTACAAAAAAGACTCTGCGAACAAAGCTGCAATTAAGGCCTTTATAGTAAACAGAGTCGGAGATTTTGGCTTTGCCTTAGGTATATTTTTAATATTTATGTTCTTTGGAACTGTTAATTATAGTGAGGTTTTCGAAATTACTCCGAAATTTTCAAGTGAAACAATAAATTTTTTAGGATTCAATATTAATCTAATTACATTAATTTGTTTATTTTTGTTCATAGGAGCAATGGGAAAGTCAGCACAATTTTTCTTACACACTTGGCTACCCGATGCCATGGAAGGACCTACTCCGGTGTCCGCATTAATTCACGCAGCTACAATGGTTACAGCAGGAGTGTTCCTTGTGGTGAGATGCTCGCCTATTTTTGAATACTCTCAAATAGCTTTAAATTTTGTTGCAATAATAGGGATGTTAACCGCTTTTTTTGCTGCGTCAGTAGCTCTTGTTCAAAATGATATCAAAAGAATAATCGCTTACTCAACATGCAGTCAATTAGGTTATATGTTTTTTGCAACTGGAGTAGGAGCATATAATGTTGCAATATTCCATTTATTTACACATGCTTTTTTTAAAGCCTTACTATTTTTAGGATCTGGTTCAGTTATCCACTCATTAAAAGAAGAACAAGATATTAGAAAAATGGGAGGCATATGGAGACAGATGCCTTACACATGGATTGCAATGATTGTAGGAACACTTGCTTTAACAGGCTTCCCTTTTCTTTCAGGTTATTATTCAAAAGATGCAATTATAGAGTTCGCTTATTTAAAAGGTACAAACATCGGATATTTTGCAGCTGGTATTGGAATTGTAACGGCACTTATGACCGCAATGTATTCGTGGCGATTGATTTTCAAAACTTTCCACGGAAAATTTAATAATCTTGATTTATCTAAATTTGAAATAAAGGATTCTGGAATATTAATAATTTTTCCATTAGTTATCTTAATTTTGGGATCTATTTTTTCAGGGATTTTTTTTAAAGAACTTTTAATAGGCCATCATTATAATGATTTTTGGCAAAGCTCAATTTTAATACTTAAATCAATTGATCATTCAAATGTACCATACTGGATATTATTTATAACTCCTTTACTAGTTACTTTGGCTATTCCCATTTCTTATTATCTTTATATAATAAATAATAAAATTTTAGAAAAAATTAAAATTAAAAATCAATTAATTTACAAATTTTTGTTGAACAAATGGTATATCGATGAAATTTATGATTTTACTTTTGTTAGACCTTCTCAAATAATTGGTTCATTTCTTTGGAAATCAGGTGATATTAAAACTATCGATCGATTTGGACCTGATGGTATATCAAAAATCGTTAAAACTTTATCAAAAAAAACAACGAAGTTTCAAAGCGGATATATATATGACTATGCTTTTGTTATGTTGATTGGTCTTTCTTTATTATTAACAATTTTTATTTTTTATAAATGAACTTCCCAATTCTATCATCGATAACCTTTTTGCCTTTAATTGGTGCTTTTTTTGTTTTTTTAACTAGAAGCGAAAAAACCGAAAAAAATAATGGAGCTATTTATATCTCCATTTTTACAAGTTTTCTAAATTTTTTTATTTCTTTATTTTTATGGTACTCGTTTGATACTAAAACTTCAGAATTCCAGTTTGTTGAGGAGATTGATTGGATTAGCGGTTTTATAAAGTTTAAATTTGGAATTGATGGAATTTCTATTTTATTTATACTTCTGACTACTTTAATTGTACCAATCGCTATAATCTCATGTATTAACAGTGTAAAATTAAGAATAAAAGAATTTTTAATAGCCCTTCTAGTCTTAGAAACATTTATGATTGGAGTTTTTTGTTCTTTAGATTTAGTTGTTTTTTATCTTTTTTTTGAAGCTGGTTTAATACCGATGTTTCTCATTATTGGAATTTGGGGTGGACCCAAAAAAGTTTATTCTGCTTTTAAATTCTTTTTATTCACATTATTAGGATCTGTTTTAATGTTGGTTGCAATAATAGCTATATACTGGATAACAGGCACAACAGATGTCACTGAAATTTACCAAATTAAGATTCCTCATGAGTTTCAATATTTGTTATGGCTAGCGTTTTTTAGTTCTTTTGCTGTAAAATTACCCATGTGGCCTGTACATACGTGGCTTCCAGATGCTCATGTTGAAGCACCAACTCCTGGCTCGGTAATCTTAGCTGCAATTTTGTTAAAAATGGCTGGTTACGGATTTTTAAGATTTTCAATCGGATTGTTTCCAATCGCATCAGATTATTTTACGCCTTTAATTTTTGCTTTAAGTGTAATTGCTGTGGTTTACACTTCTTTAGTAGCCTTAATGCAAGATGATATGAAAAAATTAATTGCATACTCTTCAGTTGCACACATGGGGTTTGTAACAATAGGAATTTTTACTTTTAATAAACAGGGCATTGAAGGAAGCATACTACAAATGATAAGTCACGGTTTAATCTCGGCAGCACTTTTCTTGAGTGTTGGAATACTTTATGACAGAACTCATTCCAGATTAATCAAATCATACGGTGGAATTGTAAACATATTACCAAAATATTCTTTATTTTTTATGGTATTTGCTTTAGCTACGTTAGGATTGCCCGGAACAAGTGGTTTTGTTGGCGAGTTTTTAGTTTTGGTTGGGACATTTAAAGTCAACTTTTTAGTTGCGGTTTTAGCAAGTATCGGAGTTATTCTTGCAGCAGCATACATACTATGGCTTTATAAAAGGGTTATTTTTGGAAAACTTGAAAATCCTCAATTAAAAAAAATCAATGATGTCAACTATTTGGAAACCTCAATGCTTACCGTTTTGTGCGTGATGATATTATTATTTGGTTTTTATCCCGACCCTCTTTTAGAAACAATAAAAGTATCGGTAGATAATCTTATATCCAATTATAATTTAGAAATTAATAATAAATTAACTTTAAAATAAATTATGATAGCAATTAAATTTATAATACCTGAATTATTTTTATCCATTTCAATTTTTTCTTTAATAATTATTGGTGTTTTTTTAAAAAAAAGTTTTGAAATCATTTATAGATTGACTATTCTAGTAATCATTTCGATTATTTTTATAATTTTTAGTGCCAATTTTGAAACAGAAAAAATTTTTAATGATAGTTTTGTTATAGATAAATTCTCGATTTATTCAAAGCTTTTAATTTTGGTCTCGACTTTTTTTGTTTTATTGATTTCAAAAAAATATATTATCGATATAAAGAATAATAAATTTGAATATCCAATTATAATTCTTTTATCTATTTTGGGTATGTTTATCATGGTTGGTTCTAATGATCTAATTATGTTTTATATGGGATTAGAACTACAATCGTTAGCACTATATGTTTTGGCTGCTATAGATAGAGATAATATAAAATCTTCTGAAGCTGGTGTTAAATATTTTATTTTAAGCGCACTATCCTCTGGTCTTCTTCTTTACGGTTGCTCTTTGATATATGGCTTCACCGGATCTACTACTTTGATCTCATCATTTTTTGAATAATCTTTAATAACATCTTTTACTTTTTTTTTAGTATCCATGATCCATATTTGATTTAACAAAGTATTATCAGAAATAAATTTTTTTAATTTTCCCGATGCAATTTTTTCAATCATATCAGTTTTTTTACCACTGTTTATTAATTCTTCTTTAATTATTTCTAATTCTTTATCTAATACTTCCTTTTTTAAATCTTTCTCGTCAATAGCAATTGGTGACTGTGCAGCTATATGCATGGCTAACTTATTTCCAATTTCCTTTAAATCATCAGATTTATTTTTTGCTAGTCTTACAATAGATATTACCTTACCAACATTCTGTTCTAGCGAATTATGTACATAGCTAAAGTTCATGGCCTCGTTATCATAAAATTTACTTCTTCTTATTGTTATCTTTTCACCAATTTTTGATATTAAATTTATCAAATTTTCCTCTATAGTTTTGTTATTTTTCATTTTAGAAGAGTTAAGTGTTTTTAAATTACCTTTATTAATTAAATTAATTTCAGATATTTCTTTGCAAAAACTAATAAAATCTTTATTTTTTGCAACAAAGTCTGTCTCACTGTTTACTTCAATAATAGAAACTGCCCCACTTTTTTCATGAAGTAAGACCAGTCCCTCCGCAGCTACCCTACTCATTTTCTTAGAAGCTTTAGCTATTCCTTTTTTTCTTAAATATTCAATTGATTTATCTATATCACCGTTATTTTCAGTTATTGCTAATTTACAATCTGAAAATCCAACTCCTGTAATTTCTCTAAGTTTTTTAATATTTTCCAATATTAATTTATTTGACATTGAGATTTATTTTTTTTCTTTTATTTGAGGCTTATTGTTCAATATTTGTTCGGCTTTTTCTTTTGTTTTTTCTGTGTTTTGAATTTTTATTTCTTTTATATTGTTAGAGTTTTGAGCTATTTTCTTTTTTGCATCATTAATTGTATCTTTTAAAAGCTCACAGTAAAGTTCAATTGATCTTCTAGCATCATCATTCCCTGGTATAGGATAATTAATTCCAGTTGGATCTGAATTGGAATCCAGAATCGCAACAATAGGTATTTTTAATTTTATAGCCTCTTTTACAGCAAGAGACTCCATATTTGTATCAATTATGAAAATCATATCTGGCACCTTATTCATTTTGGAGATGCCGCCTAACGATCTTTTTAATTTATCTTTTTCCCTCCCGAGTTTAAGTATTTCTTTTTTTGTAAAACCTGTATCATCTTTAGATAAGTCTTCTTCCAATTTCTTTAATCTTTTAATTGAGTTTTGAATAGTTTTCCAATTTGTTAGCATCCCACCAAGCCATCTATAATTTACGTAAAATTGTTCAGTTTCATTTGCTATTTTTAATACCGTCTCAGATGCTTGTTTTTTTGTAGACACTATTAAAATTTTACCGCCACTTGAAACGCATTTGTGCACCTCTTTCATGGCACTTTTTAGTAGTACAACTGTTTGGGTTAGATCAATAATGTGTATAGAATTTTTTTCTCCATAAATGAAATTCTTCATTCTTGGATTCCATCTTAGAGTTTTATGACCTAAGTGAACACCTGCTTCTAGCAAATCTTTAATAGATACGTTTGGTATACTCATATTTTTTTCCGGTTAAACCACCACAGCTTTCCTTTCGGACCGGTGGGCTTTCACCCTGTGCTGTGTGCGAAATTAGTAAGTAAATATAAGTAATTTATAAAAAAAGCAAGATATTAAAAACTTATCTTTTTTACGTATTCCTTGCTTTTAATACTATTAAGAACAGATAAATTAAATTTTCTCTGTTTTTTTAGGGAAAATAGATAGGTTTTATTCTCATTTCTAATTTTAACTTTAACTTTTGTATCGCCATTTTCAATTAATAAGTTTTTTAAATCTTCAAAATTAGATTTATTATTTATTTCAATAATTACATTATCATAAGTTTTTTTTACAAAATTTTCTAAAGGAATTATACTTCTCACGTTAATTCGTCTTGTAGAAATGCCTTCTGAGATTGTGTCTTTTTGTAAATTCATTACAAATGAATTCGCAGCTTTTAATTTATCTCTATTTGCTATTAATAAGTCTGAAAATATAAATAATTCAAATTCACTTTTTAAATCTGTAAATTTAATGATAGCAAATGGATTGCCTTTGGCGCTTTTTTTTTCTTGAATTGCCATTATTGTACCTGAAACAAGACTATTAGAAACGGGGTTGTTTATAAAATCATTGAAACTGCTAATTTTTGCTTCTTGAAAATAATTTTTGTAAATATTCAGGGGGTGATCCGACATATAAAAACCTATCGATTCGAATTCTTTCATTAACATTTCGTTTTTATTCCAAGGTTTTGTTTTTTCTAGATCAAAAATATTTTCTTCGTTTTCAGATTTTTCTGAAAAAAGACTATTTTGTTTACTTGATTTTTCCTCCCATAGACTTTTATTTGTTGAAATTAATTTTGGAATAGAATTTAATAATGAATTCCTATGTTTCTCTAATGAGTCAAAAGCACCAGCTTTTACTAGTCCTTCTAATTGCAATTTATTAATATCTTTGGGGTTTGACCTTTTAATAAAATCAATAATAGATTTAAACTTACCATTGTTTTCCCTCTCCTTGATTAAATTAGATATAGCTTCTTGACCGACGCTTTTAATTCCAGATAGAGCATAATATATTTTATTTTTATTGGATTTAAAATCTGCAAAACATAAGTTAATATTTGGTCTAACTATATCAATTTTTAATCTTTTTAGTTCCTCAACGAATTCTCTTAGCTTATCAGTATTAGAGAGATTAGTAGACATTGTTGCTGCTATAAAATCTTCTGGATAATATTTTTTAAGATATGCGGTTTGGTAAGCTATTAAGGCATAAGAGGCGGCGTGACTTTTATTAAAACCGTACTCTGCAAAAGGTTTAATTTTTTGAAATATGAAAGCTGCTATATCTTTTCCTATCCCATTTTGGGTTGCGCCTTTAATAAATTTCTCTTCTTGCTTTTCAAGTTCTTTCCTTTTTTTCTTACCCATCGCTTTTCTCAAAATATCTGCTTCTCCAGGAGTAAATCCAGCAAGAGTTTGTGCTATTTGCATCACCTGCTCCTGATAGATTATAATTCCGTAAGTTGGTTTAAGAATTTTTTCTAGACTTTCATGAATATAATCTGGTTTTCTCAATCCATTTTTACAATCATTATAAATTGGAATGTTATTCATTGGTCCTGGTCTATACAAAGCAACCAAAGCAATAATATCCTCGAACTTGTTTGGTTTCATTTGTTTCAAAGCTGATCTTACTCCAGAGCTTTCAAGTTGAAATAAACCAGTAGTTTCTCCAGTAGATAACATTTCAAATATTTTATTATCATTAAGTGGTATTTTGCTTATATCTAATTCAATATTTTTATTTTTTAAAATTTGAATGGTTTTATTTATTAAAGTCAAAGTATTCAAACCAAGAATATCAAATTTCACTAAACCAGCATTTTCTGAAGAATGCATATCAAATTGAGTTGAAGGTAAAAGTAATTCGGATGTATTATCTTTATACAATGGAACTTCTTCGGACAGCTTTTCTCCAGCAATAACTACACCAGCGGCATGCGTTGCTAAATTTCTATTAAGACCTTCTAATTTTAATGAAAGTTCAATTAATTTTTTAACTTTCGGATTATTTTTCTCTTCCTCTTTAAATCTAGGTTCTCGGGCAATTGACTCTTGTAAACTTAAAGGCCTCGATGGGTCAAACGGGATCATCTTACAAATTCTATCAACATGACCGTACGGCAGACCCAATACCCTACCTATATCTCTAAGAGCCATCCTGGCTTTTAGTTTTCCAAAAGTAATTATGTGGGCTACACCATTTTTGTACTTAGACTTTAAATACTCAAAAACTAAATCCCTTTTTTCCTCGCAAAAATCAATATCAAAATCTGGCATTGAAATTCTATCGGGGTTTAAAAATCTTTCAAAAATTAATCCAAACTCAATTGGATCTAAGTCTGTAATATCTAAACAATAAGCAACCAATGATCCTGCACCTGAACCTCTGCCTGGACCAACTGGTATATTATTTTTTTTTGCCCATTTAATATAATCTGAAACTATTAAAAAGTACCCAGCATAATTCATTTTTTTTATAATGCTTATTTCATGAGATAATCTTTCATTGTATTTCTTTTCAATTTCCAAAGTATTTATTGCGCGTTTTTTTTTAAAAATAAATTTCTCTAATCTATTTTTTAATCCAATTTTAGATTGAAATTCTAGTTCTTCTTGCTCAGAACGATTATTTGTAATTTTTAAGGAAGGTAAATTTGGTTCAGATTTATTCAATTTAAAATTAAACAGATATGGAAAATTATAGTTATTTTCAAGTGCTTCTGGAATATCTGAATATAACTTTTTTAATTCTTCAGAGGTTTTGATGTAGTGTTCGTTGGTATATTTTTTTCTATTTATATCGTCAACATAGGTTTTTTCTCCTATACACATAAGTGCATCATGTGCTTCATGCATATCTTGGCTAATGTAAAATATTTCTTGTGAAGCAATTAGAGGAACTTGAAATTTATTTGACAAATCTAAATATATATTTTCTATATTTTTTTCTCCAATATCATTATGTCTTTGTATTTCAAAGTAAAACGAGTTAGAAAATTTTTTTTTTAGACTAGTTGTGAGATTTTCTATTTCTTTTATTTTGTTTTTTTTTATTAAATTTGAAAATAGCGAATCTAGACCACCGCTTAATACTATTAAACCAGTTGAATTATTATAAAGCTCCTCAATTGAACAATTAGCAATTTCTTTTTCATTTGTATCTAAAAAACTCTTTGAAGATAATTTTACTAAATTATTGTAACCTAATGATGTTTTTGCAAATATTGGAAGTTTTCCAATTGAATCTGAATATTTAAAATTAATTTGAGTTCCTATTATGGGTTGAGTTCCTACCTTACTTATTGCTTCAGAAAATTCCAAAGCTCCACAAAGATTAAAGCTATCACTTAAGCCTACTGCGGGTATTTTTTTTTCCTTACAATATTTGGCTAAATCTTCAATTTTAATTGCTCCTTCACAAATTGAATATTGGGAATGTATTTTAAAATTTGTGAATTTAGAATTTTCATTAATCATTTGTCCTTTTTATATTACCATTTGTTATGCTTAAAGTATAATCAGCTTTTTTTGCTAATTCTCTATTATGAGTTGCAATTAAAATAATTTTATTTTTTTGTTTAAATTTTGAAAAATATGAAAAAACATCATTTGAATTTTTATAATCTAAATTACCTGTAGGCTCATCAGCCAAAATTATTTTGCTCTCAGATATTAAAGCTCTAGCAATTGCAACTCTTTGTTGTTCACCACCAGATAAATCAGAAGGGAAATGATTTATTCTGTGTGACAGTTTTACTTCTTTTAAGATGCTTTCAGCTTTTTTAATCGCATGAATGTAGCTTTTATTTCTAATTAATAATGGTATGGCAACATTTTCTAATGCTGTAAAATCAGTAAGTAGATTATTATTTTGAAAAATTATAGAAATATTATCTCTTACCATTTTATTTCTAGCATTTTCGCTTAAATTACCGGTTAAATTGCCTAATAAAGATATTTTTCCTTTTGAAGGATTATCTAAAAGAGCAAGTAGATGTAAAAAAGTTGATTTACCTGATCCTGAAGGTCCAACTAGTGCAACAATTTTTCCTGACTCTAAATTTAAACTTATATTGTTAAGTACGTTAATAACTGAATTATTATTTTTAAATTGTTTACTCATTTTTTTAACTTCAATTAAAAATTTACTCATATTTTAAAGCCTTTACTGGTTCAATTTTAGCTACTGCAAATGATGGAAATAGTGAAGATAGTGCTGTAACAAACAACGAAAAGGACGAGATTAAAAAAATTGTCTTTGCGCTTATTTCACTCGGTATCTCATTTAAAAAATAAACATCTTCAGGAAAAATTTGTAAGTTAAAACTTAATGATAAAAATTGTCTAATCTCTTCTAAATAAAATGAAAATATTGTACCAAATATTACTCCAACAACAGTGGCTAAAAAACCTATTAAAAAACCAGTTAAAAAAAAAGACTTGATAATAGAGTTTCTTGAAAGTCCCAAAGATTTTAAAATTGCAATTTCTTTAGTTTTATTTTTAATTAAAATTGTTAAACCCGATATTATATTAAATGCAGCTACAATAATTATTAGAGTTAATATTATAAACATTACATTCCTCTCAATTTTTAAAGCTGAGAAAAAAGATTTATTTAAGTCGGACCAAGAATTAACATAAAAATTTGGATTTTTAATCTGTATTAAGTCTTTGTACTTATCAGCTTCAAAAGGCTTTTTTAAAAAGACCTCTAGGGAAATATCGTCTGATTTTTTGCCAAAGAAAGAAATTGATTCGGCTAAACTTAAAAAAGTCACATTTCTATCAAATTCATAAACACCACTGCTAAATACTGCAGCAATTTTAAAAATAGACTGCTTGGGTATAACTCCAAATGGAGTAGAAAGTGATGAGGACGATATAATATTAATTTTATCTCCTACTACAACGCCCAACTCTATTGCAAGATGTTTTCCAATTACAATATTATTTCCAGAAAAATCAGATAATTTTCCGTCAATAATTTTATTTTCAAAAAAATTCATATCATTAATATCTTTTTTTTCAATTCCTCTGATTAAAATACCTTTTGCTAATTCATTAATCATTATTACGGCCTCACCATTTAATGTTTTAATGATTTTGGCATCTTTAAATTCTTCCTTGAGTTTCAAATGAAATCTGTCAGTTATTTTTTCAGCATATGGTTTAACCGTCACATGTGAGTTAAAACCTAATATTTTTTGAGTTAGTTCAGTTCTAAAACCATTCATTACTGACATTACTATTATCAAAGTAGCAACTCCTAACATTATGCCTAAGAATGAAAATATTGATATAACTTTGAGAAAACCTTCCTTTTTTTTAGGTCTAAGGTTTCTAGTAGTTATTAATTTTTCTATATTGGTAAACAATTTATTTTTTCAAAAGTTTTATTATTTTACCTAGTTCCATCATTTCAGAATTTTTGTCTATTTCTTTAAATTCTAATTTATCTTTAGTTGTTTTTGAGCCTATAATAATTTGATAAGGTATCCCTAGAAGATCATGCTTCTTAAACTTGTTAGAAATATTTTCCTCAACATCATCAAGTAATACATCTAAATTTTTTCCTTTTAATTCCTCATAAATCTTTCTTGCTTTTTCTAAATTAGAATTGTCATTTTTATTAATTGCAGGAATAATTACCACATCAAAGGGGGCAACTGCTTTAGGCCATTTCATTTTTTCATCTATATATTTAGCTTCTATAATTGCTGCTACAAGTCTAGAAACTCCAATTCCATACGATCCCATTTTAACAAAAACTTTTTTTCCGTCTTTAGCATCAACAGAGCAATTCATTGGTTTAGAATATTTATCACCAAAATAGAAAATATGCCCAACCTCTATACCTTTGGTTTGAATTTGATTATTTTTTTCTACGTTTTTATCAAAATCTTCTGATTTGAATTTATCATCTGTAACTGCGTAAAATTTTGAAAAGTCACTTCTCATTTTTTTAAGTGAGGCATCTATGTCCTTATAGTCATTTATAGGTACCTCAAAGATTCTTTTGTCCGCAAAGATTTTACTTTCTCCTGTGTCTGCTAAAATTATGAATTCATGTGAGAGATCGCCTCCTATTGGTCCTGTTTCTGCCTTCATGGGTATAGATTTTAATCCTAATCTTTGGAATGTTTTTAAATAAGCATAAAACATTTTATTGTAGGACAATACAGCCGCGTCTTCGCTTAAATCAAATGAGTAAGCATCTTTCATATAAAACTCTCTACATCTCATAACACCGAATCTAGGTCTAAGTTCATCTCTAAATTTCCACTGTATGTGATAAAAAATTTGCGGCAATAATTTGTATGACTTAACGCTAGATCTAAATATATCTGTAATTTGCTCTTCATTTGTGGGACCGTATAGCATTTCTCTTTTTTGTCGGTCTGAAATTCTTAGCATTTCCTCTCCATAGTCGTCATATCTACCACTTTCTTTCCAAATATCCGCGGACTGTATAGTTGGCATTAACATCTCTTGTGCACCTATATTATTTTGTTCTTCTCTAACAATCGTTTCAATCTTTTTCATAACTTTAAATCCCAGGGGTAACCATGAATAGATACCGGCTGAGGATTGTCTTATCATTCCTGTTCTAAGCATTAATTGGTGTGATTTTATTTTTGCCTCTGAAGGTAAATCTTTTGTTATAGGTATAAATAATTTTGAAAGTAGCATTATAATCTTGCGATGTTTATATTGGTAAATGGTTTTTTACCTGTCTTATCCTTAATTAATTTTCTACAATTTTGCTTTACTGTTTCAATTAAATTTTTTTCTTGATTCTTGTTTTTCATTGAAAAGGTTCTACATGTATTAAAAATTTCATCTTCCATTTCAAAAATAATTTTCTCGCCTAAACTATTTTCTGGTATTCCTCTATAGGATATTACAGGCTTGTTTAACTTTCCGCTATTATTTAATATTAGTGTGATTTCTAAGTATCCATTCAGTGATAAACTTCTTCTTTCTTTTATTGACTGGGAATTTTCACCTACAGCAACGTTACCGTCGAGATACATTCTCCCAGATGGGGCTTTATCAATAATTTTCGGATGTTCGCCAGGAAAAATTTTAACAACATCACCATCTTCGATTCTTAAAGCGTGTGGAACTTGCATTTCTTTAGCAAACTTAATGTGTTCATTCATATGTCTGTGTTCGCCATGTACTGGTATAATTGAGTCTGGCTTAACCCAATTATACATGTCTTTTAAATCTTCCCTATTAGGATGTCCTGAAACATGAACAAAATCGGTTTCCTCAGTTATTAACTCAACTCCTTTTTTAACTATATCATTATGTAATGAATAAAGTTTTTTTTCATTGCCTGGAATAATCTTTGAAGAAAAAATTACAGTATCACCTTTTTCAATATAAACATCAGGATGTATATCTTTTATAATCCTTTTCATGGCCCCCATTGGTTCTCCTTGGCTTCCAGTACATAAATAAATAATTTTTTCTCTTGGGATTTTTTTTGCATCTCTGGGGTCAAGTGGATCTTTAATATTCTTTAAATAACCACATTGTCTCGCTGCTTTGAAGATTCTATTCATTGAACGTCCAACTAAAGATACATGTCTTCCAATTTTATCTGCGCAATAAAAAACACTTTCCATTCTTGCAACATTTGATGCAAAAGATGTAAGAACTATTCTCTTAGCTTTTAGAGACATTATTTTTAATAAACTATCTCTTACATCAGCCTCAGAACCCGCCCTACCAGGATAAAAAATATTTGTTGAATCACATATCATGGCCAAAACTTTGCCTTTTCCGATTTCTCTTAATTTTTTTTCATTTATTTTGTCTCCAATTAATGGGTTTGGATCGACCTTCCAATCACCCGTGTGAAGTATAGTTCCTGAAGGAGTCTTGATACACAGGCCATTAGGCTCAAGTATAGAATGTGTCAAATTTACAAACTCTATTTCGAATGGCCCAAGTTTAACTGTTCCGTTTAATTTAACTATTTTAATTTTAGAGGTTATATCGATTTTTTTTTCCTTAAATTTTTCTTTGATCAAGACTGCGGTGAAAGGAGTGGCATAAATATTGCATTTTAAATCTGGCCAAATATGTGAAATTGCACCAATATGATCTTCGTGTGCATGTGTTAGAACTATTCCAAGTAAATCATCTTTTTTATCAATGATATATCCTGGATCAGGATAAATTAAATCAACACCGGGTATAGAGTCATCAGCAAAACTTACTCCAGTATCTACAATAATCCATTTCTGATTTGATTCATTGCCATAGGCATAAAGATTCATATTTCCACCAATTTCACCAGATCCACCTAATGGACAAAAAATTAATTCATTTTTATTCATAATAAGAAATATTTGTAAATATTTATAATCCCTTGTATTGTTATGTTGTTTTCAATTTTTGACCTTTTTATTAATCGATTTTTAAAAATACTAGAATAACCACCTGTTAATATAATTTTAAAATTTATACCATTTTTTTTTATTATCTTTCTTAATATATTATTTATTAAACCCTCGTATCCCCAAAAAAAACCTGAACCCAATGCCTCTTTAGTATTTTTGCCATAATTTTTTGGATATTTTTTAAATTTAAACATTGGCAAAAGAGCAGTCGAGGAAAACAAATTTTCAATTGATAGTTTTATTCCAGGAGCAATCACTCCACCATCATATACCTTTCCCTTAATGACATCAAAAGTTGTTGCTGTTCCGAAATCAATAATAATACAATTTGTTTTAAACTTATAATGAGCTCCAATAGAATTGGCTATTCTATCAGATCCTAATTCATTATATTTTTTTATATTAAATTTAATAATTTTTTTTAAATTAAATTTTTTTATCTCAAAAACACTCATTTTTTTTCTTTGAAGGATTTTTGAAATCTTTTTATAAACCTTCGGAACTACGCTTGAAAAAAGTACTCTTTTATTTGTATTATGCTTTATAACTTTAACAATTTTTTTTTCAAATACAGATTCTAAACTTGAACTCCTAGTTTCAAATAAATAAGTTTTTATAATTTTAAAATTTCTATTGATTTTACAAATTTTTATATTTGTATTTCCAATATCTCCAATTAGATAATTCATAATTTTTTTTTAAGTTTTGTAATATTTTTATATTATTAATTGTTTTTTTTGAACATTCGAGTAATGAAATAGATTTAAATTTTTCATTTTTTGGTGATTTTAAAGTATTTATACCTATTCCAATAATTAAAAAGCTTTTTTCATTTATCTTTATAATTTCCTGAAGGATACCGCACACTTTTTTACTTTTAATAAGCAAATCATTTGGCCATCTAATTTTAACTTCAAATTTAGAGTATTCTTTTAGTATCTTCTTTACTATTAATGGATTAATTAAAGAAAATTCTTTTGGATTTGGCATATTTTTTTTTAGCTCAAAAAATATTGATACAAAAAAATTTCCTTTAATAGATATCCATTGCTTTCCCATTGTTCCCTTGCCTTTTGTCTGTAGTTTTGAAATTACAATACCTTGCTTATTTTTTTTACTTCTTATAATTTTTATTGCTTCTTCATTTGTACTTTTTACTTTATTAAATCTAATTAAATCAAGCCTCATTAAAAAATATTAATTTTTGAAACAATCTCATTTAAAAATGACGGATATAGAAAAAAGGTAACCAAAATAAAGCAACTTATAAATATTGACCCATGAATTTTATAGTCTACAAATTTTTCAAAAGGTTTCCTAGGTTCGTCAAAATACATAACTTTTATAATTTTTATATAATAAAAAGCAGAAATAACAGTTGTTACTAACCCAACAATTGCTAAAGTATACATTTCGCTCTCAATAACTGCCATAAAAACATAAAACTTGGCAAAAAAACCTGCTAAAGGTGGAATTCCTGCTAATGAAAATAATATAATCATTAATCCTAAAGACATGAGCGGATGATTTTTAGAAACACCAGATAGTTCGTCAATATCTTCGATGTATTTTCCGCCTCTCTTCATTAAAAGTATACAGGCAAAGGCGCCGATGTTCATTACCACGTATATTGATATATATACTAGTGTGCTTTTAAAGCCATTTTCTGAACCTGATGCAATTCCAGCAATTGCGTAACCGATATGGCCAATTGAACTATATGCCATCAGTCTTTTTATATTAGTTTGTCCTATTGCAGCAACCGAACCAAGTATCATAGAAGCTATAGACATAAAAACTAGTATGTACTGCCATTCACTTAGAACTTCTTTAAAAGGTAAATACATAAATTTTATAAATATTGCTATTCCTGCAATTTTAGGAACAACAGAGAAAAAACTGGTAACAGAAGTTGGAGAACCTTGGTAAACATCTGGCGTCCACATGTGAAATGGAACTGCAGAAACTTTAAATGCCAGTCCAACTAAAATGAAAACCATACCAAAAAGAACGCCAATCTTAAATTCGTTACTTATACCTGCGATTATCTCAAAGTTAGTAGATCCGGTGAAGCCATATATCAAAGAGCAACCGTAAAGAAGAAGACCAGAGGATAGTGCGCTTAAAATAAAATATTTAACACCAGCTTCAGAAGATTTTATATTATCTCTATCTATAGCAGCCAAAACATATAGTGCTAACGATTGTAGTTCTAATCCCATATAAAACATAATTAGATCATTAGAACCAACCATGATAAACATACCCAAAATAGATAAAAGAATTATAATTGGATATTCAAATTTATTATTCTTTATATCGATAATATATTTTTTTGAAATCAATAAAACAAAAAAAGTCGAGACCAAAATTAAAAGCTTTGAATAAATCGAGAATTTATCTATAACAAAACTATCATTAAAAATTTTTTCTGTTTCAAAATTGGCACTAAAAATTATAAAAATAATCGAAATGATTACTAGAATAGTCAATCTATAAATGATTTCAAAACTTTTTTTTAAAAAAACACCAATAATTATTAAAGAAAAAATTGAAATGGATAAAAATAATTCAGGTATTATAAATTTAATTGCTATCATAATTTATTTTAAAGTTAATTTATTATTAATTTCTAAATTATAATTGGATATAAGATTATCTACCGATACTTTTATTGTTTCTAAAAGAGGGTCGGGATAAAAACCAAATAATAATATCATCACGCACAAAACGGTAAGCATTGAGGTTTCCAAATAGTTGACATCATTGATTTTTTTTAATTGAGGATTTTCAAGTTTTCCAAAAATAACCCTTTTATAAAGCCATAGTATGTATGCTGCTGCAAGAATAACTCCGATACTTGCTAAAACCGCAACTAAAAAGTTGACTTTAAATGTCCCAACCAAAACTAAAAACTCGCCAACAAAACCACTTGTTCCGGGCAATCCTAACGTAGCTAAAGCAAATACCATAAAAAATAAAGAATATTTTGGTAATATGTTTACAATTCCACCGTATGATTTGATTAATCTGGAATGAGTTCTGTCATAAAGTATTCCAACACTCAAGAAAAGTGCTGCCGAGATTAAACCGTGACTTATCATTTGTAGTATGCTTCCTTCAATGCCCTGTTTATTAAAAGTAAAAATTCCTATTGTTACAAACCCCATGTGTGCAACTGAAGAGTATGCAATTAATTTTTTCATATCATCTTGCATTAAGGCTACTAAAGAAGTGTAAACCACAGCAATTACACTTAAAGCAAAAATTAAAGGCGTAAAATAATCTGATGCGATTGGAAACAATCCGATTGAAAATCTTAAAAATCCGTAACCAGCCATTTTTAACAAAATTGCAGCTAAGATTACCGAGCCAGGAGTTGGTGCTTCAACATGAGCATCTGGAAGCCACGTATGTACAGGCCACATGGGTAATTTTACAGCAAAAGAACTAAAAAACGCTAGCCATAACAAATATTGAAACTCATGAGGAATCTTAATTTGGTAAATTTCAGTGACATCTGTTGTGCCTGTTATCCAGTATATAGCTATTATTGCAACCAACATTAAAACAGATCCTAATAATGTGAATAAAAAGAATTTAAAAGCAGAATAAACTTTTTTGGGTCCACCCCAAATTCCAATAATGAGAAACATCGGTATTAAACCAGCTTCAAAAAAAAGATAAAAAACAACTAAATCTAAAGAACAAAAAACTCCAATCATAAATGTTTCTAAGACTAGAAGGGCTATTAAAAATTCTTTTATTCTTAATTTTACACTGTTAATACATGAGATTATAGCGATTGGTACAATTAAAGTAGTCAGAAGTATAAATAAAATAGAAATTCCATCAATTCCAAATTTAAACTTTATAAAACCGCTAATCCAATCAATCTCCTCAACAAACTGGAATTCTGAAGTTTTAGTATCAAACGAGTACCATAAAAATAAAGAAATAAAAAAATTTAGAAAACTTGTAAAAATGGAGATATAAATAGCTCCATTATTTTTTTCGGTTTTTTCGCTTCTAGTTAAAAAAACAAAAAAAGCACCAATTAAAGGCAAAAAGGTTATCGATGATAGAATTGGGAAGTTCATTTATAAAAAATAAAAATTGTTAATAATAAAGAAAGACCAATCAACATAACAAAAGCATAGTCATATATATATCCGCTTTGAAACTTCGTTGTTTTTTTTGATAAAGTTTTAACGATTTTTGATATACCATCAGGTCCAAATCGATCGATAGTTTTAATATCACCTGATTTCCAAAGAAATGAACCAATTATTTGAGAAGGTCTAACAAAAGTAAAATCATAAATTTCATCGATATACCATTTGTTCAACAAAAATTTGTAAATTAATTGATTTTTAATTTTAATTTTTTCTAAAATTTTATTATTTATTATATAAAGATAATAAGAAATGGGAATAGCCAAAGTAACTAGTAAAGGAGTTATAAATAATATCCAGTATGGTACATTTGAATGATCAATTGATTTAAGTATTAAAATTGAGCTTTGCCAAAAATCATTATAATGATGGCCTATTAAAAGTTCTTTAAAAAAAATCCCTGAAAAAATAGATCCCAAAATTAAGATAACTAATGGAAAAATTATTAATATTCCAGAATCCTTTATTTCAAATTTAGATAAATCAAGATTATTAAATTTTCCGTGGAAAGTTTTGAAAATCAATCGCCACGAATACATTGCGGTCATAAGTGCCGTTACAATTCCAATACCAGCTGCAAAATATCCGATGTTTGTACCTTTTAAATAAGCGAACTCTATAATTGCATCTTTTGAATAATAACCTGAAAGAAAAGGGAAGCCTGTTAAAGCAAGTGTTCCTACAATCATTGCAATCCATGTGTAAGGCATCTGTCTCCATATGCCTCCCATTTTTCTAATATCTTGTTCTTCTTTTAATGAGTGGATAACTGAACCAGATCCTAAAAATAGTAAGGCTTTAAAAAAAGCATGTGTAAATAAATGGAATATTGCAACATTATATGCTCCTACTCCAGTTGCAAAAAACATATAACCTAATTGACTGCATGTTGAGTAAGCGATTATTCTTTTGATATCATTTTGAACAAGAGCTACTGACGCAGCAAAAAAAGCGGTTAACATCCCTATTATTGCAACAAAATTTAAAGCTATTTGAGAGTATTCAAAAATAGGCGAGCATCTCACCACAAGGAACACTCCTGCTGTAACCATTGTAGCTGCGTGAATTAATGCGGACACCGGAGTAGGTCCTTCCATGGCATCGGGTAGCCAAGTGTGTAAGAAAAATTGTGCTGACTTTCCCATTGCTCCTATGAACAAAAATAAACAAATTAATGTAATTAGATTAATATTGAATCCTAAAAAATTTATTGTTTCACTTGAAAATTTCGGAGTAATTTCGAAAACCTCACTATAATTAACAGTTCCAAAGAACATAAATATTAAAAATATACCTAAGGCAAAGCCAAAATCTCCGACTCTGTTTACTATAAAGGCCTTAATTGCAGCTTTGTTCGCAGAGTCTTTTTTGTACCAAAATCCAATTAAAAGGTACGAACATAATCCAACACCTTCCCAACCAAAAAATAATTGTAAAAAATTATCTGAGACAACTAAAACAATCATAGAAAAGGTAAATAAGGAAAGATAAGACATAAACCTAGGTTTGTTAGGATCGTGTTTCATATAACCAATGGAATAAATATGGACTAAGGCTGATATTAAAGTAACTACAACAAGCATGATTGAACTTAATGGATCTATGTTAACTGACCAATTGACTACAAAATCTCCCGAAGATATCCACTCGTAGATCAAATAATTTCCGTAATCGTTGTTAATAACACCATTGTAAAATAAAATAATTGATATAGCGGCTGTAACGCATACAAAAAATGTTGTTGTTATTTGAGATGTTAGATCGCTTATATATTTTGATAAATAACCAAAGATGGCTCCAAATAAAGGTAAGAAAATAACTGCGTATTCCATTTAACCTTTCATTTCATCGATTTCTTCAACTCTAATCGAACCTTTATTTCTGTAATAGCTAACAATAATTGCTAAACCTATAGCAGCTTCTGCAGCTGCTACGGTTAGGATAAGCATTGTAAAAATCTGACCTGTGATATCTTGCAGATATATTGAAAATGAAACTAAATTTATATTTACAGCTAAAAGAATAAGCTCAACAGACATGAGTATAACTATGACATTTTTTCTATTGAGAAAAATACCTAAAGTTCCTAATGAAAAAATGACTGCTCCTAAAGTTAAGTAATGACCTAAACCAATTTCAATCATCTATACTTACTCCTTTGTTAAATTCACCATCAACTAATTTAACTGAGTCTTCTCGTTCTCTAGATATTTGCTTTATATAACTTTGTTTTTTTACACCTTCTCTTTTTCTATAAGTTAAAACAATCGCACCAATCATAGAAAGGAGTAATATAATTCCTGAAATTTGAAAAAGATGAATATATTCTGTATATAAAACGTTACCAATTAAGTGCGTATTTGTAAAATCACTATCAAATTTTAAAAATTCTGTTTGAGAAAATGTATCTCTATACTGCCAACCTCCAACTATAACAACAAGCTCTAGAAGGATTACAGATCCTACGATTAATCCAGTCGGAATATGTCCAGATCTTTTTGAGCCTCTGAACCAAGAAAGTTTTTGCTCTGTAACATTCATTAACATTACGACAAATAAGAACAATACAGCCACTGCACCAACATAAACTATAAGCATCATCATTCCTAAAAACTCCGCACCAATCATAATGAATAAACATGCTATTGAAATAAAGTCTAAGATTAAAAAAAAAACTGCATGAACAGTATTTCTTGAAACTATAACAAAAATTGCAGATATGATTGCGATTATTGAAAAAAAATAAAAAAATAAGGCGTGGGCTATCATTTTTAATTTATCTGTATGGATTATCTAATTTGATATTCTCAGCCAAAACTGACTCCCATCTATCCCCATTTTCTAACAATTTATCTTTGTTGTAATAAAGTTCCTCTCTGGTTTCTTTAGAAAATTCAAAGTTTGGACCTTGTACAATTGCATCAACAGGGCAAGACTCTTCACATAATCCGCAATAAATACATTTTAACATGTCAATGTCATACCTGGTTGTCTTCCTGCTTCCGTCTGGTCTTTCCTCATTTTCAATAGTAATTGCTTGAGCCGGACAAACAGCTTCACATAACTTACATGCAATGCATCTTTCTTCTCCATTTGGATATCTTCTTAAGGCATGTTCACCTCTAAATCTTGGACTAATTTTACCTTTCTCAAAAGGATAATTTATTGTTTTCTTTTTAGTAAGAATTTCTTTAAATGCAATAATGATTGCTTTAACAAACTCAGAAAGAAAAATTATTTTAAAAATTCTATTTAATTTCATTTTAATTATCACCCCGGTAATAAATCAAAGTAAACCAAAAAACTTGCTGTTAGAACGACATATAATAACGAAAAGGGCAAAAATACCTTCCATCCTAATCTCATCAGTTGATCATATCTATATCTAGGAACTATAGCTTTTATAATAGCAAACATAAAAAACAGTAATAAAATTTTAAATACCATCCAAAAAATACCGGGTATTACATTTAGGGGATATATGTCTACCGGTGACAACCAACCCCCAAGAAAAAGAATTGAGCCAAGTGCGCATAATAGTAAAATATTTGCATATTCTCCAAGCCAAAACATTGCATACATCATACCTGAGTACTCTGTTTGGTAACCGGCAACTAATTCAGCCTCTGCCTCTGGTAAATCAAAAGGAGGTCGATTAGTTTCTGCTAATGCTGATATGAAAAAAATCACAAACATTGGAAACAAAGGTATTACAAACCAAAGTTTTTCTTGAGCTAAAACAATATCTGTTAAATTTAAAGATCCAACACAAAGAAGTACATTAATAATTATTATTCCAATTGAAACCTCATAAGAAACCATTTGGGCAGCTGATCGTATTGCTCCTAAAAATGGGTATTTAGAGTTTGATGCCCAACCACCCATGATAATACCATAAACACCCAATGAAGATATTGCAAAAATATATAATATTCCAACATTGATATCGGAAATAATTATTTTTTCACTCAATGGAATAACGGCCCATGCAGAAAGCGCTAATGTCATAGTTACGATAGGGGCTAAAATAAAAACTATTTTATTTGAACTTGCTGGAATTATAATTTCTTTAAATATATACTTTAGAGCATCAGCTGCTGTTTGAAACAAACCGAATGGACCTACAACATTAGGGCCCTTTCTTCTTTGAACAAATCCCCAAACTCTTCTATCAAACCAGACAATTAAAGCGACTGATATCAATATAGGTATTAATAATAAAAATATTTTGTATGTTTCATTATAAATTGTATAAAATATATCCATCAATAACTTCCAGTTTTACTTTTAAAATTTTTTGACCTAATAGTTCTACAATCGCTCATTGTTTTTGAAGACCTTGCAATAGAATTGCTGAAATAATAATCGATTTCTTTAATATTTATAGTTTCATCAACCAAATTAGATGATAAAAATTCGCGACTATCCAATTTAGTTTTTGGAAGAAGATCAAAATCCGAATGGTTTTTTATTTTCAGTAAAGTATTTTTTCTTAATTCTTGAAAATTTTGAAATAAATTTTGACCTTTCATTTGTGAAGAAATTAAATTAAAAATTTTCCAATCTTCTTTGGAAATTCCAGGAGGATAGCTAGACTTAACCGATTTTTGTAACCTACCCTCTAAATTTATAAATAATCCATCTTGTTCTGTAAAAGCTGGGCTAGGAAGAATAATATCAGCAATTTGAGCAGATCGATCACCGTGGCTGCCTTGATAGATAATAAATTCATCCCTTCTTATAAAATCTAAATTATCTGATCCAACTAAATAAAGTAAACTAAATTCATGATTTTTTAGTTTACTAAAAAAATTAAAATTATTTTTCTTGTTAATTTTAAAAAAATCAAGATCTAAAGCTCCTACAGAAGAAGCATTTTGTATTAATACATTCAATGCATTCCACTTTTCATTAATAAAATTATTCTCGTACAAAAATTTTTTAATATTCTCAAAAATATATTGTCCAGAATTTAATTCTAGAGCTGACTCTCCTATAATAATTATTGGCTTTTTAGACTTCAAAACTAATTTGCTAGCTTCGCTTTCCTTGTTTATAAATTTTTCAATATCATTTGTAGTATTCCCCACAATCTTATAATCGTAAGTAAGATCACCAGGATTTCCAAATGACAAAATAGGTATTTTTTTTGATACAAAATTTTTTCTAATTCTTGCATTAATCATAGTTGCTTCATGACGAGGATTTGCCCCAACTAGAAC
>CACIJX010000010.1 GCA_902587085.1 uncultured Pelagibacteraceae bacterium
TACTGGCATTTACGCACCCAAAAGATAAATACGAGGGACTATTATCTGATTGGCTAGAAGATATACCTAGTGTGAAAAGAATAGTAATTTCTGAAAATTATAAAATTAATGGAAAAAAATGTATTCGAAAGGGATATGACTGGTCAGAACCTGTTAAAAAAGGTCATGATATGGATACAGGACTTTGTTTTCAATACTACAATCCTGTAATTTTAGATTATATAGCATCAAGAATAAAATGAGTTTAGAGATCAAAGATCATTCAATATCAAAGAGAATTAAAGTAATCCAAATTCAAGAAACTGAACTAGATAAATTAATATTCCCTTTTAATAAACATAGCATTCAGTCTCTAGAATACAAACCTTTCTCCAGATTTTCCTTGGCCAAAAGTGTTGACGAAGTTTTTTCTGGAAACTTAAGTAAAAATTTAAATGAAATTTTAAAGGATAGAAATTCAGGCACTGCGATTATTGAACCAAATATAAAGAATTCAAAATTTGACAAAGATTTTCTTGTTAAATTGTCTACTGCATTTGCTTATCTAGTTGGACTACCTAATTTTGACTCCATGACTGATAAATATTATGCAAGATTTCATGTAAAACACTCTGACTCTAGCGACTCTTATTTAAGAAAAGCCTATACTAATTTGGACCTTCATACGGACGGAACTTATGTAAAAGAAAAGACAGATTGGCTGCTTATGACTAAAATAGAAGAAATTAACGTTAAAGGTGGAGACAGTGTTTTGCTTCATTTAGATGATTGGGAACACTGTGACGAATTTAGCTCTAATCCAATTGGTAAAAATAATTTTGTTTGGGGTTCGCCAAAAAGTAAAAAAGTAGGTTATAAAATTGAACACCCCGTTTTTTCATCAGACAATGATGGAATGCCCACTATTTCCTATATAGATCAATTTCCTGAACCAAAAAATATGGAACAGGGCCTTTTTTTGCAGAGGTTATCCGATGCTCTCGAGCAAAGTAAAAAAAAGGTATCTTTTCCATTGTCTCCGGGTTCAACTATTTTTTCTAATAACTACTTTTGGCTACACGGAAGAAAAGCATTTAAAAAAGACGTTAATTTAAGTCGGGAATTATTGAGAATAAGAGGGTGTTTTTTTGATTCTAAGTAGACCTTGAGATTTGAGACAAAACTTAGAAATTTTTTTAAAGTGTAGCAAATATATCACACAAAAAGCCCTTTTTTATGGGTATTTGATCAATTTAATACAATTTGATTACTAAGGCGTAAAATAAAAAAATAGAGACTCTAGACGTCAATTTTGCTAAGAATTCACTATTAAAATTCAATTAGAGGGATTATGAAAAAAGTTTTAGTAACATTATTTTTAATTTTGTTCGGGAGCACATATGCTTATGCAGCAGGATTTAATATCGGAGTGTCTGGATCGTTAGTGAATATTGAAGCAGATGGTACAGAGACCGAAGGTGGAGAAAAGTCTAGCACAAGTGTTGAACACGTAGCTGGAGTTCCATCTATATTTGCTGAAATAGCAATTAATGAAAGAATATCATTTGGTATTGATTATGTTCCTATGGATGCAGATGTATCTGGAAAAGAACATACAAGAGTTGACACTGAGAAATCAGTTACAAATACTGCAACAACAGCAAATACATTAAGAACACAAAAAGTTAGCGCTGATTTACAAGATCACACAACTATTTACGCTGACATAAGATTACGTGGTCCTTTTTATGTTAAAGCTGGATTAGCTCAAGTTGACTTAATTACTAACGATAGCTTAGAAACAGGATCTAAATATCCTAACGAAACAGTTAATGGTAAAGTTTTAGGTTTTGGTTTTAAAAAACACGAAATTGGTACAAGAGGTATTTTCAAAGCTGAATTCACTTACACGGATTACGATGATATCTCACTAAAATCATCAGTTGCTAGAGCAGGCGTAACTACAAACAACAAAGTTGAAGCAGATATGGATACGTTTGGAGTTAGATTAGCATTAGGTTTTTAATTTAAGATAAATTATTTTAATTCGAAAAACCCACCATTAATTGGTGGGTTTTTTTTTGTGCATTATTTTAAGAATTATTGGAACTAAAAAAAGTATCATCAACAATCTAATTATGTGATGAAATGAAACAAATTCTGGATCTAAATCAAAAAAAATAGCAATTACTGCTACTTCATAAATACCACCAGGACAATAAGACAATAATAAAGTAAAAAAGTTTTTTTCAATTACTAGACTCGCAACAACAGCAGCAATAACACCAAGTATAACAAGTAAGAAAGTAGCAACAAAACTGTGTAAAGCATTTTTAGCTATTTCGTTAAAAGTTTTATCAGCAAATCTACACCCAACTGATGAACCAAGTATTAGTAGACAATAATCAATAACATTTGAAGGTAATTTATAAGTTGCTATTTCAGCTATTTGTAACAAACCACTAGCAACAAGTGTTCCTGATAGGAGCGCAGCTGGTAATCTAAATTTATCAAATATTAAAATTAAAAATATAGAAAAAGCTATAAGTATTAATAAATGCCAAAAGTTTTGATCTGTTATCACTTCAATTTTTTCCTGTGTTCCTTCAAAATCATAAAGTGATTGAACTAAAAAGGGAAAAACTGTGATAATTATAATCAATCTAATTAAATGCGAAGTAGCTACTTGACTCAAATCAGATTTTTCGGTTTCAGCCAAGATTAGTAAAGGACCTAAAGCACCAGGAGCAGCAGAAAAAATAGATGTTTTTTTTCCGTAACCTGAAAATTTTTGTAGATATTTTGAAACTATAAGTACACTCAAGATGATATAACCTAGCATTACTAAAGAAGTCAAAATCCACTGATCTATTTGGGAAAATAAATTTTTATCAATATAGTTTCCGATATATAGACCCAGAAAAATTAAAACTATACTCAAAATTAATCTGGGCATTTTTAATTTAAAACCACTTAATGAAACTATAGATGTGACTAACATAGGCCCTAAAAACCAAGCCAATGGAATATTAAAGTATTCAGCAATTAAAGCGCCAGGAATAGACACAATAATAACCCATGCAAATTCTTTAGATAAGATTTGCTTAAAATTTTCTTTATTAAATGGAATTGCTTGGTTATTCTGCATAATTAATGAAAATAGGTTTTTTGGGAACTGGACATATTACCTCTTCTGTTATTGAAGGTATTTTTAAATCAAAACTAAAAATCAAAAAAATTTATATCTCCCCTCGTAATAGATTGATATCAAAAAAATTGAGTAAAAAGTTTAAAAAAGTAGATATCTGTAAGAACAATCAACACTTGATAGATAAGTCAAATTGGGTGTTTTTAGCTATTACTCCTACTGTGGGCCATCAAATATTAAAAAAACTCAGATTTAAAAAAAATCAAAAAATAATAAGTTTCATCTCAACCATAAATTTAGCAGGACTAAAAAAATACACAAAAACAAAAAATATTATAAGAGTGATACCACTACCATTCATAGGAATAAAAAAAGGTCCAGTAATTATTTCACCGAAAGACAAGCAGGTTAAAAACTTTTTTAACATGTTAGGAAAATCTATAGAGGTAAATGATGAAAAAATTTCAAAAAATTTTTGGACAACATCTTCCTTTATGGCTCCTTTTTATAATATGATGATGGTCACAAGCAATTGGCTTATTCAAAAAGGGGTTAATAAAAAAGTAGCAGAAGATTACACTAGGGAACTTTTTCTAGCCTTGTCAGAAGACTCTAAATTCAAAAATAAATTGTCCTTAAAACAACTTGTAAGGGAATCTCAAACCCCTGGCGGTATTAATGCCCAAGCATTGACAGAATTAAAAAAAAAGAAATTTTACAAAATCCAACAAAAAGTTTTAAATAGCATCTTTAAAAGATTTTAAAATTTTTTGGGGGGGATGTGGAATATTTTCTGCAACAGTTAATTAACGGCGTAACCCTAGGTTCTGTTTATGGTCTGATTGCCATTGGTTACACGATGGTTTATGGAATTATTGGAATGATAAATTTTGCCCATGGTGATATTTTCATGGTGGGAGCGTTTGTTGCTTTAATTTCATTTATTCTTTTTGCACTGACAGGAATATCATTACCAATCATATTAATATTAGTTTTGTTAATCGCAATGATCTTTACAGCTTGCTATGGTTGGACTGTTGAAAAGTTGGCTTATAAACCCTTAAGAAAATCTTTTAGATTAGCGCCTCTGATTTCAGCATTAGGAATGTCTATAGTTCTTCAAAATTATGTTCAAGCAGCTCAAGGTGCTAGAATAAAAACTTTACAGCCTGTAATTCAAGGTGGGTTTAATTTTTTCAAAGAATCAGATTTTGTTGTCACACTAAGTTACCTTCAAATTTTTATAGTTTTAGTAACCATAGTTTTAATGGCTATCTTTACATTGTTAATTACCAGAACAGCTTTGGGAAGAGCTCAACGTGCATGTGAACAGGATAGAACCATGACGGCACTAATGGGAATAAATGTAGACAGAACAATCTCCATGACATTTATTATTGGATCTTCACTTGCCTCAGTTGCAGGCGTGATGTTCGTTATGTATTACGGTGTAATAGATTTCTATATTGGATTTTTAGCAGGAATTAAAGCATTTACTGCCGCTGTATTGGGTGGAATAGGATCAATTCCCGGAGCAATGCTCGGAGGTTTACTGATTGGATTAATTGAAACTTTTTGGTCAGGATACATTTCAATTGAATATAAAGATATTGCTGCCTTTACTACTTTAGTTATAGTTTTAATATTTTTCCCAACAGGTTTTCTAGGCAAACCAGATATTGAAAAAGTATAAAAATGGGAAAAGATTTAATTCAAAAATCTCTTAAAGATAGTTTATTTACTGGAATTATTGCACTAGCTTTATTCGGTCCTATTGTTGGACTCAGAACGGTTGCTAAAAATGAAGTATTAGTTGTCGAACCAAAATGGTTTATTGTTTTACTCATAGTTGCCTTTTGTGCCATAGGTAGATTTTTTATAAATATTTATTCATATAAAAAAGAACAAAGGAGAGGGGAACCATCTTCACTAGGAAAAGCAATTTCAAATTTTTTAGATGAAAAAGGAGCTCAAATAGCTATTGCAGCTATAGCTTTTTCAATAATCTTTCCTTTCATGCCATTTGCAGATCGTTATTGGATGGATATAGCCATCATGATGATGACTTATATAATGTTAGGCTGGGGATTGAATATTGTTATAGGTTTAGCTGGACTCTTAGACTTAGGATACGTTGCTTTTTATGCTGTAGGCGCTTACTCCTACGCTCTTTTTGCTATTCATTTTGGTTGGTCTTTTTGGATCTGCCTTCCGATTGCCGGTCTTTTTGCGGGAATGTTTGGTATTTTATTGGGTTTTCCTGTCTTAAGATTAAGAGGAGATTATCTTGCAATTGTTACACTTGCTTTTGGTGAAATGATAAGAATTCTTCTTTTAAATTGGTATGAATTAACAAAAGGTCCTGATGGTCTTACAGGAATTCCGAGACCCTCATTTTTTGGTTTGCCATTTAAACGCTATCCGGATGAAGGAGTAGAAACCTTTCATACTTTTTTTGGATTGGAATATGATCCAATGCAAAGAATTATTTTTTTGTATTACTTAATTCTTGTTTTGGCACTAATAACAAACGCTTTTACAATAAAGATAAGAAGATTACCCGTTGGTAGAGCTTGGGAAGCGTTAAGAGAAGATGAAATAGCCTGCAAGTCTTTAGGAGTTAATCCAAGGAATACAAAATTAACTGCTTTTGCTATTGGAGCTATGTTTGGTGGTTTTGCAGGATCTTTTTTTGCAACTCGTCAGGCTTTTATAAGTCCTGAAAGTTTTACATTCATTGAGTCAGCAATAATAGTTGCGATAGTTGTCTTAGGGGGAATGGGTTCACAAACAGGTGTTGTCTTGTCTACAATTTTTTTAATAGGTCTTATAGAAGTCTTTAGAGATTTTGAGTCCTATAGAATGGTTGCTTTTGGTGGAGCCATGGTTCTCATAATGATTTTTAGACCAAGAGGGATATTAGCAAAAAGAAAACCAACTATAACTATGGGTAAACACGGATAATTTATGAGCGAAACATTACTAGATGTTCAAAATTTAACAATGAAATTTGGTGGTCTGATAGCCATTGATGACCTCAGCTTTTCAGCAAAAAAAGATCATATTACATCTATCATTGGTCCGAATGGAGCTGGAAAAACCACAGTATTTAATTGTTTAACTGGATTTTATAAAGCGACTGCAGGCTCAATGTACTTAAGCAAAAATAATAATAAAATGGATTTAAAGAAATTTTCTGATTTTAAAGTTGCTCAAAAAGCAGGAGTAGCCAGAACTTTTCAGAACATAAGATTGTTTCCTCAAATGTCAGTGTTGGAAAATATGATGGTAGCCCAACATAACAAACTTATGACAGCATCTGGCTTTAGTATTCTTGGTCTGATCAATTCTAAATCTTACTTACAAAAAGAGAAAGAAGCTATGGAAATTTCAAAATACTGGTTAGATATTATTGGATTAACAAATAGAGCAGATGATAACGCAGGAGACCTTCCTTATGGAGATCAAAGAAAATTAGAAATTGTGAGGGCAATGTGCATTGAACCGCATCTTTTATGTTTGGATGAACCAGCTGCAGGATTAAACGCAAAGGAATCTGCTGAACTAAATAAATTACTTAAGTTTATAAAAAACGATAAAAAAACAGGAATTTTGTTAATAGAACATGACATGAGTGTTGTTATGGGGATTTCAGATCATGTTGTTGTTTTAAACTATGGAAAAAAAATCTTTGAAGGAACAGCAAAGCAAACAAAAAATAGCCCAGAGGTTATCGAGGCTTACTTGGGTACAGAGGATTAAAAATGTTAAATATTTCTAAAGTAGAGACTTTTTATGGAAACATTCAAGCTCTTAGAGGGGTAGATGTTAAAGTGAACGATGGAGAAATTGTTGCTCTAATAGGATCAAATGGTGCTGGAAAATCTACTTTATTAATGACAATTAGCGGGGTTAATAAGGCAGCTACGGGCGAAATACTTTTTGACAATAAAAGTATTGTTAATATGCCCCCACACGACATTGTTAATCTTGGTATTTCACAGGTTCCCGAAGGAAGAAGAATTTTTGCAAGATTAACTGTCGAGGATAATTTAAGATTAGGGGCTTCTGTAAATGAAAAGGGTAAAAATTTTGATCAAGACTCAAAAGATGTTTACGATCTATTTCCAGTTCTAAAAGATCGATTATCACAAAGAGGTGGGACTTTATCAGGTGGAGAACAACAAATGTTAGCTATAGGTCGAGCTATGATGGCTAGACCAAGTATGCTTTTACTTGACGAACCTTCACTAGGTATAGCGCCAAAATTAGTTAATCAAATTTTCTCATCAATCAAAAATATTAATAAGGAAAAAAAAGTTACTGTTTTTCTCGTAGAACAGAACGCTAAAAAAGCATTAGAACTTGCAGACAGAGGTTATGTTTTAGTAAATGGAAAAATTTCATTAGAAGGTCAGGGTAAAGATCTATTAAACAACCCAGACGTGCAAGCAGCTTACCTAGAAGGCGGAAAATAATTTTTTTTGGACAGTTTAAGTATTTACACAAACTTGTAGTTGTAGTTCAATAACTCAATTTTAATTAATTAATTAATTAACGAGGGGAAAATAATGATTAGATCAATAAAATATCTAGTTTCTGTTTTTGCTGCCTTTTTAATGTTTGGTTCGTTCTCAGCGAAAGCCGACATAGTAGTCGCAAGCGCTGGACCAATGAGCGGACAGTACGCATCTTTTGGTGCCCAGCTTAAAGCTGGAGCTGAAATGTGGGTAAAAGACACTAATGCTGCAGGCGGTATAAATGGAGAAAAAGTTAAATTAGTAATTGGTGATGATGCTTGTGATCCAAAACAAGCTGTTGCTGTTGCTAACAAATTTGTATCACAGAAAGTTGCCTATGTTGCAGGCCACTTCTGCTCTGGATCTTCAATACCAGCTTCTAAAGTTTACACAGAAGAAGGTATCATCCAAGTTTCTCCAGCTTCAACAAATCCGGCTTTTACGGATGAAGGTGGACCAAACGTATTTAGAGTTTGCGGTAGAGATGACCAACAAGGTGAAGTTGCTGGTAATTTTTTAGCAAAAGAATACAAAGGAAAAAAAGTTGCGATTATTCATGATAAAACTGCTTACGGTAAAGGTTTAGCAGATGCTACAAAAATGAATATGAACAAAGCTGGCTTAAAAGAAACTATGTACGAAGCGATTACAGCTGGTGAAAAAGATTACTCAGCTCTAGTTTCTAAACTTAAGTCAAAAGGTATAGATGCAGTTTATCTTGGCGGTTACCACACAGAAGGTGGTTTGATCGTAAGACAAATGAGAGATCAAGGTATGAAAACTAAATTAATTAGTGGTGATGCTTTAGTTACAGCTGAATACTGGCAAATTACTGGTGACGCAGGTGAAGGTACATTGATGACTTTCAGCCCTGATCCTAGAAATAATCCAGAAGCTGCTCCATTAGTTAAGAAGTTCAAAGCCGCAGGTATAGAGCCTGAAGGTTATGTACTTTACTCATATGCTGCTCTAGAAGTTTTTGCACAAGCTGCAAAAATGGCTGGTTCAACAGATAGCAATAAAGTTATGAAAGCTATGAAAAAAGGTAAATTCAATACAGTGCTTGGAACTCTAAGCTTTGATAAAAAAGGCGATGTGAGCTTACCAGGTTATGTATGGTATGAGTGGAGCAAAGGAAATTACAAACAACTGTAATTCTTTTTAATTCATGATATTAAAAAAGGGGGCGTTTAAGCCCCCTTTTTTTTAGGAGGAAAATGGAAATAACATTTGATGATTTTAAAAAAATTAGTATTAAGCTAGGTACAATTTTATCAGTTGAAAAAAACGAGAAAGCTAGAAAACCTTCATTGGTAGTTAAAGTAGATTTCGGAAAAGAAATAGGTATTAAACAGTCTTCAGCACAGATTACTCACTATTACTCAAAAGAAAATCTCATAGGAAAACAGGTAATTGGTGTTTGTAATTTTCCCAAAAAAAATATTGCAGGAGTAATTTCTGAGGTTTTAATTCTAGGAGCCATTGAAAAGGATGGCAAAGTAGTTTTGGTTCATCCATCACAACAAGCGGAGAATGGCTTGGATATTGCATAAATGTATCCTGATTTATTAAGCCTAATAATATTTGGTTTTGTTACAGCACTTACACCGGGTCCCAACAATATTACTGCATCTTATTCAGGATTTAACTTTGGTTATAAAAAAACACTACCATTAATTCTTGCAGTTATTTTTGGTTGGACTTCATTACTAATTGTAATGAATACAGGATTAATTTTAATTTTTAGGCAGTATCCAATAATTCAAGAAATAATAAGAATATTTGGATCAATTTTTTTAATTTATTTAGCTTATTTAATTTCTTTTTCTAAACCTTCAAAAGGAACGCCAATAAAAAACCCAATTACATTTAGCAAAGCTTTCGTCTTACAATTCGTTAATCCAAAAAGTTTAGTTGTATCTATGACAACTGTTTCAATATTTATAGATCCAATAAATTACCTCAGAGACTCTATAATAGTTATATCCTTTTTTTTCTTAATGGCAGTGATCAGCATAAATAGCTGGTGTTTAATTGGAATGTACTTAAGAAATTTTGCCACAAGTGAAAAATTTATTAGGAATTTTAACTACTTAATGTCTTTTTTGCTTATCGTTTGTGTGATTATGTTCTATGTATAGGACATGAATGTTAAAAGTAAAAATTCTTTTAAATCACTAGATAAGTTAGATATTTCAGGAAAAACTTATCATTTCTACAATTTATTAAAAGCTGAGAAAAATGGGCTGAAAGGCATTAATAAATTACCTAAATCTTTAAAAGTTCTTTTAGAAAACCTATTGCGTTTCGAGGACGGTGTAACAGTAAATCAAAATCAAATTAAAGGTATTGCAGATTGGCTTAAAACAAAGAACTCTAAAATGGAAATTGCTTATAGGCCGGCAAGAATTTTATTACAAGATTACACAGGAATTCCAGCAGTAGCAGATTTAGCAGCCATGAGAGATGCAGTTAAATCTAAAAACAAAGATCCAAATAAAATAAATCCTTTATCTACCGTCGATCTTGTAATTGACCACTCAGTAATGGTGGATAATTATGCTAAGAAAGATTCCTTTAAAAAAAATGTGGAAAGAGAATTCGATAGGAATGGTGAAAGATATTCTTTTCTTAAATGGGGACAAAATGCTTTTAATAATTTTAGAGTTGTGCCGCCAGGAACGGGAATTTGTCACCAAGTTAATTTAGAGTATTTGTCGAAAGTAGTTTGGTCTTCAAATATAGACGGTGATACATTTGCATATCCAGATACCTTAGTTGGAACTGATAGCCATACTACTATGGTTAATGGTTTATCTGTTCTAGGCTGGGGTGTTGGAGGAATAGAAGCTGAAGCAGCAATGCTTGGTCAACCTATCTCAATGTTAATTCCCGAAGTAATTGGTTTTGAAATAAATGGAAAACTTACTGAAGGTACTACAGCTAGCGATCTAGTTTTAACAATAGTAGAGATGTTAAGAAAAAAAGGTGTAGTTGGAAAATTTGTAGAATTTTATGGCGAAGGTCTTAAAAACCTTTCACTTGCAGATAGAGCAACAATTGCAAATATGGCTCCTGAATATGGAGCAACTTGTGGTTTCTTTCCTATTGATGAAGAAACTATTAAATATTTAAAATTTTCTGGAAGAGATAAAGACACAATTTCTTTAGTTGAAAAATATTCCAAGGAGCAAGGATTGTGGGCGAGTAAAGAAATAGATTTTTCTGATACTATTTCACTAAATTTAAATTCGGTTGTACCAAGTATTTCAGGACCTAAAAGACCTCAGGACAAAGTTCTACTTACTAATGCTGCAAAAAGTTTTGATAAATCATTTAAAGAAAATACAAATAGAAAAGTTCCCTTAGAGACCAAAGTAGAGAAAAAAGATTTTAAAATAAAAGATGGGGACATTGTAATTGGAGCAATAACTTCTTGTACAAATACTTCTAACCCAAGCGTCATGATAGGTGCGGGTTTATTAGCAAAAAATGCTGTTGAAAAAGGTTTAAAAGTTAAACCATGGGTCAAAACTTCGTTAGCACCAGGCTCACAAGTGGTAACGGATTATTTAGAAAAAGCTGGTCTTAATAAATATTTGGACGAATTAGGTTTTAATCTTGTTGGGTATGGTTGCACAACTTGTATAGGAAACTCAGGTCCCTTAGATAAAGAAATCTCCGACGCAATTCAAAAAGAAAATTTATATGCAGTTTCTGTTCTATCAGGAAATAGAAATTTTGAAGGAAGGATTAATCCAGATGTAAAAGCAAATTATTTAGCTTCACCACCTTTAGTAGTTGCATATTCACTTGTGGGAAATATGCATCAAGATTTATATAAAAATCCTTTAGGTAAAGATAAAAATGGAAAAGATGTTTTTTTAAAAGATATTTGGCCATCAAATAAAGAAATAGAGGATCTAATATTAAAATCTATTAGTGCAGACATGTTTATTAAAAGATACTCAAATGTATCTCAAGGACCAAAAGAATGGAGTTCAATACAAACTAATGAAAGCAGTATTTATGATTGGGAAGAGAGTTCTACATATGTCAAAAGACCACCATTTTTTGACAATTTACCAGACAAACCTGAAGGGTTTAAAAAAATTAAAGATTCAAGACCACTTTTAATACTTGGTGATACTGTTACAACGGATCATATTTCACCTGCTGGATCCATAAAAAAAGACAGTCCAACCGGCGACTACTTTATGAAGCATCAAGTACAACAAAAGGATTTTAATTCGTATGGTGCAAGAAGAGGTAATCATGAAGTAATGTTAAGAGGAACTTTTGGAAATATTAGAATTAGAAATGAAATGGCTCCTGGAACTGAGGGTGGTTTCACAATATTGCAGCCAGACGGTAAACAAATGAGTGTTTACGAAGCTGCAATGGAATACAAAAAAAGAGGAAACAGCCTAGTTGTTATCGCTGGCAAAGAATACGGAACAGGTTCATCTAGAGATTGGGCTGCTAAAGGAACAAAATTACTAGGAGTAAAAGCTGTTATAGCTGAAAGTTTTGAGAGAATTCATAGATCTAATCTGGTTGGAATGGGAATTCTGCCTCTTCAATTTAAAGAAGGTTTTGATAGAAAAAAATTAAATATAAAAGGCACAGAGTTATTTACAATTATTGACATTGAAAAAGGAATAAACCCTAGAGCTGAGGTAAGTTGTGAAATTAAATATGTCGATGGATCAAGCAAAACTATAAAACTCTTATCTAGAATAGATACTGAAAATGAAATTGAATATTACAAAAACGGTGGAATTCTCCAATACGTTTTAAGAAATATGCTCAATTAATCTATGAACAATGCAAAGGCTATTGTTTTTGATGCTTACGGCACTTTATTTGATGTAAATTCTGTAGCTGAAAAACGCAAAGACAAAATTGGCAACAAGTGGGAAAACTTTGCAAATTTTTGGAGAACTACTCAATTAGAATACACTTGGCTAAGAAGTTTAATGAAAAAACACAAAAACTTCTGGCAAATCACAGAAGACTCCCTTGATAAATCAATGGAAACTTTTCAAATAGATAAATCACTAAGGAATGATTTATTGAGTCTTTATAAAGAGCTTTCCCCTTACCCTGAAGTTAAAAATGTTTTAGAAAATTTGAAAAAAAAATCGTTAAAACTTGCTATTCTATCTAATGGAACACCCGAACTATTGAATCATTTAGTTAAAAGCAGTGATTTAGAAAATTTATTTGATGATATTTTCTCTGTTGAAGAAGTAAAGATATACAAACCAGATCCTAAAGTTTACGATATGCCAGTAAATAAATATAAAGTGAGCAAAGGAGAAATTACCTTTTTAAGCGCAAATACTTGGGATGTTTCAGGTGCAGGAAATTATGGTTATAACTCTATCTGGGTAAATAGAAATAATAGCGTATTTGACAAACTTGATTATAAACCCAAAAATGAGGTAAAAAACTTAAAACAATTACTAGATTTAAAATGAGAAATATTAAAGTCAAAGTTTATCCCTCAGCTTCAAAATTAAAAAAAAAACAACAGTTAGCATGGAAGATAGCCGAGATTTCATCAGATAAATCCAAATTGAACGAGGATGCTATCGATATGGTTATTAATAGAATTATTGATAATGCATCTGTTGCTATTGCTTCCTTTAATAGGAAGCCAGTTGTATCTGCAAGAGAGATGGCTTTAGCTCATCCCAGAAAGAACGGCTCTACTATTTTTGGAATTAATTCAAAGAAAAAATTTGATTGTGAATGGGCAGCTTGGGCTAATGGAACTGCAGTAAGAGAGTTAGATTTTCATGATACTTTTTTAGCCGCAGATTATAGCCACCCCGGCGATAACATTCCGCCGATACTTGCAGTGGCACAGCAAAAAAAATTGTCAGGAAAAGATTTAATCAGGGGGATTTTGACCGGATATGAAGTTCAAGTTAATCTTGTGAAAGGAATATGCTTACACGAACATAAAATAGATCATATTGCTCACCTCGGTCCAAGCGTTGCTGCCGGCTTAGGATCATTATTGAAATTAAATACGGATACAATTTATCAATCTGTGCAACAAGCACTGCACACAACAGTTTCAACAAGACAATCTAGAAAAGGAGAAATTTCTAGCTGGAAAGCTTTTGCGCCTGCACACGCAGGTAAGTTAGCAGTTGAGGCAGTTGATAGATGTATGAGAGGAGAGGGAGCACCAAGCCCAATTTATGAAGGAGAAGATAGTGTGATTGCTTACGTCCTCGGTGGACCGAAGGCTAAATACACAGTGCCACTTCCAAATATTAATGAAGAAAAAAAAGGTATACTAGAAACTTACACTAAGGAACATTCTGCTGAATATCAATCACAAGCTCTTATTGATTTAGCAAGAAGCATGAATGAAAGAGTTGATAATATTTCAAAAATTAAATCTGTAGATATTTATACTAGCCATCATACTCATTTTGTAATTGGAACCGGTGCAAAAGATCCTCAAAAAATGGATCCAAAAGCTAGCAGAGAAACTTTGGATCACTCTATAATGTATATTTTTGCTGTAGCTTTAGAGGATGGAAAGTGGCACCACATAAACTCTTATACACCTCGAAGGGCCAATAAAAAGAGCACTGTTGAGCTATGGAGAAAAATAAAAACTTTTGAGGATAAAAAATGGACAAAAAAATATCACGATCCTGATCCTAATAAAAAATGTTTTGGTGGTAGGGTAGTAATTAAAATGAAAGATGGTAGTAAAATTGAGGATGAAATATCCGTTGCTGATGCTCATCCAGCTGGAAACAGACCTTTCAGGAGATCGAACTATATTGAAAAATTTAGGACTTTAACTAATGGAATAGTTTCAAACAAAGAATCTGAGAGATTTTTAAAAGCAGTCCAAAACTTAAGGAAGCTCAAATCGGGCGAGTTAACTAAACTTAACGTTGAAGTTAAAGGAAAATCTTTGAGAACCAAAGTCAGGAAGACAATTTTCTAATTGACTCTTTAATAAATTCTAAATCTAATAAGATAAATAATAAATGGAGGAAAAATGCGAAATATAAGAAAATTTATTAGCTTAGTTTTTGCTGCTGTTCTTTTCTCTTCAATTTCAACACAATCATTTGCAATTGATAAACTTCACTTCATTATTGGTGGAGGAGCTGGTGGTGGTTGGGATGGAACTGCTAGAGGAACAGGAGAAGCATTAACAAAATCTGGTATGCTTAAGAGTGCATCTTTTGAGAATATGTCAGGTGGTGGTGGAGGAAAAGCTCTATCATTTTTAATTAACACTAAACCTGCAGGAACTGTATTAGTACAATCAACTCCTCTGGTTTTAAGATCTATTACTAGACACGAAGGTTATGTTAAAGGTAGCGGTGTTCTTTCTTACAAAGACGTAGTACCAATAGCTGGAGTTATCGGTGATTATGGAGCAATCGCAGTTGCCAAAAATTCACCTTTTAAAAATTTCAAAGATGTTGTTGCAGCTTATAAAGCTAATCCAAAATCTGTGAAAATGGCTGGTGGATCTGTAAGAGGAAGTATGGACCATTTAATTGGCGCACTTGCTTTTCAAGAAGCTGGGGCTGATCCAAATAAAGTAGTTTATATTCCATACGATGCAGGCGGAAAAGCTTTAGCAGGTTTGTTATCTGGTGAAACTCAAATTCTTTCAACTGGTTTGGGAGAAGTTATGGGAGCAAGAGACCAAGTTAGAATTATTGGTATAACTGCACCTAAAAGAGTATCCGATGCACCTGAAGTCCCAACATTGAAAGAACAAGGTTTTGATGTTCAGTTTGTAAACTGGAGAGGATTTTTTGGCCCTCCTGGCATGAGCAGTGGAGATAAAAAGAAAATTGCAAAAATGTTAGGCGATGTACAAAAAACTCCTGAATGGGAAGCTGTTAGAAAAAGAAATGCCTGGGTTAATATTTATAATCCAGACAAAAAGTTTGTTAAATTTTTACAAACTCAAACTAAAGAAATGACAGCTCTTATGAAAAAACTAGGAGTAATCTAATCCATTAGGATTTAAAGGAGGAGCGGTGAAAATAAGTTCAGTCAAAATTATTTCACTGCTCTTCTTTGTTTTATCAGCATTTTACCTTTATACAGCTAATCAAATACAAGTTTTTGCATTCGACGTAAACTCACCCTTTAACGCTAAAACTTTTCCGATTTATCTCGGATACGCAGGTATGTTTTTTGCTGGATTACAAATTCTTCTTCCAGAAAAATCAGTTGAAAAAGTAGACCACAAAGTTTTGGATTATAAGAGAGTAATTTATTTAGTTATTATTATGATTTTTTATGGACTTACTATATTAAAAGTTGGCTTCTTTTTATCTACCTCAATTTTTTTATTATTATCTTATTATTTTCTTGGAGAGAGAAGATGGAAATTAATGCTTATTTTTTCTTTCCCATTTGTGGCTTTATTTATGTTTTTACTTCATGGAGCCTTAAATATTTATCTTAGAGACCCTCTACTAAAATATATAGGGATAATTGGATGATTGAAGGTATTTTAATAGGTTTAAATACAGCTTTATCATTAAAAAATATTTTAATGGTGATCATGGGATGTTTTTTTGGAACGATAATAGGAATGCTACCGGGTCTAGGCCCAATGACCGCCATTGCATTAATGATACCAATCACCTATGGATTCGACCCTGCTACTGGATTGATATTAATGGCGGGAGTATATTACGGCGCAGTTTTTGGAGGATCTACATCATCGATATTAATAAATGCTCCAGGAATCCCAGGAACAGTAGCGACTTCTTTTGATGGGTACCCAATGGCGCAACAAGGAAAAGCAGGTAAAGCACTTGCAATTGCAGCTTACAGTTCTTTTGCCGGAGGAACTATTGCCGCAATTTTTTTATTATTTGCAGCACCAAGTTTATCCAAAATAAGTTTATCTTTTAGATCACCAGATTATTTTGCACTGATGATTCTTGGTTTAACAGCTGTCGCAGCCTTTTCATCCAAAGGACAATTTCTTAAAGCAATGATGATGTCGGTGTTAGGTTTGATGTTAGCATGTATTGGTCAAGATACATTATCTGATATACCCAGATTTACTTTCAATAATATGAATTTATCTGATGGAATAAGTTTTGTTCTAGTAGTTATGGCTACATTCGCAATGAGTGAAGCTTTAATGATTATTTTAAGAGGAACAGATCCAAGTAGTGCCGCTAAAGCTATATCGCTTAAAGAATTAGGATCTATAAAACTTGATAAAGAAGAAACTAAAAAAACATTAAAAACTATTCCAAGATCCTCAGTTATTGGTTTCATTGTTGGAGTACTTCCAGGAGCAGGTTCAACTATCGCGTCTTTTTTAGCTTATGGTATGGAAAGAAGTTTTGTTAATAAGGAAGAAAAAGAAAAGTTTGGCAAGGGAAGTGTTCACGGCTTAGCAGCTCCTGAAACAGCAAATAACGCAGCTTGTTCTGGTTCATTTGTTCCTTTATTAACTCTTGGAATACCAGGAAGTGGAACCACAGCTGTGATGCTAGGGGCCCTTCTAGGATTTGGAATACAGCCAGGTCCAAGATTATATATGACCAATCCAGAAATTTTTTGGTCTGTGATCATGTCAATGTATATTGGTATGGTAATACTTTTGATTTTAAACTTACCATTAATACCTTACATTGCTAGAATACTTGCTGTTCCAAGAACATTTTTGATACCTATGATCTTATTTTTTTCAGTAACAGGAATTTATTTAATGTCTTTTAATACTTTTGATATTTTTTTAATGATAGGGATTGCTGTTGTTGCAACAGGTTTAAGGCTTTATAAATTTCCCATGCCACCTTTAATATTAGCTTTTGTTTTAGGCGGTTTGATGGAAGAAAATTTAAGAAGGTCTTTGCTAATAAGCGATGGATCTTTTAATTTTTTATGGGACAGGCCTTTGACAGCTATTATTCTTGTTTTTACAATATTAATTTTTTCTTGGCAAAGCTATTTAAGTTTAAGATCTAAACAATCTTCAAAATAAATCCAGGCATTGAACCTGGGTATATTTCATTTGTACCGCCCACAATTAATTGGATTGCCACAAATAATATTACCACCAATCCAAGTACACCAACCCATTTATGATTCTTGATATAGTTTGCAAAAAAGGTTGCTACCGTTCCAACCAAAAGAACTGACAATAATAATCCAAAAATTAGTAAACCTGTCTCATTTTTAGCAGCAGCAGCTACACCCAAGACATTATCAAAACTTAATGTAACATCAGCAACTATTATTGCGTAAACTGCAGAAGCAAAAGATGGAGGTTTTTTAGGTTTTGGTGTTTGCTCTTTAGATGTTTTTAAAGCATCAAAAATTTCTAAATCTTTAATTAATTTTACAATAATCCAAATTAATAATGCACCACCTATAATTTTTAAAATTGGATATTGTAAAAGTTGAACTGTAATTGCAGCAAAAATCACCCTAAAAATAAAAGCTCCAAAAACACCAAGAAGAATTATTCTCTTTCTATCTTTTGCAGCGAATGATGATGCTATCAAACCTATTATGATGGCATTATCTGCAGCCATCACTATATCGATAAATACAATCTGAAAGAAAATAATGACTTTTGGAAGTAGTATGTTTTCCATTTAGATGACCATTTATATTAGTTTATCGGGTTTCTTTAAAGAAATATTTGTTAAAATATACCTTGCAATTTCTTAAATGGGAATGTGAAATGGATTATTATTAATTATAGGGGGAAATATGAATATAATTAAAAAAATTAGCATAATACTAACTTCTTTACTTATCAGTATAGGAGCTGCTCACGCAGAGACATGGAATATGGCTTTAGCTTATGGCGCAAGTAACTTCCATTCAGCAAATGCAAAAGAATTTGCAGATGCTGTTACTGAAAAGTCAGGTGGAAAACTTACAATAAAAACTCATCCAGGTGGATCATTGTTTAAAGGTGGGGCTATCCTAAGAGCTGTTCAAACTGGTCAAACACAAATCGGTGAAAGATTTATGTCTGCTCACGGAAAGTTTGATCCATTGTTAGAAGTGGACTCAATACCCTTTGTTGCTCAAACTTACTCAGACGCAGAAAAGCTTTACAAAGCTTCAAAACCTGCATTGGTAAAAGGACTTGATGAAAAAGGATTAGTTTTCCTTTACGCAGTTCCGTGGCCAGCACAAGGGTTGTATAGTAAAAAAGCTATAAACTCAGTCAGTGATCTTAAAGGACTTAAGTTTAGAGCTTATAACTCTGCAACAATTAGAATTGCAGAATTAACAGGAATGAAACCAACTAAACTTGAAGCAGTTGCGATCAGTCAAGCATTTTCTACTGGAATGGTTGAAAGCATGATTACATCTCCAACAACTGGTAAAAATAGTAAAATTTGGGAAAATGGTGTTAAATATTTTTATGATATTGCAGCATGGTTTCCAAAAAATATGGTTGTTGCAAACAAAAAAGCTTGGAACAAACTAGATAGTGCTACGCAAAAAATGGTTATGCAACAGGCTGCTCTAGCTGAAAGAAAAGGTTGGAATTTGTCAAAACAAGGTAACGTTGCAGACAAAAAAGCTTTAGCTGATGCCGGTATGGTGGTTGGAAAAGTTAATGCAGCTTTACAAAGTCATTTTGAAAAAACAGGTGCTACTATGGCCAAAGAGTGGGCAGGTAGAGCTGGTTCAAGAGGACAAGCTGTTTTATCAGCATATAAATAAATTTAATTTAGCCAAAAAGGCCGTATAATAGGATACGGCCTTTATGCTTTGCAAATTAGATAAATTTTTTAATTCTCTTTACAGATACTCAGGATACGTCGCATCCTTTTTTTTAGTTCTTATATTAGTTTCTATAGTTATAGGAATAGCTTCTAGAATTTTTGGTTTTTATATTCGTGGTTTAACAGAATATTCTGGTTATAGTTTAGCCACTGCTTCTTTTTTAGCTCTCGCTTACACATTTAATGAAAATGGTCACATTAGAATCACTTTATTCCTTGAGAAAGCAAAAGGAGGTTTGCGAAGATTTTTAACCATTTGGTGTTTAGCAATCTCTACATTTTTGTCAGGTTTTTTAGCTTTTTATTTTATTAAAATGTGGATTGTATCTATTCAACTTGGTGAAAGAAGTCAGGGGGCAGATGAAATCTTACTTTGGATACCACAAACGGGTGTAGCTTTGGGTTCAATTATATTTTTTATTTGTATTATACACAATTTTTTAAAACTATTTATTATAAAACCAAATGCTTGATGTTTATCTTACAATATTTTTTATAAGTGTTTTATTAATATTCCTTGGATCAGGAGTTTGGGTTGGAATAAGCATGATTGGAGTTTCCACAATAGGAATGATGATGTTTACTTCAAGGCCTGTCGGAGATGCTATGGCAACCACAATGTGGAGCATGGGTTCTTCTTGGTCATTAACTGCTCTACCACTTTTTGTTTGGATGGGAGAAATTTTATTTAGAACCAAGTTATCTGAAAACTTGTTTAAAGGGTTATCACCATGGCTAGCAAAATTACCTGGAGGATTAATTCATGTTAATGTTTTAGGTTGTGCTATATTTGCAGCAATTTCTGGATCCTCTGCAGCGACTGTGGCTACAGTTGGAAAAATGTCAATACCAGAGCTTAGAAAAAGAAATTATCCAGAAAGATTTCTTTTAGGAACCCTTGCAGGATCAGGAACTTTGGGTCTTTTAATTCCACCCTCTATTATTTTAATTATTTACGGTGTAACAGTAGAAGAATCTATAGCAAAACTTTTTATTGCAGGCATTATCCCAGGTATTGGATTGGCGCTTTTATTTATGACCTATGTTGTTATTTGGTCTCTTAAAAACAAGAAAATCATGCCTGTTATAAGTGAGGACTTTTCTTTTTTAGAAAAAATAAAAAAATCTGGTCAATTGTTACCTGTTGTTCTTTTAATATTTGCTGTAATCGGATCAATTTATGCCGGTATTGCTACAGCTACAGAGGCGGCTTCCTTAGGAGTTCTAGGCGCTTTAGTATTATCTTATTTTCAAAAAAGTTTAACTAAAGAGTCTTTTAGCAAATCATTGCTAGGTGCTACAAAAACCTCTTGTATGATTGCTTTTATATTGGCAGGATCCTCTTTCTTAACTTTAGCAATGGCTTTTACAGGTCTACCAAAAAATTTAGCAGTATTTATAGATACATTGGATCTGTCACCATACATGCTACTCGTTGTTTTAACACTATTTTATATAATCCTTGGTATGTTTTTAGATGGTATATCTGCAGTAGTTTTAACTATGGCAATTATAGAGCCCATGATACGTCAAGCAGGGTTCGATATGATTTGGTTTGGTATTTATTTAGTTATAGTTGTGGAGATGGCTCAGATAACCCCACCAGTTGGGTTTAATTTGTTTGTTCTGCAAGGTATGGCTAAAAAAGATATGGGATTTATTGCAAGAAGCGCTTTCCCCCTTTTTCTATTAATGATTTTAGCTGTAATCATTATTATTGCTTTTCCACAATTAGCTCTGTGGTTACCTGAACAAATGATACAAACACTAAAATAATAGGGCGACACATAGTTATATTTTGTTTGGTTTAAAAATGTTTATAGATTGCTCATGGAAAATAAAAAAGCATTAGTTTGGTTAAGAGACGATTTTAGAATAAGTCGTAATAACGCACTCATTTATGCTTCTGAGAATCACGACCAAGTCTCAGCAATTTATATTTTTAATCCTGAAGAATATGAAAATAAAAGAGAAGCACAACGTTGGTGGATTTATCATTCGTTAATAAATTTTAAACAAGAACTATCAAAATTTAATATTTCTTTAGAGCTTTTAGTAGGAGATGAGGTAAAAGTTTTAAATAAAATTAAAAATAGCGAAGAAGTATCTTTATATTGGAATAAAATTCCCGAACCTAGAGAGGAAAGTAAAGAAAAAAAAATAATCAAAATTCTTGATGAAAAAAATATAAATTATAAGTTTTTTAAAGGAAATATTTTAAGCGAATATCAAGAGGTAACTAAAGATGACGGAACACCATTTAAAGTTTTTACTCCTTTTTGGAGAGTTGCTGAAGAAGTTTATTTAAAAAAAGTTCCGTCGAGAGATGCTAAATTAAAGAAAAAAAATAAAAAAATATTTATTTTTAAACAGTCCAGCGATTTATCAAAGGTACTACCAAATAAAAACTGGTTTAAAAAATTTGAAAAATATTGGGTTCCATCTGAGATTAATAGTGACAAGGTCTTAAAAAATTTAATTAATAAAAAAATTAACAATTATCACAAAACAAGAGATTATCCTTCGGTCGAAGGAACCTCTAAAATTTCCCCTTATCTTAAACATGGACAAATTCATGTAGAAACAATTTGGAAATCTTGTAATGAAATTGAAAATAAAAATACGGGTTATAGAAAATTCATTAATGAGATTGGTTGGAGAGAGTTTTCTCATAGTTTAATAAATTATTTTCCAAAAATGTTGAAAGGTAACCTTAGAAAAGAATTTGATAATTTTCCTTGGGTAGAAAATAAAAAATATTTAGAAGCCTGGAAAAAAGGCACTACCGGTTACTCAATCGTTGATGCTGGCATGCGTGAACTTTATGAGACTGGATGGATACATAATAGAGTAAGAATGATTGTGGGATCATTTCTAGTTAAGCATTTAAGAATACATTGGAAAGAGGGAGAAAAATATTTCAGAAATACATTATTGGACTTTAATGTTGCTAATAATGTTGCTAGTTGGCAGTGGGTTGCTGGTTGCGGAGCAGATGCTGCACCTTATTTTAGAATATTCAATCCAATTCTGCAGGGAGAAAAATTTGATAAAGATGGATCATATGTGAAAAGATGGGTTCCAGAGTTAAAAAATGTTCCTGCAAAGTTTATCCATAGAACTTGGGAGATGGATGAAGATACTCAAAAATCAATTAATTTTAAAATTGGTAAAGATTATCCCCTACCTATAGTTGATCATGCTAAAGCAAGAGAGGCAGCTTTAAAGGCTTTTGATAAAATTACAAAATAATTTATTTTTTATTTTCCAGATAGTGATCAAAGCTGCAGATTTGAGGTTTATTAGATATAATTATTAATAACCCACCCAAAATAGAGAAATTTTTCAAAAAAGCTATGATTTGCATATTATTAGAAAAGTCAGTATGGAAAATTAAAGTTACTGCTAAAACAAAAATTCCAAGTAATGAAGCAACAATTTTAGTTTTGAAGCCAGCAATTAATAATATAGGTAGAAAAAATTCAACAGCTAAAGAAGGATAAAAAAGAAACTCAGGCACACCATATTCTGACATATACATCATGCTCATATCAGGATTAAAAAATTTTCTAACCGCTTCAATCAAAAACAAAGCAGATATGAATATTCTTCCAAATAATTCTACTAAATGCATTTAATTTTTTTCTATAACTTCTTTTAATTCAGCGTATTCATCACAATTGCAGTTTTTTAAAACTGATAACCTTTCTTTTGCTAACTCAATTCGACCAGTTTTAACGTAAAGCTCTCCTAAATATTCATTAATACCATTGTGATCAGGTTTGATTTTTAAACCTGCCAAATAGTATTTTTCAGCCTCATCAAATTTTCCAGTTTTTCTAAGTGTGAAACCTAGATAATTTAATATATCAGGATTATTTCTGTCTGTTTTATAAGCTTCTTTTAATTTATCCAATGCTTTTGAGTATAGTTTTGTCGCCCTATCTACCTTATTTTTTTCCTCTAATTTTTTAGCTCTCAAAACAAATTGTTTAGCTTGTTTGTATTGGTCAAGGTAATTATCGGAGCTGCCACTGTCGCTCGAAGCTGAGTGAGATACGCCCAGGTATTGTGCAAAAATGAACGTAGCAATTAAAATAATAAATAATTTTTTAAACATGTTTATTAATACTTAAGAAACAATGATATTAATATTTAAATATTTTATCCAATTACCTTTCGGTCGCACTTATTTAGTGATTGGATTTATCAAAAAAATATATATAGTTAAATATGGGTAGTATTAAAGATTCGCTAACATTCGATGATGTTAGTTTAGTTCCTCAACACTCTTCTATAGTGCCTAGGGAAACAATAACGTCTGTAAGCTTATTCAAAAACTTAAATTTGAAAATTCCTATTATGTCATCAGCTATGGATACTGTTACCGAGTCCAAAATGGCTATATCAATTGCGAAATTAGGTGGAATAGGAGTTATTCATAGAAACTTGTCAATCAATAGTCAAATTGAAGAAATAAAAAAAGTGAAAAGAGCCAAATGTATAGTTGGCGCCGCGATCGGTGTTGGACCCAAGGATTTAGAAAGAGCAAAAAAACTTAAAGAAGCAAACGTTGATTTATTAGTTATTGATACTGCTCATGGACATACAAGTAAAATTTCAAAAGTTATAAAAAATATAAAAAAAAAAATCAAAAAAGTACCTCTGTGTGCTGGAAATATTGCTACAGGTGAGGCAGCTAGATTTCTAGCTGATTGCGGAGTTGATATTGTAAAAGTAGGGATCGGGCCAGGATCAATATGCACCACGAGACTTGTAGCCGGAGTTGGTGTGCCACAATTAAGTGCAATAATTGAAGTTAAAAAAGCGCTAAAAAATCGTGAAACAAAAATAATTTCTGATGGTGGCATTAAGTTTTCAGGTGACCTAGCAAAAGCTTTTGCAGCTGGTGCTGATGCTGTAATGATAGGCTCACTTTTTTCAGGTACCAAAGAAAGTCCAGGAAAAATATTAAAACGAAATGGAAAGCTTTTTAAAAGTTTTAGGGGAATGGGATCTGCAGGAGCAATGTCAGTAGGGTCGGCAGATAGATACTATCAAAAAAAATTTAAAGATGTATCAAAGTTCGTTCCTGAAGGAGTAGAGGGTTTCGTTAAATTTAAAGGACCTGTTAATAAAATTATATATAATTTAGTTGGTGGATTAAAATCATCAATGGGTTACTTAGGTTCAAAAACTATAAAAGATTTACAAAAAAGAGGTGAGTTTGTAAAAATTACTAAGGCAGGATTTTATGAAAGCATGGTTCATAATGTTGATCAAATAATTAAGTAAGAATGAGTCAAAAAAACTTAGAAAAAATCATTATTATAGATTACGGTTCTCAAGTCACCCAACTTATTGCGAGAAAAATTAGAGAAATAGGAGTTTATTCGGAAATTTTTAATTTCGTTCAAGCAAAAAAAATAAAAAAAAATAATTTTGTTAAAGGGATAATTTTGTCAGGTGGTCCTTTGACAATAACAAATAAAAATTCGTTAGATCTTCCTCAACACATATTAAATTTAAACATTCCAATTCTTGGAGTTTGTTATGGACATCAGATTCTCGCTAAAAAATTTGGAGGTAAAGTGAAAATATCGAAAACTAGGGAATTTGGTTATGCTAAGATCAAAAGTGATCGAAAAAGTCCAATAACTAAAAACTTTTTTAAAAATAAAAAAAATTCAGTTTGGATGAGTCATCAGGATATAGTATCCAAGATGCCATATGGTTTTAGGAGAGTAGCATCTACAGAAAACTCTAAATTTGCAATTATATCAAATGAAAAAAAAAATTTTTATGGTGTACAATTCCATCCTGAAGTTACGCATACACAAAATGGAAAGATAATTTTGAAAAATTTTGTAATAGATATTTGCAAAACTAAAAAAATGTGGAACTTAAAAAAACAAAAAAATATAATAATATCTGATATCAAAAACCAAGTTAAAAATGAAAAAGTAATTTGCGCCCTATCTGGGGGTGTGGATAGCACAGTAGTTGCATTTTTATTAAATAAAGCTATTGGTAAAAATTTAAAATGTGTTTTTATAAATACCGGTCTTTTAAGAAAGAATGAACAAAAAGAGGTTATTGAAACATTTAAGAGAAAACTAAATTCTAACTTAATTTATATTGATGCTTCAAAAATTTTTTTAAAAAATTTAAAAAATATAACTAATCCTGAAACAAAAAGAAAAATAATTGGTAAGCTTTTCATTAAATTATTTGAAAAAAAAGCTAAAAAGATTAAATTTTTAGCTCAAGGAACTTTGTACCCAGATTTGATTGAAAGTAAATCTGTTACTGGAAGTCCATCTTCAAAAATTAAATCACATCATAATGTAGGGGGGTTACCAA
>CACIJX010000011.1 GCA_902587085.1 uncultured Pelagibacteraceae bacterium
CTGAATATTCAAGTCTTATCATCTGCAATCCAGCTAAACCAATAATCAGAGGAAGAAAGATATTTAAAATACCAGGTAAAAAAGTTGAAAAATTAAGACTAAAAAAACTCCTTAAAATAACATCAAAAATACTTAAAAAAATAAGAGCTGATCCTATATATAAATAGGTTTGAAAATTGGTTCTGGTTGGCTTCAAAATATTAAGACTATTCATTTTATTTTTCTTTAATTGCTATTTTTTTGTTATACCAATTCATTAATATTGATATTGATAAGCTTAGCGATAAGTAAGTTAACATTGTAATTGAAACAATCTCGATTGCCCTACCTGTCTGCATTAATGCTGTACCGGCAAAAACCAACACTAAATCGGGGTACGCTATAGCGGCTGCTAATGATGAATTTTTTGTTAAGTTTAAATATTGATTAGTGGTTGGCGGAATAATAATTCTTAAGGCTTGAGGCATTATAACAAGTTTAAGTATTTGACTGGGATTTAAGCCTACTGAAGCAGCAGCTTCTTTCTGTCCCTTGCTTATTCCTTGAATACCAGCTCTTACACATTCAGCAACAAAAGTAGCTGTATACAAAGATAGAGCCAATACCAATGCCAATAGCTCAGGAGGAACACTTATACCATCGGCGTATATAAAAGATGTTTTAGACAATTGTTTTAAAACTGGTAATGCAACTTCTAATTGAACCATTCCAGTTATTAATGTTAAAGCAGGAAGTATTACTAATAACGAAACAGAAATTAAAAATACCGGAAGTTGTTGACCTTTTTCCTCTTGTAATTTTTTTGCATAATTTTTTATAATTACTATAGAAATTATAGCTGCTAAAATTGAGTAAAATAAAATATCAAAATTTTCCCAAATCAAACGTGGTATATAATAACCTTTAACTGTTAAATAAGTTACACCAAAAAGAGGTTCTGTATTTTCGGGTAAAGGCAAAGCCCTTAAAGCTGCATAATACCAGAAAAAAATTTGTAATAATAAAGGAACATTTCTAAAAAATTCAACATACCAAGCTGCAGTATTTCTTATTAAATAATTTGGCGACAACCTTGCAACTCCAACGATAACACCAATTATCGTACAAAAGATAATGCCTAATACAGAAACTAAAATTGTGTTTAAAAGACCAACTAAATAAGCTCGAGCATATGAATGGGAACCATCATAATCGATAAGTGAAAACTGCACATCAAAAGAAGACTCCTGACCTAAAAAACCATACCCAAAATCAATGCCTCTCTCATCCATGTTTAACTGGGCATTAATTGTAAAAAAACCAATAACTGCTAAAACAAATAACAGGGTTAATAATTGAGGAATAATATTTTTAAGTCTGTGATTCATCGATTGTTATATATAAAAAAAAGGGCCAGATAAATCCAGCCCTTTATTTTTAATATTTATAATAAGCAATTATCTTGCTGGTGGAACGTAAAGTATACCACCTTTAGTCCAAAGTTGATTTGGACCTCTGTCTGGCAAAATACCAGTGTCAGCTATGTTTCTTTTGTAGCTTTCACCATAATTACCAACTTGCTTGATAATTCTTAAGCTCCAGTCGTTATCTAAACCGAATGCTGCGCCTAGTTCACCTTCAGCTCCAACTAATCTTTTGATTGCTGGGTTTTCTGAAGATTTCATACTGTCAGCATTAGCTGATGTTATACCGTACTCTTCTGCTTCGATCATAACGTTTAATGACCATCTAACGATATCTTCCCATACTGAGTCACCTTGTCTTACAACAGGTCCTAGTGGTTCTTTAGATATTGTTTCAGGTAACACTATATGATCATCTGGTTTGCTCAATTTTGTTCTTTGAGCAGCTAAACCCGATTTATCAGTTGTGTACGTATCACATCTTCCTGCATCATATGCAGCTACAACTTCGTCAGCTTTTTCAAAAGCTACAGGCTCATATTTAATTCCTTTAGAATTAAAAAAGTCTCTCATGTTAAGCTCCGTAGTTGTACCAATGTTGGTACAAGCAGAGATACCACTTTTGAATTGACTTGTAGATGTTATTCCAGAACTTTTTCTAACCATGAAACCTTGACCATCATAGAAATTTACACCAACAAAAGTTAAACCAATGTCAGCATCTCTCGATAATGTCCAAGTAGTATTTCTTGATAAGACATCGATCTCACCTGATGTTAATGCAGTAAATCTTTCTTTAGCACTTAAAGGATAGAACTTAACTTTTCCTGAGTCCCCTAGTGTAGCAGCCGCAACTGCTCTGCATAAGTCAACATCAACACCTGTCCAATTTCCTGACGCGTCAGCGTTAGAAAATCCTGGCAGACCTTGTGAAACTCCACATCTCACGTAACCCATCTTTTGGGTTTTTTTAAGAGTTTTTGATTTTTTTGCCGCAAATGCACCAGTTTCGAAACTTAGTAATAGTGCAACTGATGTAAACAAATAAACCAAACGTTTTAATGTTTTTAGCATTACTTATCCCCTTTTTTATTGTTAACAATAAATTACATATTGATGTAATTTAGATCGATTATGTTTTATTAGCTTAGCATGTTCAAGCAGTTTGAATATCGCGCGCCAAGAATGAACACTCTTAAATGCTCTATTTAGTAATTAAAAAATTTATTTTAATATATAATGATATTTTCAATTAATGATTGAAAGCTATTTCCCCAAACATTCCGACTTCATAATGACCAGGAACATTGCATGCAAATTCAATATTTGAATTTTTTAAAAATTTCCAAATAAGTTCAGATTTTTGTTTAGGTGCTAACAAAACGCTATTTGAATGTGAATGATGAAGATTTTTATTTGTTTCATTTAAAATTTTCATTCTGTTAAAATCAATTTTATCTGGTAATAAAATTTCATTATCAACTAGAGTTTGCATTTCAGATTGATGTCTAGAATGCATTTCTTTAGTGCCTATATTAAACTCATGAACAAGATTTCCAGAATTAACAATTTTAAATAGAATGGTTTCACCTTCTTTAACATTTAAACTTGCAGGTTCAAAATAATTATCAAACATTGTAATCTTTTGTATTCTGGTAACATCATTTAAATTACCTTTCAAACCAATATCTTTCATTGACTCAGAATATGAAAAATTGCTCATATAAAAAAATAAAAATATAAATATAAATAAATTTTTCTTTATTTTATTCATTTTACAAATTTTCCGGTTTGATAATCTTGAATTGCTTTTTCAATTTCTTTTTTTGTGTTCATTACAAAAGGTCCGCCTCTCGCGATTTGTTCACCAATGGGTTTTGCAGATATTAATAAAAATTTGGATTTTTTTAAGGCTACTATTTTTAATTTATCTCCTCTTTCTAATAATATAAGATTAGACTCATTTGTTTTTGAATGATTTTTTTCTCCAATTTTTAATTGTCCATTAATTAAATAAATAAAGGAATTATGCAAAGAAGGTAAAATAAAATTAAATTCTTTATTTTCTTTTAATTCAATATCAAAATATATCGGCTCTACATTGTGTTTATTTACTGCGCCCTCGACATTTTTGAATTTACCAGCAATAACTTTAATTTTTTTTTCAGTATCTTCGTATACCCCCATTTTGTTAGCATTGATATATATGTACTCAGGCTTATTCATTTTTAACTTGGAGGGCATGTTTATCCACAATTGGAAACCATGGAGTCTTCCTTCCTTCATGGCTGGCATTTCAGAATGAATTATACCACTGCCTGTTTTCATCCATTGCACATCTCCAGATTTCATTCGACCTTTACCTCCAGTACTATCTTTGTGCTCAAATTCACCCTCAAGCATATATGTTACTGTTTCTATACCTCTATGAGGATGAGGAGGAAACCCTGCTATATAATCATTTTTATTTTCTGAACCAAATTCATCCAACATTAAAAATGGATCAAAATAATTTGGTTCAACCCCAATACTCCTAAGTAATTTCACACCGGCTCCATCACTTGTGGGTAAGGGAATAATTATTTTTTTTACTTCGTTCAAATCCATTAAAAAATTATAGTTAATTTAAGATTAATGTAAAATTGCAAATTGGCGCGCCCTGAAGGATTCGAACCTACGACCCTCGGTTTAGAAAACCGATGCTCTATCCAACTGAGCTAAGGGCGCTAAATAAACTTATATTTACTTAAAAACATACTAAATGGTCAATATAAATCGGAGATTTAACTCCAAATTTTTCTGATTTTTCATGCTGATGTATATGATGTGAATGAACAAATACAGGTAAATGTTCTCCTTTTTTTGTTTTTAAAGTATAAACAAAGTTCGTTCCTCTAAACTTCCTGTCAACAACTTCTAATTTCAATTTACTTTGATCATCATGTATTAAGTCTTCGGGCTGCAAGAGCAGTTTGACTTTTGAGCCACTTGGAAAATTATTTGATAATTTGCCTCTGATCTCACCTAATTCTTCATGTTTTAGTCTGTGCACAGCACACTCACTGTCTATAACTTTAACGTCTATAAAAATGCCCTTATTTAAAAAGTTTGCCACATCAATAGAGTTAGGTTCGTGGTGAATGTTGTAAGGAACATCATATTGTTTAAGGGATTGATTTAACAATATTCCACATTTATCACCCATAAAAAATGCTTCGTATGAATCATGAGTTACAATAATTGTTGTAATATTAAATTCTTTTAAAATATCTTTTATTCTTTTTTGTAATTCATCTTTTAAACTTGCATCTATATTAGCAAATGGTTCGTCTAATAAAAGTAAATCTGGTCTCGAAAGCAATGATCTCGCTAATGAAACTCTTTGTGCTTCTCCAGAACTAATTTGATGCGGGTATTTTTTTTGAATATCCTCTAAATGTAAGATGTTGAGTAAATCTTTGTCAGAATAATTGAATTTAGATCCATTTTTTCTTTTGGCTCCAATATTTATGTTTTCTAAAACGTTAAAATGTGGAAACAAAGAATTGTCTTGAAAACACATTGCAATATTTCTTTTTTCAGGCTCTAAATTAAAATTTTCAGAAGATATGGTTTTTCCTTTAAGTTTAATCTCTCCAAACTTTAAATCTTGTAAACCTGCAATTGTTCTTAAAATTGTAGTCTTTCCGACTCCAGATGGTCCTAACAAACATATTATTTCACCTTTTTCTTTTATTGTTAGTGATACATTATCAATTTTGTTTTTTTCACTAGCAACAAAAGTGGCATTTTTAATCTCAAGAAAATTTGAACTCATTTTGATGTAATATAACTTTATTTTTCGGAAAGTATATATTTAGAAATAAATAATATAAATACACTGGCCCATATAATTAGACATAAAGATGGAAAAGCAGCTGCTTCAAGTAAATCTTGTGCTGCATATGAATAGGCCTTTGTTGCGAATGTTTCAAAATTAAAAGGTCTTAATATTAAAGTGATTGGAAGTTCTTTAATAATTTCTAAAGCTATTAAAACACCAACAAGCAATATATTTGTTCTTAGGTAAGGTAAGTGAATAGAAGAGAATGTTTTAAATTTTGAATATCCAAGAAGGTATGCATTTTCATCAATAGAATTATTAATTTTAGAATAACCAGATTTTATTCCATTGTAAGAGAGAGAGAAAAATCTAACAAAGTATGCAATAACAAGACCAAATACGGATCCAATAAATACATTCTTAAAACTATTAAATCCAAAAATTGAACTTAACAAATCACTAAACCAGGAAACAAATGTTATAAAAGCAACTGCTAAGATTATTCCTGGTAACGCATATCCTGATACTGAGAAAGTAGACAAATAACTAAGTAATTTATTTTTAGATACTCTATTTGCATAATTCGTCGTAAAAGAAAATGTAATTAAGAGCAAACTAGATAAAAATACCAGTAATAATGTGTTCATATTTAGTGACCAAAAATTAATATCTTGAAAATATTTTGGAAATTTTATCGTCCAATAAGTCATTTGAGAAACTGGAAAAACAAAACTACAGAAAAATAAAATTGAACAAAAACACGTCGCAAAAATAGATTTTCCACGTACTAACTTAATTTTGGGAATAGGCTTGTTGCCTTTTGAGTTTTGATGATATTTTGCTCCCTTTCTTGATATATTTTCAAGAACAAATAATAGAAGAATAAAAAATAATAAAACAAAAGATAATTGATTTGCTGTTGTTAAATCATCAAAAGATATCCAGGCATTATAGATTGCTGTGGTTAATGTCGAAATACTAAAAAAATCTACAGTACCAAAATCTGACAAAGTTTCCATAGCAACAAGAGATAATCCCACTACTATTGCAGGTCGTGCCGAAGGTAAAATAATTTTAAAAAAACTTTCATATGATGATAAACCTAAATTTTTTCCCACTTCTATAAGATTATGAGATTGAAATACAAAAGAAGCCCTTGTTAAGACATAAACATAACCAAACAAAGAGAAAGAAATGGAAAACATAGAGCCAATTAATCCATCAAATTTAGGTATATTTTTATTGTAATCCCCTTCTCCAAATAAAAAAGTTAATATACTAAATGCAGTTCCATAATTTTCAAAAAAAGCAACCAAAGAATAAGCGTAAATGTAAGCTGGAACTGCAAAAGACAATATCAACGACCATTTAAAAAAATTCACTCCAGGAAATTCATAAAATGATACAAAATAAGCTGATGTTACACCAAATACAAAAGTTAGTGATAACACTCCCAATAAAATTAGGAATGAATTGCTTAGATATTTTAAGAGAAAAGTGTCTTTTAAAAGATCTAAATAATTTCCTGTTGTATCGAAAAAACTTAAAAAAACTGTAAATATAGGTATGGCTACCAGTAAAGGTACTAAAAAGGCAAAAATAAACCAGAAATTTATCCTCTTTATCAATTCTCCTCCTAAATTTAGTCCCCGGAGGAGTCCAGGGACTAAATTGTTCTATTATAAAATTACCAACCGGCTTCGTTCATTACTTTCAAAGCTTTAGCTTGGAGTTTTCCATAATTAGAAACTTTTGTTTTTAGATCTTGTTTAAAATCTAAACCAAATTGTGCAATTAATTTATTTGCCTTAACTCCTGGTATCATCGGATATTCAAAAGTATTGTTAACAATATGCTGTTGAGCTTCGGGGGTTAGAAGAAACTCTAACAATTTAACTGCATTAGCTTTGTTCGGTGCGTGTTTTAATATACCACCACCACTTATGTTCATATGTGTACCTCTTCCATCCTGATTAGGGAAGAAAGGCATTACTTTTTTTGCTGCTGCTTGTTGTTCAGCACCCTTATTTCCGGATAACATTAAAGCTAAGTAATAAGTATTTGCTACAGCCCAGTCTGCTTCTCCAGCAGCTACAGCTAATATCTGTGCTCTGTCGTTACCAGTTGGTTTTCTAGCAAAATTATTTACCATCCCTTTAGCCCAAGCTGCTGTATTTTTTTCACCATTATTCTTAATAAGTGATGCAACTAAAGACTGATTATAAATGTTGCTTGATTTTCTTATTACTACTCTACCTTTGTATTTAGGATCAGCTAAATCCTCATAACTCATATTCCATGATGGATTTACAGTTTTTGGGTTGTAATAAATTATTCTTGCTCTCTTAGCAATTCCTACCCAATAAGGTGATCTAAAATTAGCAGGTACAACTTTTTTTATAGCTGCCGAACTTGCTCCTTTTTGAAACATTCCTTCAGCTTGAAAAGCTCCTAATCTTCCAGCATCTGCAGTTATATAAATATCTGCCTTGCTGTCCTTCCCTTCTTCTTTGATTCTTTTTTGTAAAGCTTTATCTTTCCCTGATACAACATTAACTTTTATTCCAGTTTTTGCCGTGAATTTTTCATAAAGCTGAACATCAGAATCATAATGTCTAGCACTGAAAACATTTACTTCGTTAGCAATAACTGAATTTGCAACCAGTAATGTTGAAAATAAACCAACAATAGCTAGTCCAATTACTTTAATTATTTTATTCACACTTTCCTCCTAATGAGAATTATTATCACATAAATGATAATGATTATCAATGGCAAAAAAGACGCATACCTTACTATTTTAGTAGGAATAATGAATAATATTTTTGTTTATCTAACCAAACTCGTTCAGAGGTCCAACCAGTATTTGAAGCCAATCTTTTAAAGGATTCTATAGTAAATTTATTCGAAATTTCGACTAAGACCCTCTCATTCTTTTTTAAGAAAAATCTTTTATGACCAATTTCAAAGGTTTGATTAACCTTGCTTACTAAAAAACCTTGAATACATTTTAATTTAGTATTGTAAAAACCATGATAATAAAAATCATTAATATTTAGATTAGTTTTTTGTGTTCTATTTATTATGTTGATTAAATTTAAACTAAATTTAGCTGTATACCCTTTTTTATCATTATAAGCTTTATCAAGGGTTATTTTATTTTTAATAAGATCAACACCAATGAATAAATAGTTGTTTTTGCTTATACTTTTTCTCAACTTTTTTAAAAATTTAATTTCCTCTTTGTTGTAAAAATTACCAATAGATGAACCCAGAAAAAAATATACTTTAGTTGTTTCTTTAAGATTGGGTATTTTAAATTGCTTAGAATAATCAATTTTTTTAGGTTTTATTTTAATTTTTGGGTAATGTTTTTTAAGTTTTTTAACTGACCTCCTTACATAATCTAACGATATATCGAGTGGAACATAATATTTTACATCCTTATTAATTAGCAACTTTATCTTATCTATAGCTCCACTTCCCAATTCTACATACGATAGTTTACCATTAAATAGTTTGGGTATTTCTTTAGAAATTTTTTTTAAGATTTCCTTCTCTTTTCTTGTAGGATAGTATTCTTTTTGTTGTGTAATTTTTTCAAAATATTTGCTTCCTTGTAAATCATAATGATATTTAGATGGTATTGTTTTGTTTTTTTTAGATAAACCGGTAATAAGATCTTTTTTAAATGTCATTTGATTAAATTTAAGATTTTAAATTTAGAACGATAATATTACCTGGTTTTAATATTATCTTGTGGTACTATTTTTTGAGTAATTCTGTCTAATACGATAGCTAATATTACGATACCTGTGCCACCGATTACTGCTGCACCAATATCTAATCTTCCTAGTGCAACATAAACAGTTAAACCAAGACCGCCAGCACCTATCAATGCCGCTATAACAACCATTGATAAAGCCAACATTAGGGTTTGGTTTACCCCTGCCATAATGGTTTTTAGTGCAAGTGGTAATTCAATTCTGTGTAAAATTTTAAATTTTGATAATCCTAAACTAGCACCAGCTTCTTTAAATCCTTTACCCACTTGTCTTATTCCTAGATTTGTAAGTCTTATGACGGGTGGTAATGCAAAAATTATTGTTGCTACTACACCAGGTGTTAATCCCACACCAAAAAGCATTACTACAGGAATAAGATAAACAAAACTTGGTATTGTTTGCATTATATCTAAGATTGGTCTTAAAATTGTTTCAAATAACCTGCTTCTAGATGCTGCAATACCTAAAGGGATTCCAATAATCATGCAAAAAATAACTGCTGTGAAAATCATAGCAAGTGTTGTCATAGTTTCTTCCCATAGATCAACTAGATCTATAGCAATCAAGCTAAGAGCAGAAAAAAAAGCAAATTTTAATCCGTTGGTTTTCCATGCAAAAAAAATAAAAATTAAAATAACAATTGGAAAAGGTATCCAATTAAAAAGTGTATCTAGTCCTTCGAGAGTAGCGTCTATGGGTGCGGCTAATTTCTTAAAGAGCGGCCGTTGTGTAAACAGCCACTCTTTAATATTTCTTTCAATCCATTCTGCTATCGGAATGTAAATTTCGTAGTCAGAAGGTGCAAGTTTTAAGTTCACTGAACTTATAATTGCAGCTTATTTTAACCAACTATCGAAAGTACTTTGGTTAGCTTTAATCCATTCAGCAGCATGCTTTTTAATTGCTCTTTCGCTTTTCTCGCCCGCATTCATTTTCATGTTTTGAGCAGCAATGTCAGCTAGAGGAATTGATGCTTTTTTAAGCATTTTCTCTATGTCTTTATTTGCTTTTAGGAAAGCTGTATTAGCAGCTGGTCGAATGTCATCAGCACCAAAACCCATATTAATTTTAGATTTTGTTGCATTTGATACGCTAACTTTTTTTGTTCCGCTGTAAGGAACTTCAATCCAAACAACATCAGAACCAAGTTTTAAAGCACCAACAGTCCAATTCGGAGTCCATGTATAAAATAATACAGGTTTTCCGTTTTTGTATTTTGCAACAACGTCTGCCATTGAAGCAGAGTAGTCAGCTTTTACTGGATTAATAAAGTCACCTAAGCCAAGTTCAGCAAAATGTTTTGTAATTTGCTTTTCACAACCCCAACCTGGAGGACAAGCAACCATGTCTGCTTTACCATCGCCATTAGAGTCCCATGCTTTAGCGTTAGCTTTAATATCCATTACGCTTTTGATTCCATACTTATCAGCTGATTTTTTATCAACTAGATAGCCTTGTAATCCGCCTTTTTTCATCACATAGCCAACAGTTTTAACTTTTCCTTTGGCTTCTTTGATGTAACCGTCGTGAGTTCCAAACCAACCATTAACCCATAGGTCTAGATCTCCCGCAGCTGCAGCTACGTAAAATACTGAAGGTTTGATAGCTTTAGGTTCAGTTACTGTGTGTCCCATTTTTTCCAAAGCTTGTTTGTATATTTCAGCTTGAAAGTAACCAGTATCCCAGTTTGCTTTTGCCATTTTAACTTCAGCGGCATTAGCAGCGCTAGTGATAGCGATCGAAGTAAACAAAGCAACTATTAACTTAAATAGTCTCATTTTTCCCCCTTAATTATTAATTAATAATTTTGAAAAACTAGCATGTATGAAATGTTAATGTAACCGCTATGCAACTAAAAAGTGAATAAAATTAGCCCTTTAAAATAAGGGTTTTTTGCAAAAATTTATTGTTTTATCTTGCAATTCTTGCACAAACCGAAAAATTCCAAATTATATTTCTTATATTTCATTCCAGAATTGTCAGCAAAATTAGATAAATATTTGGAAAGTTTTAAATTTTTTATTTCTTTAACATGCTCACAATTATTACAAATCGAGAAAGCTGTTGTTTTTGAGATTTCACAATCAGAATTTTTGCAAGCTATAAAAGCGTTTTTACTTTCAATCTTATGTATTTTTCCTGCTTCAATCAGCTTCTCTAATGCTCTGTAAACCTGCAGTGGTGCTTTTATACCTCTTTTTTGAACGTTATAAAGTATTGAATAAGCTTTTAGTGGCCCTTTTGCCCTTTCAATTATACTAAGAACAATTTGCTGGTTTTTTGAAAGGTGTTCTTGTTTTTGAGTCATAAATTATTTTAACACTTTCATCTTACTTTTTCAATTCTGATACTTTTTTAAATTTTATTAATGATATTATAAATAATAATAACGTAGCAGTTATAATTGACGGTCCTGAAGCTGAGTTAATTTTCAATGATGTGAACAAACCTACTAAAACAGATATCAATCCAAATATTACTGAAAAAATAACCATCTGTTTAGGATTATTAGAAACATTCCTTGCAGTTGCGGCAGGAATTATAAGCATACCGGTTATCAAAAGCAGTCCTACAATTTTAATTGAAATCGCAATAAGAGCTGCAGTTAAAATTGTAAAAATTGCATTGAATTTATCAGGCTTCATACCCTCAGCTTCTGATAATTCATAATTTACAGTTGATGCAAATAATGGCTTCCAGATTAATTTTAGAATAATTAGTATTAAACCTCCACCTAGCCAAATAACTAATAGATCATTTTGATTTACAGCTAAAATATCCCCAAATAGCAAAGCCATTACATCAAATCTAATTGAAGTTAAAAAACCTATAACTACAAGTCCAACAGCTAATGAAGCGTGAGCTAATAGACCTAATAAAGCATCATTTGGTAATTTTGTTTTCTTTTGTAATTGTAATAATAAGATTGCTAAGACTGCAGAGATTATAAAAACTGAAAACGCGATGTTTATTTCAAAAAATAAAGCCATGGTAACACCTAATAATGCTGAATGAGCCAGTGTACCTGCAAAAAAAGACAATCTCCTCCAAACTATAAAACATCCAAGTGGTCCGGTTACAAGTGAAATACCTATCCCCGCTATCAGTGCTCTAATAAAAAAATCATCAAACATAATTATTTTTTTGGATCAATTGATCCATCCGCTGAGTGTGAATGGTCATGTTCGTGTTCATATAGAGATAATATATTTGAAGCTCTATCCCCAAATAATTCTTTATATTTTTCATCTTTAGCTACTGTATGAGGTTTTCCTGAGCAACAAACGTGCCCATTTAAACATATAACAAAATCTGTTGCTGACATTACAACGTGAAGATCGTGTGAGATTAATAGAATTCCACAGTTTAATTTTTCTGATATTTTTTTAATTAATTCATACAATGCAATTTCGCCTTTAAAATCAACGCCTTGTACTGGTTCATCTAATACTAAAAGTTCAGGTTTTTTTGCAATAGCTCTTGCTATTAAAACTCTTTGAAATTCACCGCCAGATAAATTGCTTAAGCTTTTATTTTTTAAATGATCAACCCCTGTTAAATTTAAAGCAACATTAATTTGATCATTTTTTAAATCCTCAGTTAACGACATAAAATCAATTACTCTAATAGGAAGTGTCCAATCAACTGAAATTTTTTGTGGTACATAACCTATTCTTTCAGTAAATCTTCTTACTCTACCTTCTATTTTTTTATAAATACCTAGGGCAATTTTCGCTGTAGTCGACTTACCTGATCCATTGGGGCCAATTAAAGTTACTATTTCACCTTGTTTTATTTCTAATGAAACTTCTTTTATCAATGCTTTATTATTTAAATAAAAGCTCGCATTTTCTACTTTTAAGAGAATTTTTTTATTTTTATTTTCCATAATAAACCCTTGATTAATAAAATGTAATATTATAACAAACGTTATATTATAACAAATTAAGGAGCAACATGAAACGAACCCTATTTATTACATTGTTTTTATCTATATTTTCTTTTAACAGCACAGTATCTGCAGACGTTAAAGTAGTTACATCAATTAAACCAATACATTCATTGGCTGCATACGTTATGGATGGTGTTGGAAAACCCAATGTAATAGTAGATGGTTATAATTCTCCACACGGTTTTAGCTTAAAACCATCACATGCAAAAATGATTGAAAACGCTGATCTAATTATTTGGGTTGGTGAAGATTTAGAAGCATTTTTAGAAAAACCATTAGATTCAATTGCAAAAAAAGCAACAAAAGTAGAATTAATGGATTTAAAAGGAATTAAAAAATTAAAATTTAGAGAAAAAAATATTTTTGAAGGTCATGATGATCATGGACATAAAGAAGATAAGCACGATGATCATGGACATAAAAAAGATAAACATGACGATCATGGACATAAAAAAGATAAACATGACGATCATGGTCACAAAGAGCACAAAGAGCATGGACACAAAGAGGATAAACACAAAGAGGATAAACATGATGATCACGGTCACGAGGGACATGCTCACGGAGAACACGATCCGCACATTTGGTTAGACCCAATGAACGCCAAAGTGATTATTAAAGAAATTACAAATCAATTAGTTAAGCTTGATTCAGCAAACAGCGCAAAATACAAAGCTAATTCTAGAGAAGCTATTTCTGATATAGACGCGTTAACAAAATCCATCAAAAAAGACTTAAATAAAAATTCAAGAGTTGTAGTTTTCCATGATGCTTATCAATATTTTGAAAATAGATTTGGAATTAAAATTCTTGGGGCGTTAACTGTTAATACAGATGTATTACCTGGTGCTGAACAATTAGCTGAAATTAGAGAAGTTATTGAACATGAAAAAGTTAATTGTATTTTTTCAGAACCACAGTTTAATCCATCAATTATAAAAACAATTGCAAAGGATACAAATATTAAAACTGGTGTGTTAGATCCTCTGGGAGCAACCCTAGACAAAGGTAAAGGCATGTATTCTGAACTACTTAAGAATATGTCTTCGTCCTTTAAAGGCTGCTAATTTTTGATCCTATTTTTATTTGAATCAAAGAAATAAACATTTTCTTTAGAGAATGATATTTGGGAATGATTTTTATCTATATTGCTTGAAGTTTTTATTCTAAACTCTTCACCATCTACAGACGAGTATATAATCTTATCAAATCCAAGATTTTCTATAAGATCAATCTTAATCTTGGCTTTTATATCTTGAGAATTATCAGCCTTAATATGTTCAGGTCTAATTCCAAGATAAATATCATCATTAAATTTATAACCATTAAACTGGATATCGCTGTTAAAAATATTAATTGTATTTCCGTTTTTAATTTTTCCTTTATCAATTTTTAAAATATTCATTCTCGGTGACCCTATAAATTCTGCTACAAAAATATTATTTGGATTGTTATATATTTCATCTGGTGATCCATATTGCTCCATTACTCCTTGGTTTAAAATAACAATCTTATCAGCTAGAGTCATGGCCTCTACTTGATCGTGTGTAACATAAATCATATTCGTACTAAGTTTTTTATGAAGTTTTGAAATTTCTACACGCATTTCTGATCTTAAAGCAGCATCAAGATTTGAAAGCGGTTCATCGAACAAAAACAATTTAGGGTTTCTCGTTATTGCGCGTCCTATTGCAACTCTTTGTCGTTGTCCACCAGAAAGTTGTCTTGGTTTTCTCTCAAGAAGATCTTCAATCTGAAGAGTTTTTGCTGCATCTTTTACCTTTTTATCTATTTCGTTTTTATCAAGCTTTTCATTTTTCAATCCGAATGACATATTTTCGTAAACATTCATGTGCGGGTATAAAGCATATGATTGAAAAACCATTGCAATTCCTCTTTTTGATGGAATTAAATTATTAATTATTTTTTTATCTAAATGTATTTCACCTTCATCAACTGACTCTAAACCAGAAATCATTCTTAGTAGTGTCGACTTTCCACATCCTGATGGACCTACTAAAACAATAAATTCACCGTGATTTATTTTGATATTAAATTTGTCTATGACCTTGTTTGCACCGAAGGATTTTTCAATATTTTTTAATTCGATAGTAGCCATACAACTTCTGGTTTAACTTTAGATTTTAATTTTAATTTATACTTAAAAATTAAAGTAATAGAAAAATTCGATAGCATCTATAATTTTTTTAAAGGGTTTTCATTCTCGACAGATTTGGTAGGTTTTCTCGTTTATATATAAAATTATTAGGGGGATAAATGAAAAAAGTAATAATTTATCTTTTTGCTTTGGTATTTTTGGCAAACTCGAGTTATGCCGGAATTACATTTTGGACGACTGAAGTACAGCCGGCTAGAATGGAAAAGCAGAAAGAAATGGCTAAAGCTTTTGAAGCCAAGTCAGGTATTAGCGTAGAAGTAATTCCTGTTGAAGAAAAAGATCTTGGAAAAAGAGCTACGGCTGCAGCAGCTGCAGGTGATCTACCTGATGTGATCTATCATACACTTCAGTACGTATTACCGTGGGCAGAAGCTGGAATATTAGATGTTAATGCTAACAACGCAGTTGTTAAATCTTTGGGCAAAGATACTTTTGCTCCAGGTGCACTTAACATGGCAAAAAAAGGTGGAAAGATCGCTGCCGTACCAGTTGATGGCTGGACACAGATGGTTGTTTACAGAAAAGATTTATTCAAAGAATTTAATCTTCAACCACCAACAAATTATGAAAACATTTCTAAAGCTGTAAAAGCTTTATCTAATGCTGACAGATTTGGTTTCGTTGCCGCTACTAAAACAGATGAAAACTTTATGAGCCAAGTACTAGAACATGTGCTTTTAGCTAATGGAGTTAATTTTGTTAAAAAAGGTGGAACAAGAAAACAAGGTAAAGAACTTAAAAATGCTTTAATATTTTACAAAGAGCTTGCTAAAGCGAGCCCTCCAGGAGAATTATTCTGGAAACAATCTAGAGCACTTTACTTTGCTGGCAAAACACCAATGATTATTTGGTCACCATTTATTATGGATGAATTAGCTGGTCTAAGAGACTCTGCTCCTCCAACAATAAATAGCGATCCAACATCGCCGGAACTTGCATCAAAAACTGGATTCATTACAAACTTTAGTGGACCAGATAATAAAAAAGGTGCTGCTTGGGCTGATGTTAGATACTTTGGTATTACTGCTGATGCTGATACTGATGAAGCTAAAAAATTCATCGAATACTCAATGGATGAAGGTTACACAGCTACATTATCTATCGCACCAGAAGGTAAATTTCCTGTAAGAAGAGGAAATGCTAGTGATCCAGCAGCGTTTACAAAAGCTTGGAGTAAACTTCCAGTTGGTGTTGATAGAAAGAAACCTTTAACAGAACTTTATTCTGGCGATGTTATTAATAACATTGTTGCAGGTTTAGATACTGCTAACAGATGGGGTGTTAAAGAAGGTGAACTTTCTAGAGCATCAAAAATCATCAATGCGCAATTCTTAAATAGAATCACAAGAGAATTTATTGATGATCAAATTTCAGCAGATGAAGCAGTTGATAAAATCAACGCTGAATTAGCTAAATTTTAGTAAAAATATTTTTAAAAAGCGGGTAATATAATATTATCCGCTTTTTATATGAACGATACATTATCAAAAATAGAAAAAAGAACAGCTTACACGCTTTTATTACCAGCGGTATTTTTAGTATTTGCCATAGTATTATTTCCGATTTTTGCAAATATTTGGATAAGTTTTAAAGAAGTACAATTAAAAGATATTAGGATTCCTGAGCCAAGAGCAAAAAAGATAGTAAAAAGTATACCTGAAGATAAAACTAAATTAAAAATAGTTTATAGACTAAGAAACAGTTCACTAATTGAAGATATTAATAATATTAAATTTTCAGATAGTTTACCAAGAAACATTGAACCTGTTGAACTTGATTCAAGATGCGAATTTAAATCAAAAAAAATTAAATGTGATTTTGGAAACTGGGAAGCTAAATATAGAGAAAATTTTGAGATTATTATTCAAAATATTAATAATGAAGTAATTGATAAAAATACTATTAAATCTCAAAAACCCAAACTTTCTGGTGATGCTGACAATATTTTATTAACAACCAAATTTACTTTAAAAAACTTCAAACAAGTTTTTAATGAAAATGAATTTTTAGATTTATTACTAACTACTTTTTATTTTACTTTTTTTGGAACAGTTGGTGCAATAATTTTTGGTATGTTTGCAGCACAATTAGTAAATCAAAAGTTTTATGGTAGAACTTTTATGAGAAGTATTCTGCTATTTCCATATGTCGGACCTGTTGTTGCGTTAGCATATACTTGGACTTTATTGTTAGATCCAAATAGTGGTACTTTAAATGCTTTGTTAGTTAATTTTGGAATTATTGATAAACCGATAAATTTATTAGGTCAGAAGTATATGACACTAAATCTATTGGGTTTTGATATTAAATTAAGGTTGGCATTAACTACAGTAATAATGTTTGAGATTTGGAGATATTTTCCCCTAGCCTTCTTATTCATTCTAGCGAGATTGCAGGCAGTACCCAAAGATTTATATGAAGCTGCTGAGGTTGATGGCGCAGGACCACTAAGAAAATTTATTAATATTACTCTGCCACAGATAACAGCAATTTTATCTATTTTATTTATGATTAGATTTATTTGGAATTTTAATAAATTTGAAGACATTTTTCTATTAACCGGGGGTGCATCAGGAACGAGAACTTTGCCAATAAATGTTTACCAACAAGGTTTTGCTGTTTCCAACATAGGAATGGGGTCAGCGGTTTCAATTGTTATAGTTATGTTATTAATAATTTTTATGATTATTTATTTCAAATTAATTGGGAAGCGTGCAGATGAGATATAAACCACTATTAATTTATTTATTTATATCATCTATTTTTCTTACATTGGTGGGTTCAATTTGGAAAATAATGGCAACTCTTCAAGGACTTAAGTTAACAGAAATAAATTTTAACATAAACTTTCTTTTGGCCTTATTATTAAGTTTATCGCTTGTTTTTATTGGTAAGAGAATTAATCATCTAATTAAAATACTAGTGCTACCATTAATATTTACTTTAATTTATATTGCAATAAATGAAAGTGCTCCAATTTGGTATAATATTGGAATTCTTTTGATAAGTTTATTTTTTACAAATATGGTTAAAAACTATAACTTAAATTATCTTAAAGAAGATTTTGTTTCCGAAAAAATCGTTTTTGACTTCTTGTCTTTATTTGCGATTGTATTTTTTGCTTTTATCATTTTGTTTCCATTTTATTTAATGTTCGTTACAAGTTTTAAATTACAAGCAGCATTATTATATAATCCTTTAGATTTAAGTATTGATTTTACCAAAAATATTTCTGACCAATTTAAATCTTACCTAGTGATTTTTAAAACATATGACTTTGGAAGATATATTTTCACAAGCTCTATAGTTTCAATAGGAACTGTAATTATTACTTTGATCTTTGCAATACCAGCAGCTTATGCGGTTGCTAGATTAAACTTTTTTGGCAAAACTTTTTTATCAACATCAATATTAATTATATATATGTTCCCTGCCATTGTTTTAGTAATACCTCTTTATACTGTTTTTAGTCAGTTAGGATTAAGAAATTCAATTGAAGGCCTTCTAATCGTCTATACAGCAACAACATTGCCTGTCGCTATTTATATGCTTCAAGGATATTTCAAAAGTATTCCAAAAGAAATTGAAGATGCTGGTCTTATGGATGGACAAAATTGGTTTGGAATAATAATTAAAATTATAATCCCCTTAAGTTTACCTGCAATTGCATCGGTTGCTTTATATGTTTTTATGATTGCGTGGAATGAATTTCTATTTTCATTAATGTTCTTGGATAATCCTAAATCATTTACATTATCCAGAGCAATTAATCATTTAACTGGAGATGCAGAAACACCTAGACAATATTTAATGGCAGGATCTGTTGTTGTAACACTGCCAATTCTTTTGATTTTTGTTTACTTTGAAAAATATCTTGTAAGCGGATTAACTGCAGGAAGTGTAAAAGGTTAATGAAAGAAACAATAAATATTGCAAAAGAAGTTTTAATAAATAATAGAAGATCTGGTTATACACTACCTACAAATAATGAATTGTATCCCGCCCAGTGGAATTGGGATTCTGCTTTCATAGCTTTGGGATACTCATATTTTAATATGGAATATGCAATTGAAGAATTAGAAAAACTTATATCAGGTCAGTGGGAAGACGGTATGATACCTCATATATTATTTCACGATAATGACGATAGTTATTTTCCAAATCACAAGACATGGGATTGTGGTAATAAGGTACCTTCTTCTGGTATTACACAGCCACCAATAATTGCAACAATAATTAAAAAAATTATCGACCAGAATAAATTGGATCAAAGTCAAATGAAAAGAATGGAAATTATAATAAAAAAATTAAAAAAATATTTGGACTGGTTTTATAATTACAGAGATACAAATAAAATTGGTCTAGCTGCAATTATCCATCCTTGGGAAAGTGGGCTTGATAACTCTCCTATTTGGGATGGTCCATTAGATAAAGTGAAAATTGAGGAAAACTTAAAGTATGAAAGAAGAGATCTTAATGTTTCAAGAAGTTCAAATAGGCCTCTAAAAAAGGATTACGATGGTTATATAACCTTATTGAATCAATTTAAAAAAAACAAATACAATCCAAGTAAAATTGTTAATGAATCAATGTTTAATGTGATTGATATTGGTTTTAATTCAATACTTATTAGAGCTACAAAAGATCTTGTAGAGATATCAAAAAAATTTAATTTGGATTTTACTGATCTTAAAAATAAAATATCAATGTCAGAAGAAAGTTTGATTAAATTTTATAAAGATGATGATCAAAGTTTTTTTTCTTATGACTTTAAAAACCATAATTTAATAAAAGTAGATGCGATTTCTAATTATTTTATATTATTTGCGAACCTTGAAAATCAAGAGATAAATAATAAAATTATTGATAAACTTAAAAAATACAACTCACAGAAAGATTATTTTTTTACCACTGTAAACCCTAAAGATAAAACTTTTGAGGAAACAAGATACTGGAGAGGTCCTGTTTGGATAAATTCAAATTGGATAATTTACCAAGGATTAATTAATAAAGATAAGAATTTCTCTGAATTATTGAAAAATAAGACTTTAGATTTATTAGAAAATAAGAAATTTCACGAATACTACAATTTTAAAAACGGAGATTGTTTAGGAGCAAATAATTTTTCTTGGTCTGCAGCTCTGTATTTAGATTTTAAATTTAATTAATTTTTCTAACAATAAAAACGTAAATTATAGAAGTTATAAACATTACTATTGCATAAGTGGCCGTTGGTATTAGATATGCTATGTCGCTAAAAAGTTGACTAGCAACGAATACAGCTAATGTTCCATTTTGAAGTCCACACTCAAGTGAAATAGATTTTCTTTGTGCAACTCCACTTGCAAGAAACTTTGCAACGTAATAACCAACAAGCATCATCACAATATTTAAAACTAAAGTAATTAATCCTGCTTGTTGGATATAACCAATTATATTCTCCCATTCTTCAACCCATATTGCAGCAAAAACAATTACAAATAAAAGAACTGAAACTCTCTCGATTAGTTGAGATTTAGACATAATAAAATTTGTTGCAAATTTTCTTATTAGCATTCCAATAAGCACTGGAAGGGTTACGACCAAAAACATTTTCATTGATATTCCTATCATAGAAATTTCTTTTGATATTCCTGGAACTTGCAATAAATCTGCCGATTTAAATACAATAAATGGAACTGAAATAATGCTAATTAAACTTATTATTGCTGTTAATGAAATTGAAAGAGCTACATCTCCGTTAGCAAATTTTGTAAGTACATTTGATGTTACACCTCCAGGAGCTGCAGCGATAATCATTACACCAAGAGCAATCTCCAATGGTAAATTAAATATTTTAAGTAATAGAAAAGCAATAATTGGAAGCAATATTAATTGGCATATTAATCCGACTAAAAAATCCTTTGGTTGTTTTGCCACTCTTAAAAAATCTTGGCCGGTCAAACCTAATCCTAGGGCCAACATTATCAGTGCAAGAGCTAAAGGCGCAATTTTAGTTACTACTTCCATTTATTAAATAAGCTTTGAAATTTGTATTGACGTATCACACATACGATTTGAAAAACCCCATTCATTATCGTACCAAGATAGTACTCTGCTAAATTTGTTTTTGACAACTTGTGTTTGAGTAACATCAAATATTGAGCTATGAGAATCGTGATTAAAATCTTTTGAAACTAATGGATGTTTGTTAATTCCAAGAATACCCTTTAGTGCACCATTAGCCGCTCTTGTCATCGCTTCGTTTATTGTATCCACAGTAACATCCTTTTTTGTAACTAGTGTAAAATCAATTAAAGAGACGTTTGGTGTTGGTACCCTTATGGCTGTGCCATCAAGCTTACCCTTTAAACTTGGTAATACTAAACTCATTGCCTTGGCAGCTCCTGTTGATGTTGGAATCATCGATCCCTCTGTGGATCTTGCTCTTCGTAAATCTTTGTGGAATGTATCTAATAATTTTTGATCACCTGTATAGCTATGAATTGTAGTCATATATCCATACTCTATACCAAAAGAATTTTCTAAAACCATAGCAACCGGTGCTAGACAATTTGTTGTGCAAGAACCATTAGATATAATGTTGTGGTCTTTAGTTAATTCCTTACTATTAACACCTTGCACTATCGTAAAATCCACATCTTTTCCTGGTGCTGAGATAATAACTTTTTTTGCACCTGCCTTTAAATGTTTTCCTGCTGTTTCTTTGTTTAAAAATAATCCTGTACACTCCAAAACAATGTCTGCTCCTACTTTGCCCCAGGATAAATTAGTTGGATCTTTTTCAGCAAAAACTTTAATATTTTGATTAAGAATTTTAAAACCATCTTTAGATGTAGTCACATCGTGTAAAAGAGTTCCATGTGTACTATCGTATTTTATTAAGTGTGCATTGGTCTCGATAGAACCTAAATCATTAATTGCAACGACTTGTATTTTATCTTTATAATTCTCAAGTAAAGCCCTAAGAATTAATCTTCCAATTCTACCAAATCCGTTAATTCCAATTTTTACCATTTATAAATTTATCTTTATTCTTTAATCCGCTTTATTGATTTCATCAACAATTATTTTAATACTTTGAATGTAAATAGCCTCTTCATAAAAAGTTAATAACAAATTTTTTATCATTACAAAGGGACTCTATAAGTGAGAACATGATTGGAAAATCTTTTTTTGATATATCTTTTAAAATTTTTGGGCCTATTTCAAACGCTAATTCTGCTCCTTCAACTGTATCATTTGTCATAAATTTATTTTTAGCTTCAGAATAAAGGTGGCCCGCGCCTAGGTACTGACCCATTCTTCTATTTCTACCGCCTGCAATACTTACATATAAATCTCCTAAACCAGCTAGTCCGTAAACTGTCTCTTCTAAGCCACCGAATAATTTAATAAATTTTCCCATTTCTAATACTGACTTTTGCATGAGGATTGCGGCTGTATTGAGATCTTTTGAAGATCCAATGACCATTGAATATAAATTTTTTATTGCAGCGCACATTTCAACACCAATAACATCGTCAGAAAAGTCCATGAAATAATAATTTGTTTTGACTAATTTTCCTATTTCTTCAGCAGAACGAATATTTTTATTCGTAAAAACTACACCTGTTTTATTTCTTTTAGATAAATCTTTAGCTAAACATGGCCCCGCAACAGCTGTAACATTTGGGTTTTTAAATAATTTTGTTAATATTTGTAATTTATCATTTTTTATAGACAAACCCTTAGTAAGCAAAAGTATTGGCGCTTTAGAATTTATTGAATTTAGTTCGGTTGAGATCCAATCTATACCTTTAGAATTAATTCCTACGACAACTACATCGTAACTATTATTGATTTCATTCTTTAAATTTTCAGACTTCAAAAAAACAATTTTATCAGAGAGTTTACAATTAAGATGTTTATGAGTCATATCTCTTTTTAGATTTTCAATTTGGTCATTTTCTAATGGCGAACCCACAAGTGTCACTTTGTGTTTGTTGTCTACGCATGGGAATGTAAAAGCTGATCCCATAGAACCTGCACCTATTATTAATATTTTACTCATA
>CACIJX010000012.1 GCA_902587085.1 uncultured Pelagibacteraceae bacterium
AATTAAGAGAAAGATTGGATCTCAAAAACCATGGGACCCAGTTATTGTTTCTGATAATTTGACATGGTCAGAGTTTTCAAAAATAAATTTATTTTTACACGAATTACAAGGTGCAGAACCTGTTGTTTCGATAGCTAGATTATATACGGAACCATCATCTGCTCATGTAATTGGTTATGTTTCAAAGGTCAGCAAAAAAGACTTACAGACTAAATCATACTTGGAAAACAAAGTTGCGGCTGGAACAAGAGTTGGAAAGACAGGATTAGAAAACCACTTGGACTCAAAAGTAATCGGGGAGTTAGGCTATAAAAGGTACGAGGTAAATGCTTATGGAAAAAGAATTAAAGAAGTATCTATTGATCAAGGAAAATCTGGAAAAAATTTTAGAACAACTTTAGATTTAGAAATTCAAGAAATGTCCTCAAAATTATTAGAAAAAAAAGCTGGAGCAATTTGTGTGATGGATATTTACAGGGGTGATATTATTGCAATGGTTTCCGCGCCAATTTTTGATCCCAATAAGTTTGTTCACGGCATAAATCAAAAAGATTGGAATTATTTGATTAAACATAGAGATAAACCTTTGGTTAACAAAGCAATCTCTGGTCTTTATCCACCTGGATCGACTATAAAACTATTGACTGCCATAAGTTCACTTGAAAATGATATTTTTAATCCAAAAACAATAATACATTGCAAAGGTTCCATAGAACTTTATGGAGAAAAATATCACTGCTGGAAGAAAAAAGGCCATGGATTTGTAAATATGCGAGATGGAATAAAACAATCATGTGATGTTTACTTTTATGAGGTTTCTAGAAAGTTAGGAATCGATCGTTTATCGGAAACTGCAAAAAAATTTGGATTAGGAAGCCAGGTTTTAAAAACCTTCTATGAAGAAAAATCTGGACTAGTTCCAGACACACAATGGAAAAAAAGAAATATTGGAAAAGGTTGGTATTTAGGCGAAACTCTTCATGCTGGTATCGGACAAGGTTACTGGCAAATTTCACCACTTCAATTATGTTTAATGACAGCGCAAATTGCTAACGGTGGTTATAAAATTGAACCTAGAATAGTATTGGATGAAGAGAGCGATAATAGATTTGATGACTTAAAGGAATTTTTATCTGATAAAAAATTTTTTTCTGAGGATATAGTAAATTTATACAGTTATATCTCAAAATATAAGTACAAAAGTTTATTCAAAAATCCTGAAAATATAAAATTTGTTCAAGACGCTTTGTTTGGAGCTACCAATGAACCTCTAGGAACATCTTATGGATCCAGAAGTAGAAATAAAAAATACATGTTTGCTGGAAAAACTGGAACATCACAAGTAAGAAGATTCACACAAGAACAAAGAGAATTAGAAGTTAAAAATGAGGACTTGCCTTATGAGCAAAGAGACCATGCTTTATTTGTTGCTTTCGCTCCGTACAAAGACCCAAGATATGCAATAAGTGTTTTAATCGAGCATGGCGGCTCTGGAAGCAAAAGTGCAGCACCAATTGCAAAAAAAGTTATTCAAAAGGTTATGGAAAAGCATCCCTTAAGAGAATCTCTTCGGGATAAAGGAGCTAATATATAATGTTAAAGAGGGGATCAATATACTCCAGCTTAAGTTTAAAAGATAAATTAGTGTCCTTAGACATATTTTTGGTTTTGCTTGTGCTTTTACTCGGGTTTATAAGCTTTTTTGCAATGTACTCTACCGACGGAGGAACTTTTGCTTACCATACGAAAAGCCACATTATAAGATTTGGTGTCTTTTTTATTTTTTTTATTTTTGTTTCATTTCTCAGAACAAATTTTTGGTACAATTCTAGTACCTTCATATTTTTAGGTATATTATTACTTTTAATTTTAGTTAAGTATTTTGGACTTACCTCTTCAGGATCACAGAGGTGGTTAAATCTTTATTTAATTAATCTTCAACCATCAGAGTTAATGAAAGTTGGTTTGATTTTATTTTTAGCAAAATATTATCATAGAATTTCATCATCTGATGTGAATAGACCAAAATATCTTCTTACCCCATTAGTCACTTTGATTGCGCCTGTAATTTTGGTTGTCATGCAGCCAGATCTAGGAACGGCATTTTTAATTGCAGCAGGAGGAGTTATTGTAGTTTGGCTCGCTGGTGTTAAAATGAAGTTTTTTGCATACTTAGGTTTAACATTTTTATCGTTAGCGCCAGTTGTAATTTCATTTTTAAAGCCCTACCAAAAATCAAGAATTTTAACTTTTTTGGATCCAAGCAGAGATCCCCTTGGAGCTGGATACCAGATCACTCAGTCTAAAATAGCTATCGGATCAGGAGGATTGTTTGGAAAAGGGTTTTTAAATGGTTCACAAAGTTATTTAGATTATTTACCAGAAAAACATACAGATTTTATTTTTACGCTTTTTTCTGAAGAGTTTGGTTTTTTTGGATCTTGCCTTGTACTTGCAATTTATGTTTTGATAACATTGAGAATAGTCGCAATAGGAAATCTAGTAAGAGATACTTTTGCAAAGTTGTATTGCTTTAGTTTTGCCACTGCATTTTTTATTTATGTAGTGGTCAATATGGGCATGGTTTTAGGGTTAATACCTATAGTCGGAGCGCCCTTACCAATCTTATCTTATGGCGGATCTTCAATGATGGCCATAATGTTGGGTTTAGGCATTGCTATGAGTTGTAAAATACATAAGGATCAAGCGGTAGGATAGCTTATTAGTTACACAACTATGAATAGTACAAAAGACCCAAAATAATCAAATTCATAGTTGCATTAATGTAAATAATTTGCTGAAATGACAGAATGTTTGGAAACAAAAAACCTTCTGCTCCAAGACCATTAAATGATAGTGGCAGATCTCAGATCAGTGAAACATTTTCATTGGAAGGGACATTAAGAACATCTGGCGCAATTGATATTGCGGGGTTAATTAAGGGCGCTGTTTATACAAATGATATAGTTATAAAAGAAACAGGTTCAATTTTAGGTCCAGTCGAAACTGATAAAATAGAAATTTATGGTCACTTAGAAGGAAAAGTTGTTGCAAGAACTATAATCATAGGTAGCACAGCAGTTGTAAAAGGTGATATTTTGTTCAGTGAGACTTTAAAAACAGAAGAGGGTGCAGATATTAACGGTTATCTTAAGAAAACTGAAAGTACAAGCTTAGAAGCTGCACAAGATGAATTCAAATTAGACTCAATAGAAGCAAAAGAAAAAGATAAAGAAAAATCTAAAAAGGGCCGTCCTAAAATAGTTGCTAGCAACTAATCAAAAGAAGTACAATCTATCACAGATAAATCTTAGAGTTTTTGATTTAAAGTACCATTATGACTATTAAAACCTGTTCATCAGTTGGAATCGTAGGCGCTGGTATTCAAGGTGTTTGTATAGGACTACAACTACTAAAAAAAAATATACCTACAACAATTTTTGATAAAAATGATCCTGGCATGATGGCTTCTTACGGTAACGCTGGACATTTTTCACCTTACGCTGTTCTACAATTGAATAGACCGGATATTTTATACGATATTCCAAAAATGTTGTTCAGCTCTTTTGGTCCGCTAGCATTAAAGTGGAACTACATACCAAAAATGCTGCCCTGGATATTTCACTACCTGAAAAATTGTAACGAAAAATCAATGCTACATACTGCAAAATATATGAACCAAATTTTAGATCAGTCTATGAATGCTTACGAAGAAATATTTCAGGAAATAGATACTTCAAATCTAATAGAGCAAAAAGGAATTATTTATATATGGACCAATAAGAATATTAAAAGTCGAGAGTTGGAAATTAAAATTAGAAATGATTTAGGGGTTAAACAAAAATTATTAAGTGTGAAAGACATTTTAGATCTCGAACCCAATTTAAAACCCGTATTTTCGGGAGGTTGCTATTATGATTATGCATGTCATGCCAGAGATCCTCATGGAATATTAAAAAAAATATTTGAATTATTTATTAAAAGAGGTGGAAAATTTGTTAAAGAAAACGTTAAGTCACTTAAGCAGATTAATGAAACAGAAACTTTAATCGAGACGGAAAATAAAAATTATAAATTTGAAAAATCAGTAATCGCTTGCGGTGCATTTTCAAAAAAATTAACAGATCAACTGGGAGAAAAAATCCCTTTAGATACTGAAAGAGGTTATCATATTCATTTTAAAGGAATGGAAAAGCTAATTAGTAGACCAGTAATTTTTTTAGATAGAGGATTTGGAATGACGCCTATGAACCAGGGGTTAAGAGCAGTTGGAACAGTTGAGCTTGGAGGATTGAACAATCCAATCTCAAAAAAAAGAATAAAATATTTAGCAAATTGCGCAAAAGAACTATTGCCTCAATTAATGGACTATCAGGACGAGTGGCTCGGTTTTAGACCTACACTACCAGATTTTCTTCCGGTAATTGGCAATTCAAAAAATTATAAAAACATCGTGTATGCTTTTGGCCATCAACATTTAGGTTGGACTTTAGGAGCGATTACAGGAAAAATTGTTTCAAGTATAATTTCCAACGAGAAAACAAACCTAAATTTATCTCCTTATAGTTCATCAAGGTTTAGTTAAATGATAAAAGTAGCAGTTCTCGATGATTATCAAAACATTTTTAAAGAATTTATCAATACAGAAAGATATAAAGATAAATTTGATTTCAAAATTTTTACTAGACCTTTTGAAAATGAAGATGAGGCTATTAACGAATTAGCGAATTTTGATGCACTTTTCATTATGAGAGAGAGAACAAAAATATCAAGCTCTTTAATTTCAGGTATAAAAAACTTAAAATTTATAATGACAAGCGGAATGAGAAATAAATCAATTGATTTAGATGAATGTAAAAAGAGAAAAATTATTGTTTGTGGAACTGATATAAATTCAAATCCTACCTCAGAAATTACTTGGACACTCATTTTAGGTTTGATGCGTAATATTAAACAAGAAGCTGATAATATGTTTCAAGGATACTGGCAAACTACTATCGGATACGAATTAAAAGGAAAGATTTTGGGAATAATTGGTCTTGGAAAAATTGGATCACAGGTTGCAAAAGTTGGAAAAGCTTTTGGTATGCAGGTGATTGCTTGGAGTGAAAATTTAGATTTAAAACTAGCTAATGAACTTGGTGTTCTACCAATTAGTAAAGAAGAGTTATTAAAACAATCTGATGTAATCTCTATTCATGTTGTTTTAGGAGAAAGATATAAGAATTTAATTACTAAAGATGAGTTTAAAATAATGAAAAAAACTTGTTTTGTAATAAATACTTCTCGAGGACCTATTATTAATGAAAAAGATTTAATCACAGCATTAGAAGACGATGAAATAGCCGGGGTAGGTTTAGATGTTTATGATATTGAACCGTTACCACAGGATCACAAACTAAGATTTATGCCGAACGCTTTGTTAACACCTCATTTAGGTTACGTTACAGATGAAAACTACACAATTTTTTTTAATCAAATGATCGAAAACCTTATTCTTTGCATCGATGGTAAGCCAAAAAGAGTCCTAAAATAAAGAAAACTCTCAGTTGTATTTATGTTCAAAAATTAAGTATATTTATCCACAATTTTGTGTTTGATTCGTTATCGGAGATTAAAGATGAGGAAGTATATTGGTTTTTTAATACTCGGGTTATTTTTGACTGGTTGCTACACTAGTTCACTCACAGTAGTAGGACCTGCAACCGGAGTAATGTCTGGAAAAATATCAGAAACCGCTACATCAACTTCACTCAATTATGTTGTAAAAAAACAAACTGGCAAAACTCCAGTAGAACACGTTTTAAGCGAAAAGCAAATTAAAGCCATAGATACGCAAAAAGCAAAATTAAACCCATGCGTCAAAAGTAATAAACTTTGTAAAGTCATTAATGAAAGAGTTCAGAAAACCAGAAAACAACTTTTAGGTTTAAATTTGCAAGCAAGAATAGAAAAAAATCACAAAAAGTTCTTCTCAAAATTAGAAAAAAATTAAAATAAAACTCAAGCACAACTTTAAGTTTACGTTTCACGTGAACATCTTTTGTTAAGTCAAATATTCACTTTTAAATCTCATGCTTTGTGTTAAGTCATTTGAAGCATGAATCGCCTTTTACCTTTATTTATTTCGTTTGCCTTTTTGTCGGGTTGTTACCAGACATCTCTAACACCAATGATGGTTGCGGGACCTGCAGCGGGAGCTGTACAAGGAAAAATAGTTACTTCAACAGTATCGACCGCATTTAACTATGCAGTAAAAGAACGAACTGGAAAATTTCCTTATGAGCATATAATAAAAAAACAGAAAGAAAGAATTGCAAAAAAAGTTAACACTATTGAAAAAACTGTTATTACAGCCTCAAAAGAAATCCAAACTAAAGTTGGAGAGTCTTCAAAAAATAGTACTAGAAATCTATATGTCTCTGCAAACAAAATTAGGAAAATTACAGAAGAAACATTTGATGCTATTAAGCCTCGGTATTCTTATTGGTCTAAGCAAAAATAAGGCTAATTTAACCATTTAAATTTGGCTTTCTTTATCATATCTTTATTTTATGAAATCAAAAGCTAGGGTTGTTGTTATTGGCGGAGGTGCTGTTGGAGTTAGCGCCCTCTACCATCTTGCTAAAAAAGGGTGGTCAGAAGTTGTTTTGGTTGAAAGAAAAGAATTAACCTCAGGCTCAACTTGGCATGCTGCAGGCCTATTACCACTTTTTAATATGAGTTATTCAGTTGGACAGTTGCATAGATATGCTGTTCAATTATATAAATCTCTTGAAGAGGAAACTGGAAAGAAGGTAGGTTTTAGTGTTGTATCAAATATTCGACTGGCACAAACAAAAGATCGTATGGATGAATACCACCAATATGCTGGTGTTGCAAAAACAATTGGAGTAAATGTTAAATTTTTAAAACCTGAGCAAGTAAAAGAGATTTGGCCGTTGTGTAATATCGAAGGATTAGTGGGAGCAATACAACATCCAGAGGATGGTTACATCCAACCCGCAGACTTAACACAGGCACTAGCAACAGGCGCGAGAAATTTAGGCGCCGAAATTTATAGGAATACAACAGTTGTGGGTATCAAAAATACAAAAGATGGATGGACTGTAGAAACAGATAAAGGAGCTATTTCTTGCGAACATGTTATATCTTGTAGTGGAAACTTTGCTAGACAAACAGGTCATATGGTTGGAATTGAAATTCCTGCTATTCCAGTTGAACACCAATATATTGTGACAGAACCTCACCCAGAACTTCAAAAAAGAAAAAAGGAAGGTAAACCAGAAATGGGAGTATTAAGAGATAGTGATAACTCTTGGTACATGAGAGAAGAAGCCGGCGGATTTATTTTAGGACCTTATGAAAAAGGTGCGCCGTGTTGTTATGTCAATGGACCATCAAAAGATAGTGAATACGAATTATTCCAAGAAGATTTAGACCGACTAGCACCTCATATTGAAGGTGCAATTAAGAGAGTCCCAGCTTTTGCAGAAGTTGGAGTGAAAAAAGTTTATAATGGTGCAATTTGCTATACTCCTGACGGAAATCCAATAGTTGGTCCAGCTCCAGGACTTAAAAATTTTTGGATAAACGATGGACATAGTTTTGGAATTACTGCAGCAGGTGGTGCTGGCTGGCAATTAGCCGAATGGATAGTAGATGGAGAGCCTACAATAGATATGCTTGGTGTAGATCCTAGAAGATATGGATCTTATGTAACTAAATCTTATTTAATGGAAAAAAATGAGGAAGCTTATGCAAATGTTTTTACTGTTCATTATCCAGATGAAGAAAGAGAGGCTGGTAGACCGTTAAGACAAGCACCATGCTATGATAGACTTAAAAAATTAGGTGCAGTATTTGGACAAAAATTTGGTTGGGAGAGAGCGAACTTTTTTGCAACTGATGGTGACAAACAAGAAGATGATTGGTCTTTTAGAAGATCGAATTGGTTTAAGAGTGTAGAAAAAGAATGTAAAAATGTAAAAGAAAATGTCGGATTACTTGATATGTCTGCATTTGGTAAATGTAGAATTAAAGGTCCAGGGGCAGAAGAATTTTTAGATAAACTTGTAGCAAACAAACTTCCTAAAAAAATTGGTCGAATAAATCTTTGTCATGCACTTAATACTAAAGGCGGAGTACATTCAGAATTTACTATAATGAGAGAAGCACATGATAGTTTTTATTTAGTATCAGCGGGCGCCTTCCAATGTTTAGATCATGATTGGATCCATAAATGGATGCCAAAAGATGGATCGGTTCAATATGAAAACTTAACAAACAGTATGGGCGTTTTAGTTGTTTCGGGGCCAAAAGCTAGAAAGCTTATGCAAAAAGTTTCAAAAACAGATTTTTCAAATGAAAAATTTAAATGGTTAAGTGCTCAAAATATTAATATTGGTTTAGCCCCGTGCAACGCAATGAGAGTGAATTTTGTTGGTGAATTAGGATGGGAGCTACACCATCCTATTGAATATCAAAATCATATTTTTGATAAACTCATGGAAGCTGGAAAAGAATTTAATCTTAAACCTTACGGTATTAGGGCTATGAATAGTTTAAGAGTAGAAAAATCTTACAAACTTGTTGGCACAGAACTTTCAATTGAGTACGCGCCTTACGAATCTGGTTTAGATAGATTTATTCATCCAAATAAAGGGGATTTCATTGGACGTGCGGCACTGGATCAATGGAGGGCAAAGGGCTTTTCAAATAAATTAGTAACTATGGAAATTCATGGTGTTTCAGATGCCGATGTTCTTGGAAACAATCCAATTTACGAAAATGGATCTGTAATAGGGAGAGCAACAGGCGGTGATTATGGTTTCAGATTAAATAAATCCATTGCTCTTGGAATGGTCAAACCCGAATATGCTAAAGTTGGACAAAAACTTAAAATAGATATATTAGGTAAGATGCATGAAGTTTCTATTATCGAAGACTCCCCATACGACGCAGAAAATAAATTACTTAGAGCTTAAATGAAAATCTTAGTAGCGGTTAAAAGAGTTATTGATTACAACGTTCAAATTAGAGTCAAAGAGGATGGTTCTGGAGTTCATACTGATAATGTAAAAATGTCAACTAATCCGCCAGATGATAATGCTACGGAAGAGTCGGTTAAATTAAAAGAGTCTGGAAAAGTCAAAGAGGTTGTTGCAGTTACAATTGGCGAAGAAAAAGCACAAGAAACTGTTCGTAAAGCCCTAGCAGTTGGAGCTGATAGAGGAATTCATGTTAAAGCAGATAGTTATATTGAACCATTAGGCATAGCAAAAATTTTAAAAAAAGTTGTAGAAAAAGAAAAACCTGACATGGTTTTTTTAGGCAAACAAGCAATCGATGATGATTGTAATCAAACAGGTCAAATGCTAGCTGCAATGTTAAATTGGCCACAAGCAACTTTTAGTTCAAAAGTAACTTTAAAAGATAAGAGCATGGAAATAGTAAGAGAAATTGATGAAGGTTTAGAGACAGTTGAGGTAAATTTACCAGCGGTTGTTACTTGCGATTTAAGACTTAACGAACCTCGATACGCCTCTTTACCAAATATTATGAAAGCTAAAAAGAAACCTATTGAACAAATGGCTGCCAAAGATTTAGGAGTAGATATTAAAAATAGAGTTCAGCAATTAAAAGTAGAAGAGCCACCAAAAAGAAAGGCAGGAATTAAAGTTGCGAATGTGGCTGAACTAGTAAGCAAACTTAAAAATGAGGCGAAAGTAATTTAATGTCTGTATTATTAATAGCAGAGCATGATAATAAAAATTTGAAACCATTTACTTTTAATGCAATAAGTGCTGCATCAAAAATAGATGCTGAGGTACATGTATTAGTTGCAGGCATCGGTTGTGAAAGTGTTGCGAAAGAAGTTGCTGCAGTTCCTTTAGTTAAAAAAGTTTTACTCTGCGATTCACCTAATTATCAAAACTATTTACCAGAAAACTTAGCTCCTTTAGTGACCAAGAATGCCGATAAATATGATCATATTGTTGCATCAGCAAATACATTTGGAAAAAATTTTATGCCAAGAGTTGCAGCAGCATTAGACACTTCTCAAGTAAGTGATGTAATAAAAGTTAATTCGCCGGATACTTTTGTAAGACCAATTTATGCAGGTAACGCTCTTGCGACTGTAAAAAGTAATGACAAAAAAAGATGTGTAACAATTAGACCAACTTCATTTGAACCTGCGCCTAAAACAGGAGGTTCTGCACAAGTTGAAAAAGTAGAGGCAGTTGATGTTCCTAATTTTTCAAAGTTTGTCAAAAGGGAAGAAACAAAGTCTGAAAGACCTGAACTTGGAACTGCTAGAATAGTAGTGTCTGGTGGAAGAGGATTAGAAAGTGGAGATAACTTTAAACTAATTACAGATATTGCAGACAAACTAAATGCGGCAGTTGGTGCATCACGTGCTGCTGTCGATGCCGGATATATAAGTAACGATCACCAAGTTGGTCAGACAGGTAAAGTGGTTGTACCAGATTTATATATCGCTGTAGGAATTTCTGGGGCGATTCAACATTTAGCAGGGATGAAAGAGAGTAAAATTATTGTCGCAATCAATAAAGATGGTGAGGCCCCAATTTTTAGTATTGCAGATTATGGGTTAGAAGCAGACTTATTTAAAGCTCTTCCTGAATTTTTATCTGAGTTAAACAAACTCAACACTATCCAAAAATAATCCACGTTATCCACAATTTTTAAAAAAAAATGGTGGGGGTCGAAGGTGCCCAACCTGCCGCCCTAATTTTAGTTTTGATCATATAAATCAATACTAATTTACAAAATGACAATTTTTTGAGAGGATTAAAATTATTCTTGAATAAAATTTATTCAAATATAGTTTTTAATAAATGAGTAAATTACAATATTTTCTTGATCAAAATGAAAAAACCCAAAGTTGGCTTGCAGAAGAAATCAAGGTAGACAAAGCAACAATTAATCGTTGGTGTGCAAGCACCAGGTCTCTTTCATGGTTAAATGCAACAAGAATTGCAGAAGCTCTAAATTGTTTTCCAAGTGATTTTTTTCAAGAGAATATAGTTCCAAAGTTCTTTGTTGATAACGATTGTTGGGTGAACAGCAACACTGAATATCCTGAAAATGATGAAAAAAATTCATCAATTATTGTTTCAAATATGACCTGCACACAAGAGAGAGGGCTATACTATTTTAGAAACAAAACTCTTAGTCCCATAAAAATTAATTCAAATTTAAGATATCTAATTGAAATTGATGGACTCCATTACTGTGGCTTCGTTTCTACACTCCCTTTAAGTGGTGACTTCTATATTTGGAACTCCAACCAAAATAAGACTCGAATTTTGGGTAATTTGTCAGAAATAACTGCGGCATATGAATACATTCAACACAGAGCAATTGAGAGTTAATAAATTAGTATTAACAGATAAAAGACTAAGTCCAATAGACAGCAAGGTTTACTTAGCTTTATCATCTAAAATTAAAGACAATAATTGGACAAAACCACTAGTGATTAATGATTTAAGAAAAATTTCAGGTGTATCAAGATCTGCTGTAGCTAGGTCTTTAAAACATTTAAAAAAAATTAATTTGATAGAGATAAAAAGAAAACAACACAGTCAGTTATTTCATTTAAATCAATAGTTTGATATAGTCCTTTCCATGCCTAGAGAAGCAATGGAATATGATGTGGTTATTGTTGGTGCAGGACCAGCAGGCTTATCTACAGCAATCAAACTTAAACAATTAGATCCTAAATTAAATGTATGTATTTTAGAAAAAGGATCTGAAGTAGGTGCTCATATTTTAAGTGGAAATGTTTTAGAAACCAGAGCTCTTGATGAATTACTACCTAAATGGAAAGAGCAGGGTGCACCAATCAAAACTAAAGTTTCAAAGGAAAAGTTTTTATTTATAGGAAAAAATTCTTCTTTAAGTTGGCCTACTTGGCTTTTACCAGCAGTCCAAAAAAATCATAATAATTATATCGTAAGTCTTGCTAATTTATGTCGTTGGCTAGCTGAGCAGGCAGAGAAATTAGGAGTTGAAATTTTTCCAGGTTTTCCTGCAAGTGAAGTTCTTTATAATGAAGATGGCTCTGTAAAAGGAGTAGCAACTCTGGATATGGGTTTAGATAAAGAGGGAAACAAAAAAGATGGATACCAAGAAGGAATGGAACTTCATGCTAAAGTTACAGTTTTCTCAGAGGGGTGTAGAGGTCACCTTGGAAAAGAATTAATTAAAAAATTTAATCTTGATGAGGGAAAAAATCCACAACAATATGGTATTGGTTTAAAAGAAATTTGGGAAGTGAGTGATGAGCAACACCAAGAAGGTTTGGTCATGCATACTGCTGGCTGGCCTTTGGACAGTAAAACATATGGTGGAAGTTTTATTTACCACGCCGAAAAAAAACAAATTTATATTGGTTATGTGATTGGTCTTGATTATCAAAACCCACATCTTTCACCTTTTGATGAGTTTCAAAGATTTAAAACCCATAAGGCGATTAGAAAAATGTTAGATGGTGGAAAAAGAATTTCATTCGGAGCTAGAGCTTTGATTGAAGGTGGTCTTCAAAGTTTACCTAAAATGTACATGCCAGGGGCTTTGTTAGTTGGATGCGATGCTGGGACTTTAAATATGCCAAAGATTAAAGGAACACATACAGCAATGAAGAGTGGAATAATTGCAGCCGAAACAATTATCGAACACATCAAAAATAAAAGAAAGCTTTCATACTATGAAGATCTTTTTAAAAAAAGCTGGTTATACAAGGAACTTTATACAGCAAGAAATGTTAAACCAAGTTTTAGTTGGGGTTTAATTTTAGGAATTATTTTTACGGGATTGGATCAAATTATTTTCAGAGGGAAATTACCTTTTACTTTAAAACATAAACATGCCGATCATGAAGCTTTGAAACCAGCAAACAAAATGCCTAAAATAGATTACCCAAAACCCGATGGTAAACTTACTTTTGATAAAACAAGCTCAGTTTATTTGACGGGCACTAATCATACAGATAATCAACCCGTACATCTAAAATTAAAAGACCCAAATTTACCGACAAAATATACTTTAAAAGAATATGATGAACCTGCCCAAAGATATTGTCCAGTAGGTGTTTACGAAGTTCAACAAGAAAAATTTGTAATAAACTCACAGAACTGCATTCACTGTAAAACTTGTGATATTAAAGAGCCTTCTCAAAATATAACTTGGGTAGCACCAGAAGGTGGCGGTGGACCCAAATACGGTAATATGTGATGTCAAAAAATAAAGTTAGCTCAGCTATGTTTTTTGTATTACTAGCTGGGTTAATCTGGTCTTTTGGTCCCCTAATAGTTAGAAATATAAATAATGCAGAACTAATTCCTTGGCAGTACTCTTTAATTAGAGGTTCAGCCATCTTTTTAATTTTGAATATCTATTTATTTTTAAATGAGGGAAAAAAATTTACTAATAACTATCAAAAAATTGGTTTTCCGGGTCTGATTGGGGGAACATGTCTTGGGATTGCTAACATAACTTTTGTGTTTTCAATAACCACAACTACGGCAGCTGTTACTTTGATGATGCTAGGAGCAATGCCTTTTATTGCAGCTTTATTAGCATACATTTTTTTAAAAGAGACAATTTCAAAAAGCACTCTCATCGCTATGATTATAGCGGCAACAGGAATAATTTTAATTTCTTTTGAAAGTAAAGAGACTGGAACATTATTTGGTTTAATCAACGGATTAATATCATCATCGGCTTTTGCAGGGTTCACAGTTTCTCTTCGATGGAGGAAAAAAGTTCCAAAATTTACAACGGTATCTTTAGGGGGAATTATTGCAGCAATTATTTCACTTTTAGTTTTATTTTTTTATGATAGCAATATTTTAACATCATTAAAAAACACTTCCTTGTCAGCGTTACATGGATTTTTAGTTTGTTCTGCTCTTATTTTGTATTCTTCGAATGCAAAATATTTACCATCGGCTGATCTTACACTTCTATCACTAACAGAAGTTTTAGGAGGAATTTTTTGGGTGTGGCTTCCATTGTTAGGAATAAATGAAATACCAAGCGCAAATACGATAGTTGGCGGAATAATTATAATTATTTCAATAATGTTTTATGGATATAACGCCAGACGTTATAGGTTTAGGTATTAATTAGACTTAGCAATTCTCTCAAGTTCATCAGACTCAAAAATTATTTCATTTGAATCATTTTTAGAAATATAAAGCATTACTTTTACAACATTTTCAATTTTTATAGGTTTGTATTTTTTTAAACTTCCAAAAGCAAAAAGAGCAAGAGTATTCATTATAGGTGTAAAAATTACTTCACCTAATCTTAACGATTTTCTATTCCCAACTAGCAAAGAAGGTCTAAAAATAGCAAGCTTAGAAAAATTTAAAGCTTTTAATTCTTCTTCGACTTGACCTTTATTCTTTAAGTAATTACTTGATGCGTTTGGATTGGCACCAATAGAGGAAACGTAAAAAAAAGAATTTACAGAATTCGCTTTTGTTATTTTTGCAACTTCAATTGGAATATTATACTCAACTCTTCTGTATTCATCTTTATCAGGTGTATCTTTTTTTGTTGTACCAATACAAAAAAAACAATCATCTCCTGTCATCTTATCTCTAAATCTTTCTAGATTAGAAAAGTCAGTCTTAATAATTTCTACTTTTGGATTGTTGACTTCGGGTATTGAGCGAACAAAAATTTTAATTTTATTGTAAGAATTATTTAAAAGAATTGTTTTAAACAATTCGTTTCCAATTAAACCAGATGAACCAAATATAATTGCAGTTTTCATAAGTTTAATTTGGAGAGACTTATTATTTATATTTCCCAATCAAATCTTGGAAATGTGTCGAACAGCTTAACAACTTTATCTGACCATTGATTACAGACTTTGGCATAATCTTCATCTGTAGTATTTAAACATTTTAAAGATGCAATTTTATTTGTATCCTTTTTGTATACGGCAAAATCTATAGGGGGACCTACTGTTAAATCGCTTTTTAAAGTCGAGTCCATCGAGATCAAAGCACACCTTGAAGCGTCACCAATTTTTACACTTGGCGTTATAACTCTATCGAGAATTGGTTTTCCATACTTAACCTCGCCAATTACTAAATAAGGTTTGCTATCTGCAGGTCTGATAAAATTTCCTTGCGGATACACTAAATAAATTTCTTGAGGTTGACCTTTGATTTGTCCACCAACAATGAATGTTGCTCCAAGAGTAAGAATGTCTGTATTAATTCCATCAGGTGATGAATGTTTAATGTTGAGTTTGCCTAAATATTTAGCAATCTGTTCAAAATCTTTACATGTATTTAGGTTCGGACCCGCCTTATTCTTTAAATCTTTTTCTATGGATTTATAGACTGCTTGTGATGTTCCTAAATTTCCTGAAGTAACTATAATAATAGTTCTATCGCCAACATCATGGGAAAACATTTTAGAATATATATTAACATTGTCCATTCCGGCGTTTGTTCTTGAGTCAGAGGCAAATACTAAACCCTCTTTAGTTTTTATTCCGATACAATATGTCATCATAGGATACTTAATTAAAAAATGTTAAATATACAAATTAAATATTACATGACAGCTATCTAATTAATGCAATTGCTTGTTAACTTTAAATGTAAACAATAAGGGAATGTTAATGACATCACTTTGGGATAAATATGACTCAGACACCACCTATGATGAATATCTAGGTGAAGATAATAAGTTAAGGAAGCAAGCTAAAGTAATTTCAAATATACTTGAGAGAATTGGGAGCAAAAAACTTCATGAGATAGAAAAAAACTGTGCGAGCACTATAAGTGCGAGAGGAATAAATTTTCGCGTTTATTCTTCAGGAAAAAAAGCTCAAGAAAAAAAATGGCCACTAGATATTATCCCAAGAATTATTCCAAAGAGAGATTGGTCAAAGGTGTCCAAAGGATTATTACAAAGAGTTAAGGCGCTTAATCTTTTTATTGATGATGTATATAACGACAAAAAAATATTTAAAGACAATGTCATACCCAAAGAGTTAGTTTTTAATTCACCTCACTATTTAAAAGAATGTGATGGCTTCTCTCCAAAACATAAAGCATGGTCCAATATTTCTGGTATTGATTTAATCAGAAATATTAAGGGAGAATTTTTAGTTCTAGAAGACAACTTACGAGTCCCTTCAGGGATCTCATACATGTTAGAGAACCGAATGGTTATGCGAGACGTATTTCCTGAATTATTTACTAGATATAAAGTTTCAGACATTCATCAATACCCAAACAAACTTTATAACTGCATGCTTGAGTGTATTCCAAAAAAAACCAAAGATCCTCATATGTGTGTTTTGACTCCAGGAAGAGCCAACTCTGCATATTTTGAACATAGATTTTTATCTGAACAAATGGGTATAGCACTTGTTGAAGGAAAAGATTTATTTGTTGAGAAAGATATTGTTTATATGAAAACAGTTAGAGGAAAATTAAAAGTTGATTGTATTTATAGAAGACTTGATGACACTTTTTTAGATCCCAAAGCATTCTTTAAAGGGTCACTTATTGGAGTTCCAGGATTATTTAAAGCATGGAGAAAAGGTAATGTTGGTATTTTAAATGCACCTGGTACAGGAATAGCAGATGATAAAGCAATATATTCATATGTCGATAAAATGATTGTTTATTATTTAGGAGAGCAACCAAAAATACAACAAGTTGAAACTTTACTTTGTAGTGAAAAAATTCATAGAGAACATGTAATAGAAAATATTTCAAAGTTTGTAGTAAAACCGACAAATGGTTCTGGTGGCAATGGTATTCTAATTGGGCCACATGCTTCAAAAAAAAATAGAGAAGCAATGAAAAAAAATATTTTAAAAAATCCAAGTAAATATATTGCCCAACCTTTAGAAATACTTTCAACAACGCCAACGATCACAGAAAATAGTATAGAGCCAAGACATTTAGATTTGAGGCCGTTTATATTAACTGGAAAATCAACTTGGGTTACTACAGGCGGATTAACAAGAGTTGCTTTAAAAAAGGGAAGCACGATTGTAAATAGTTCACAGGGTGGTGGATCTAAAGATACAATGATTATAGATATGTAGATCTAAGATAGATCTACTGCAAATTCTTTTAGTTTTTCTATTTTTACTAATTCTAAAGTTTTTTCGTGTGTCGCTTTTAAATAAATCGGACAACCTTTGCCCGCCTCAAGTGCTCTTGCATACCAACTCGCACAAACACACCATTTGTCTCCATCTTTAAGTCCTGGAAAACCAAATTCTGGATGTGGTGTTATCAAGTCATTACCGGCCTCTTTACACCATTTTAAAAAATCATCGTTTACTTTTACACAAACAGTATGAAGTCCACGGTCATTTTTGTCTGTATTACAACAGCCATCCCTAAACCATCCCGTCATAGGATCTGTTGAACAGCTCTCTAAAGTTTCCCCTAATACGTTTTTTTGTTTTTTCATAAAATAATTAATTTAATTTCTCTTTTAAAAAATTAAGGGTTCTATTTATACTCAATTCTCTGGATTCTTTATGTCCTATATTTGTAAATTTTCTACCTGTCGCAAGTATAGTTCCCTCATATTTAAAACCAGGTATATCTACATCAAAAGAATGTTGTGCTTCTGGATATTTGTAAATAGTTAAATTTGAATTATTTATTGGTTCTACACAGTTTAAATAAGGAGCTACCAACTCATCTTTTTCAGCAATATGAATTAAAATTGGGACGTATGAACTGTGGGGTATTGAGCCTCCTGCTAATCCACATCCTGGATAATAAGAAACTATTGCTCCGAATAATTTTTTGTCTTTTTTTTTAAATTCTTTCATAGTTTCTATCTCAAGATCATTGGCTAATAAATTTGTACCTGCTCCGCCATAGCTAAAGCCAATAATTCCTATTTTACCTTTGTTCCATTTCTGTTTTTTTATCCAACGCGATAGCTTTAAAATATCTTTTACTCTTTCCTCTGGAAAATCTTTGTAATCTCTTCTTCCAACATGGGGTTTAATTCCTTTTTCTTTATGATGATTAATCAAAACAACATTGTAACCTTGTTTAACTAAACGATCTTTCCACATAAAACTATGTTTCCATATTCCACCACTGCCATGTGATAAAATAATCGTCGAAGCTTTGGTATTTTTTTGAATAAAAACATCTGATGTAAAACGTTTTTTAACTTTAAATCCACTTGTTGTATCAGAACCGTAAGCAATTACAGAATACAAGAAACCCAAAATCAGGATCGCTAAAACTTTTTTCATTATAAGTCTATTGCATCCTGTAAACGTTCCTTGAAGTGATCTTCAAATGAACTATGGCAAGATAAAAGGTATTTATCTTCAAGATTATATAAACAACATTCAATTCTAGCTATTAGTGTTTGAACCATCGTTGAAACGGGAAACTTTTTTGGACGCAAATCAAAATGAGTAAGTTTGCTTAAATAATAATTTTTATTTTCTCCAGTGATTTCAAAAAAAGTTGTATTAGAATAATCGGAGGCTAAAATTTCACTGTTTAAATTAAAAGCAGATACAAGTCTAAATATTTCCTTCTCCGGTTTGGGTTTTAAACATACCAAACTCCACTGGTCAAACGATTGTTTAGCAAAAATAAACTCATCATTGTTTATCATTCTTAAATTATCTGCAGGAGGTAGAAGAGCAACTTCTTTATTAATTGTATCAGCAAAACTTCCATCACCTTTACCTCTCAATAAAATTTGTTGAAGATCACGTTGAGCGATTTCCATACCTTTTGCTACAAATGTTCTAGTCACGATACCAACCTTTCGTTTTTAGGATCAATAAAATTAGGTTTAACCACTTCCACAGGAATTATATTTAGATTAGAGGTTGAAACATAAAGTTGACTTCCGATTTTTGTATTACCGCCTTTTATCAATGCCATTGCAACACAGTGATTCAAGGTAGGACTAAAGTAACTTGAGGTTACATGTCCTAACATTTTTACAGGTTTTTTTATCGGCGTTTCTAAATTTTTTTCCTCGATGACATGTTGACCTTCTTCTATACCATAAGACCTATTAGTAGGAACTAGACCTACCAACTGTTTTCTATCAGAACTAATAATATCACTTCTTATTAAAGATCTTTTTCCAATAAAATCTTTTTTGTTTTTACCAATCATCCAATTTAGGTTTAGATCCAAAGGAGTTACAGTCCCATCAGTTTCTTGACCCACAATGATATAACCTTTCTCAGCTCTCAATAAATGCATTGCCTCTGTCCCATAAGGAACTAGATTAATGTCTCTACTATAATAAAAAATTCTTTCCCAAAGTGTAAGAGCATGTTTTGGTAAAACGTAAATCTCGTAACCTTGTTCTCCTGTAAAGCTAGCCCTAAGAATTCTGACTTTGGTATTTAAATAATCAAAAGTATTAAAAGTCATATATGGAAATTTTTCATTACTAAAATCAATATTATTAAAAACGCGACTCATTATAACCCTTGCTTTTGGACCACTGATATTAAATGTTGCAAACTGTTCAGTGATAGAATTCATAAATACTTTTAAATCTGGCCATTCAGTTTGAGCATATTCTTCCATATGAGCCAAAACATTCGCAGCACCGCCTGTAGTAGTTGTGCTTATAAAATGTTCATCATTTATTTTACAAACAATACCGTCATCCTTAATCATACCGTCCTCACCAAGCATTAGAGCATATCTTGCAGTCATTGGTTTCATTTTGGTAAAGCTATTCGTATAAATTAGATTTACGAATGCCAAAGCGTCTTTCCCTTTAATTTCAATTTTCCCAAGAGTACTACCATCTAAAATCCCCGCAGATTCTCTTACTGCTTTTGACTCTCTTTGAACTGCTTGTTCCATACTCTCGTTTTGATATTTTTTATAATACCAAGGCCTCTTCCATTGGCCTACATTTTCAAAGACTGCATCGTGTTTTATATGCCAAGCATGAACAGGTGTTTTTCTTTCAGGGTCGTAAAATTTATAAGTACTTCTTCCAGCTATCGCAGAAAAATTTAAAGGCGCATAAGGTGGCCGATAAGTCGTCGTTCCTACTTCTGAAATATCTTTTTTAAGTATCTTAGAAATAATTCCGAGTGCATTTATACTACTAATTTTACCCTGATCCGTTCCCATACTATTAGTTGTAAAACGTTTTAAATGTTCAATTCGATTAAAACCTTCTGTAACTGCTTGTTTAAGATCTTTTGTAGTTACATCATTTTGAAGATCTATAAAGGATTTAGACCACAAAGATTTTTTTAAATTTTTTGTTTCCCAAAGTTCTTTAATCTGAAAATCTGATGGACCATCAATATCTAGTTTTACTTCAAGATCATTAATACCTTCTAGGAAGGTGAGTTTTTCATTTACTTCTTTTAAAACATTTTCATAGCTGAAATTTCCACTAACTGATCCCAAAGTAATTGTATTTTGAAAAATTTTATCTGGCTTAAATGTTAGAAGATCTTTGTCCCACTTAAGCAAACCTTTAGACTGTGTAAACAAGTGTATATCCGGATTAAATCCGCCTGAGACACAAAGCATTGATGTTTTAACTTTAATTGTTTCATTCTTTTTAATTCTAATTGTAACTCTTTTTATTTCATTTTTTCCATCACAACCCTCAATTTCTGATTTTGCATATAAAGGAATATTATATTTTGTTAAAAGCTCTACTATTTCAGCTTCAATTTTTTTTTGGTCCCTAGCATCAATATAGGCTTTAGGTCTATGACCAAGATCTATAAGAGATTTTACAAGGCTAAAGGTTGAGGAATTATTTGTGAAAATTACAGGGCTTTCATCTGGGACTACTCCATACCTATGAATATATTTTTCAAAAGATGCTGCAAGCATTACACCGGGCAAATCATTATTCCTAAATGAAATGAATCTTTCGATGTGTCCGTTGGCTAAAATAGTTTGTTTAGTTCTTATTTTATGTAAAACAAGCTCAGGTTTATTATTATCTTGAGGTTTTCCTACCGACCTATCTTCAAGTGCAATTAAGTGATCTTTAAAATTATAAGTATTAACCAATGTATTTCTTAAAATTTTTATATTATTTGAGTTTTCGATCAGTCTTTGTGTTTTCTTTACCCAATCGTTTGGAATTTGATCATTTATAAACTTAATCTTTTTGGAATTTTTCAAAATTCCGCCTAAAGAACTCTCTCTTTCAATAAATAAAACATCATATTTAGTTCCAGCCAATTTTTTTGCAGCTAATAAACCGGCTAAGCCAGCACCCACAATTACAATATCCACGTTGTGTTGTAGATGTATACTCTTTGATCTAAATTCTCTTGGGGGTTTACCTAACCCAGCAGTTTTTCTGATAAGAGGCTCGTAAACATTTTTCCAAAAGCCTTTAGGACCCATAAATGTTTTATAATAAAATCCTGCTGAAAATATCGGTGACAAAAGATTATTTATTGAACCCAAATCTCTTTTTAAAGAGGGCCATCTGTTTTGACTTTTAATAACCATTCCCTCATAAATTTTTTTAACTGTAGCTCTTACATTTGGCTCATTATATTCATTAACTATCTGAACAAGAGCATTTGGTTCTTCGATACCACAAGTATAAATACCTCTAGGCCTATGGTATTTAAAACTTCTACCAACCAACTTCACATTATTTCTTAACAATGCTGCA
>CACIJX010000013.1 GCA_902587085.1 uncultured Pelagibacteraceae bacterium
AGGAATTTTGAATTTACTTTCTTTAAAAGAAAAATCTTCATTCTTAAAAAGTGAGGTAAAAAAAGATATTGAAACTATTAAAAATTTTTATAGATCATTAGGATATTATTCCCCAACAGTAGAAGCTAGAGTTCAAGATGCAGAGATAGGTAAAAACCTTCTAAATTTAATCTTTAGTGTTGAACGTGGAACGAGAGAAAAAATTTCAAAGATTTACTTTATAGGTGATAAAAAAGTTAAAACCAAAAGATTAAGAGATGTTATTGCATCTGAAGAAGCTAGATTTTGGAAATTTATATCAAGGAATGTATATTTAAATGAAGATAGAATAGAGTTAGATAAAAGGTTATTGAAAAGATATTTTTTAGGAAAAGGATACTATGATGTACAAATCTTATCTAGCAACGTTTTCCTTAAGGAAAATCAAGGAATAGAATTAACTTTTAGCATCAATGCAGGAAAAAGATACAGGATTAAAAAAATATCAACTAATATACAACCAGTTTTTGATAAATCAATTTTTAAACCGTTGGAGTCTGATTTTAAAAAATATGCCGGAAAATATTATTCTCCATTCAAAATAACAAAAATTTTAGAAAATATTGACAGAATTATTGATGATAATGAACTTCAATTTGTTGAACATTCTGTTTCCGAGACAATTGATGGTGATTTTATAGACGTTGAATTTAAAATTTATGAAGGTAGAAAAGTTCAAATTGAAAGAGTAAATATTTTTGGTAACACTGTTACAAATGATGAGGTAATAAGATCTGAACTTGTTTTAGATGAAGGGGACCCATTTAGTAAAATTAAATTGGAAAAATCCGTATCTAATTTAAAAGCAAGAAGAATTTTTAAAGATGTTAAACAAAAAATAATTGACGGTTCATCTAATGATTTAAAAGTTCTAGAAATTTATGTCGAAGAAAAACCAACAGGTGAAATTTCAGCGGGCGCTGGTACCGGTACAGATGGAACTACTTTTCAATTTGCTTTAAAAGAAAATAATTATTTAGGAAAAGGACTAAATATTGAAACGTCATTGGAACTAACAGAAAATTCAATACGAGGCGGCTTGGAAGTTTCAGATCCAAATTATAATTACTCAGGCAATTCACTAGATTATGGAGTTTTTTCAAGGAAAACCGATAACTCTGACTCTGGATATGAAAATACTTTAACTTCAGCTAGTATTGGAACTAGATTTGAGCAATATAAAGATGTTTATTTTAATCCAAATGTTGAGTTCTCGATTGATGATCTTCAAGTAGAGGATAATGCATCAAGCAATCTTAAAAAACAAGCAGGTACATTTACCGATCTTATTTTTACGTATGGGATAGATAAAGACACTCGAGACAGAAGATTTATGCCAACAAGCGGTTCTATTATCGGATTTTCACAAAGTTTACCTGTTTACGCAGATGCACAATCTTCAATAACAAATAAATTTTCATTAAGTAAATATCACGGATTTAGTGATGATGTCATTGGTGCTATAAAATTTTATAGTGCCGCCATTACAGCATTGGATGATGATGTTAGATTAAGTAGAAGACTACATTTACCTTCAAATAGATTAAGAGGTTTCCAAAGGAAAAAAATTGGACCTAAAGATGGAACAGATTTTATAGGAGGTAACTATGCAACTGCTTTAAATTTGGAGGCAGCATTACCGAATTTATTACCAGATGCCACTCAAACAGATATTGCTGTATTCATGGATACAGCTAATCTTTGGCATGCTGATTATGATGGTACAGTTGGACAATCAAGTAAAATAAGATCTTCATTTGGAATTGCATCAAATGTATATACGATTATTGGACCTTTAAACTTTGTTTTAGCTCAAAATTTAAGCAAGGCTGATAGTGACTTAACAGAAACTTTCAGGTTTCAAATTGGAACATCATTTTAAAAATGAAATATATTAAAATCTTAATAATAACTTTTTTTATAATTAATTTTAACACACTTTCGTATTCGGCTGAAGTTTACTTTGTTGATATAAAACAAATATTAAATAAAAGTAAAGCTGGCAAGAAAGCACAAAATTTCCTGAGAGAAAAATACGATATTGAAAACAAAAAACTAAATAAGGAAGCTGCATCTATAAAAAAGGAAGAGACAGATTTAATATCACAAAAAAAAATAATAAATCCTGAAGAATATAAGAAAAAATTGAATTCTCTTAGAACGAAAAGCTCTAATTTTCAAAAGAAAAGAAGAGACGCTTCAAACGATTGGTTAAATAAAAAAAATGAAGCAAGAGGTAAACTTATAAGTGCTTTGAATCCAATTCTGCAAAAGTATATGAAAGAAAACAATATTGAAATGATTGTAGATAAGAAATATGTACTTTTGGCGAATTCAAATTTTGATTTAACAGATAAGATTTTAAAAATTTTGGATAAAGAATTAAAATCTATTAATTTGAATTAAGTTTCAATGTCAGAAAAATTTTTTTTTGTACCTAAAGGTCCATTCTATCTTAAAGATTTATCAAATGAAATATCAGATAAAAAAAGCAAATTGAAAATATCAGATGTTAAGACACTCGATAAGGCAACAAGAAATGACATAACTTTCTTTAATTCAATCGATTACAAACTTCATGCAGAAAAAACGAAGGCAGCAGCCTGTATAACGACATATAACCTAGAACGATATTTACCAAATGAATGTGTTAAAATTATAGTAAAAAATGTATTATTTTCTACTGCTAAAATTTCAAAAAAATTCTACCCAGACGCAGACCTAGATTATCCCGATGTGTCCCTGGTCAACTCAGATAAGGTATTATCTAAATTTTCTTCTGTCACATTTGGTAAGAATATTTTTATTGGAAAAAAAGTTAAAATAGGATTTAAAACCTCAATAGGAACTAATAGTATTATTGAGCACGATGTTGAAATAGGTAAAAATTGCTTAATTGGTTCCAATGTTACTATTAAAAATTCAATAATTGGAAATAATGTTGTGATACAAGACGGATGTAAAGTTGGTGTAAAAGGTTTTGGATTTATTCCATCCAAAAGTAAAAATTTCAGATTTCCACATATTGGAAGAGTAATTTTAAAAGATAATGTAGAATTAGGAGCCAATTGCACAATAGACCGAGGATCAATTGGCGACACAATTATTGGCGAGAATACTTTTTTAGACAATCAGGTTCATATGGCTCATAATGTTAAACTTGGAAAAAATTGCATGATAGCAGGGCAGGTAGGGTTTGCGGGCAGCTCTACAATTGGAGATAATGTTTCAATTGGCGGACAGGCAGGTGTCTCAGGACATCTCAAAATTGGTAATAATGTTAGAATTGGTGGTGGCAGCGGCGTAGTTAAAGATATTCCAAACAATACAACAGTCATGGGATACCCTGCCGTTCCTCTAAAAGAATTTTTGAAAAAGGAAAAAAATAATGACTAAAACTATAAGCAAAGAAGAGATACAAAAACTCCTTCCGCATAGAGAACCAATGCTTTTAATTGAAAAATTAATTAATATTATTCCTTTAAAATCAGCTACTGCTATAGTTAATGTAAAAAAAGGAAAATTCTTTTTTGACGGTCATTTTCCAAGTCAACCTGTTATGCCTGGAGTTTTAATAGTCGAAGCTTTTGGTCAAGCTGCTGCTGCACTTACTGCGCACGGAATTGATCCTAAAGAATATAAAGATAAACTTGTTTATTTAATGAGTGTTGAAAAAGCTCGTTTCAGAAATCCAGTGATGCCTGAGTGCGAGTTACATTTGGACATTGAAGCAATCAGATCCCATGGAAGGGTCTGGAAATACAAAGGAGTGGCAAGGGTTAACGATAAGAAAATGGCAGATGCAGAATGGTCAGCCACAATAGTAGATAGGAACAAATGATACATAAATCCAGTGTAATAGACGCTAAAGCAAAAATTGGAAAAGATGTTAAAATTGGTCCATTTTGTTTTGTTGGACCAAATGTTCAATTAGAAAATGCTGTTGAATTAATCTCAAGTGTACACATCGAAGGTAATACAAAAATAGGAAGAGGGACTAAAATTTATCCTTTCGCAAGCATAGGAACGTCCCCACAAGATTTAAAATATAAGGGCGAGAATAATAGTTTAGAGGTAGGAATAAATAATGTTATTAGAGAATACGTTACAATTAATCCCGGTACAGCTGGAGGGGGGAGCAAGACAATTATTGGAAATAATTGTTTATTTATGATTTCTTCTCATGTTGCACATGATTGCAAAATTGGAAACAATGTTGTTATTGCAAACAATGTACCTCTAGGAGGACATGTTATTATTGAAGACTCGGTAGTAATCGGAGGTAATTCTGCAGTACAGCAATTTACAAGAATAGGAAGGTTAGCCATGATTGGCGGAATGACGGGTGTGTTAAAAGATGTAATTCCTTTTGGTCTTTCTTTTGGAAACAGAAACTACTTGAAGGGGATAAATTTAATAGGACTAAGAAGAAAAAAATATGATAATAAAAAAATAATGGAATTAGACCAAGCTTATAAAAAAATATTTTCTTCAAGCAATCTTCATGAGAACCTTAGTCAAATTAATGGAGAATATAAGGAAAATGAATTAGTACAAGAGGTCACTAAATTTATAGAAAAGGACAAAAAGAGACCTATTTGCTCACCATTATCTGAATAATGATTGGCTTAATATTTGGAGAAACATCTTTTCCAAAAGAAATTCTTAAAAAAATAAAAAAAAGAAAAAAAAGATATCTAATTATTGATTTAACAAGAAGTAAGCTTTTTAAAAAAGAGAAAAATTCTTACAGCGTTTCGATAGGACAATTTGGAAGAATCATTAAAATATTAAAAGAAAATAATATAAAAAGAGTTTTATTTGCCGGTAGAGTTAAAAAGCCTAATTTAACTAAACTTCGCTTAGATTTAAAAGGTATTTATTATATGCCCAGAATAATTAAAAAATCAAAACTTGGCGATGCTGCTATTTTAAAAGAGATAATTAAAATATTAAACCAAGAAAGGATTAAAACTATTAGTTCATTAACATATAATCCCGAGCTTACCTTAAAAAAAGGTAATTATTCAAAAATAAAACCTAATAACGATGACAATGTTGATATTAATAAAGCTATTAAAACATTAAACAAACTAGGCAAATTTACGTTTAGTCAAGGAACAATAGTTAGAGACGAAAAAGTAATTGCTATTGAAGGCAAAGGCGGAACTCAAGAAATGCTTATGAGATGTAAAAGTAAAAAATTTAAAAAAAGAGGCGTACTTGTTAAATTTCCGAAAAAAAAACAGGATTTAAGAATTGACCTTCCTACAGTTGGTTTTAAAACTTTAACGCAATGTAAATCAGCTGGAATTAAAGGTATTGTATTGAAAAGCAATCAAAATATTTTTTTGGAAAAGAGGAAATGTATTTCTTTTGCAAATAAAAATAAAATGTTTATTACAGTGAAATGAAAAAACTATTTATAACATTATTTTTTTTTGTTTTTACTAATTTATATTCACAAGAAATAAAATTAGAAAAAATTGCAGACTCATTTAATAAGCCTTGGAGCTTATCTTTTATCGATAAGGATAATATAATATTTACTGAAAAATCAGGTAAACTGTACAATCTAAACTTAAATGATAAAAAGATCTCTGAAATAAAACACAATCTTTCAGTTCTAGAAGTTGGACAGGGCGGATTGCTTGATGTTTTATATAATGATGGAAATATTTATATTTCATATTCAGAAGACAGGGGTGATTGGAAGACAAGCACCTCAGTTGCTAAAGGCAAATTTGATCAAAAAAATATTGAATTTAAAAACATCTTTCAAGCTGAACCACCAATTGACTCTGGTTATCATTTTGGTTCAAGATTAGTTATTAAAAAAGAACATCTCTATATTACTGCAGGCGAAAGAGGCAAAGGTATGATAGCTCAAGATTTTAAACAACATCCAGGTAGTATAATTAGAATTAACCTTGATGGATCTATTCCAGAAGATAACCCCAAATTTAATGACAAAAAAGATTGGCTGCCCGAGATTTATCAAATTGGTGTAAGAAATCCGCAAGGCATGGCTCTATCTCCTTTTGATAATAAAATTTATATGACTAATCATGGTGCTAGAGGAGGAGATTGGTTTGGTACAGTAAATTATGGTGAAAATTATGGGTGGAAAATTTTAGGATGGGGTGGAACAAATTATTCAGGTTCTAAAATAGGTCCCAAATGGAAACCAGGTTTTACAAAAGCAATTAAATATTGGGTACCATCAATAGCAGTAAGTGCAATGACAATATATAAAGGTGATGAATTTAGTGAGTGGAATGGAGATGCACTGATAACATCACTTAAAGATCAGTCTTTAAGAAAAATTAAATTTAAAGATAATAAATTTATAAACGAAGAAACTATTTTTAAAGGAAAAATCGGAAGAATAAGGGATATTAAAATACAAAAAGGTACAGGAGAACTTTATATGTTGTCAGATAGAGGAGAACTTTGGAGAATGTATAAATGAAAAAAATATTTCTAGTTCTATTATTTTTAATGTTGTCGTCAAATTTATATGCAGCAAATATTAAAAAAATTTATTTTGCAGGAGGATGTTTTTGGTGCATGGAGGAATCTTTTGATAAGGTGGAAGGTGTCGTTAAAACTATTTCTGGTTATTCAGGTGGACATGTAAAAAATCCAAAATATAAGGATGTGGTTAAAAATACGACGGGACATTACGAAACCTTAGAAATTTCTTATGACGAATCTATTATTAATTTTGATAAGCTGCTAGATGTATATTGGATCAATATAGATCCATTCGATGCTGATGGTCAGTTTTGTGATAAAGGTGAAAGTTATAAGTCTGTTGTTTTTTTTGAAAACAATAATCAAAAAAAAATTATTGAAGATTCAATTAAAAATATTGAAAAAAGATTTAAAAAAAAAGTCGTTACCTATGTTAAAAAATTTAAAGAGTTTTATATAGCAGAAACATATCACCAGAATTATTACGAAAAGAACTTTATAAGATACCTGATGTACAAAAAAGGGTGTCAAAGAGAAGAAATATTAAACAGAATTTGGGGATGAAGAAAATATTTATACTAACTGGTGAGCCCTCAGGAGATAAATTAGCTTCGAAAGTTATTTCCGAAATCAAAAACAAAAGGCCAGATATCGAGTATCTATCTATCGGTGGCGAACATTTAAATTCTCTAGGCATTAGGTCTCTTTATGATTTAAAAGAGATTACATATCTTGGATTTACAAAAGTTTTATTGAATATTTTCAAAATAAAAAGCAAAATAAATCAAACGGTAAAAGAAATTCTCAAATTTAAACCAGATATTCTTTTTTCGGTAGATAGTCCTGATTTTACATTACGTGTTGCTAAAGAAGTGAAAAAAAGAGACCCAAATATAAAAACAATTCATTTTGTAGCACCACAGGTCTGGGTTTGGAGAGAACATAGAGTAAAGCAGCTCAAATCATTTTTAGATCATGTTTTATTACTATTTCCATTTGAGAAGAAATATTTTGATAAAGAAGGAATAAAATCAACATTTACAGGACATCCTTTATTAGAAGATCAAAGCAAAAGCAAAGTTGATATAAGTAAAATAATAAAAGATAATAAAAAAATTTTTTCTATTTATCCTGGAAGTAGATTATCTGAGATTAATATTTTAACCCCAATTTTATTTGAATTTGTTAAAAAAATGAATGTAAAATATAAAGATCTATTTTTTGTTTTTCATTCTACATCAGAACATGTTCAGTTAATTCAAAATTTATTGTTAAAAAAAGGTTTAAAAAATTGCGGCGCTATAAGTGATGAGAAAATTAAATCACAAATTCTTAAATCATCTATTTTTGCTTTGGCAAAGTCCGGAACTATATCTTTGGAAATCAGTAACGCCAAAATTCCATCTCTTATAATTTATAGGATGGGTGTTATTAATTTTTTAATAGTTAAAATGTTAGTTAAAGTTAAATTTGCGAACATCATTAACATAGCTGCTAATGAGGAAATTATTCCAGAATTATTACAGTCTAAATGTAATCCCACCAATATTTATAACACAGTTGATAAACTTTTAAGTGATACCAGTATATTAGATAAACAGGTTAGTAAAACACAAGAAATTATTAGGCACTTTAAAACTGAAAAATCTTCAGAAATAGCGAGCTCAGTTTTAATTAACAGTCTTTAAATAAACATATCTGCGTATTGATCATTAGATATATCAGAAATTTTTTGAGTGACTACGTACTCGTGTAAGTTCTTCCACTTATTTTTGGAATTATCTAAAGGATTCTTAAATCTGTGTATAGTATCTTTGATAATATTGTCCATCAATGTATTAGGTTTTGTTTTCGTATAAGTATAATAAGAAGATTTCGAATAATCTAAATCTTTACTTAAAATTTTGATACTTTCTTGGGACATAGATTTAAATTCATTTATTAAATTCTTATTATCATTAGCAAAAGTTTTAGATACAAATATATCGAGTGCACAAAAATTTGGTATTTTAACATCCTCCAAATATAGTTTTTTAACTTCTAAACCTTCTAGTTTAGATTCAACACCCTCAAAGTTTTCAAAACATAACCATGCAGCATCAAACCCAGCTTTTAGATGTTTAATATGATAAAAATCATTAGCTACAATTTTAATATTTTTATTGGTCTTATTAATCTTTTTTAAATGTCTTTGAATAATATCGTTAGCTATTTTGTCTGTAACTGGATTACTTACTGGTGATGTAATCTTAACTTCTTCACTATTGATTAAATTTTCATAACCTTTAGTTGTAAATATAATACCACCATTTGTTTCAAAAAAGTTTCCAATTGAACAAATATTTTTTTGGTATTTTTCAATTAAGTGTAACGGTTCATTTGTTGCAAGTTGAATATTATTTTGGGCAAGTTCTTTAAATCCATCATAATGACCTTCAGGTTCAATAATTTCTAATTCAATATTATTTTTTTTATATAAACCTTTATCCAAACCTACAATAAAAGGTAGATGATCAGGATTAATAAACCATTCAAGTGCTAATTTTATTTTCATGTTCCCTCACTGAATTACCGGTCAGGTTCTTAGGGTATAATCTCAGTCTTTGTAGACACCCCCAAAACTCATTTTATTAATTCATTGTAAAGGAATGTTGCTATTGAATCCATTCCTTTTAAACTACTCTTTCTCTCTGCAATTGTATTATAATTTGTATTTGTATTTATATCGTAGGTGTAATGAGTACCGTCTTTACCTTTAATATACTCTATTCCTGCAATTTCAATGTTATTTGATTTTAATAAATCTTCATATTTTTGAATTTCAGAGTTTTTATAATCATTCAAAATCATAAACTTATTTCCGTCCGGGTTTGTAGGACAAAATTTTTCTTCAATATTACATTTATCTGCTGGACATAATTCAAAACCATCAGATGCATCTACCTGAACTGCGTATAAAAACTTTCCATTTACAAATTCAACTCTTGTAATAACTTTTGGATCTGACTCAATATACTCTTGTAGTAAAGTTATACCATCGACAGAGTTCTCGAAATCTCCATTAACATATTTTTCAAGTTCCGTGGTATTTTTAAAAAATTTTACTCCCAAACCCCTTCCACCCCTGTTATGTTTTGTTATAAATGGTTTTGTTAATCTTTTTGAATTTTCAATTATTTCTCTTTTATTTTTTGCATAAAAAGTTTTTGGAAATTTGATATTAAATTTTTCTAACTCTTTATATTGCTTTTGTTTGCTTATTTCTAACTCTAGTGCTCTAGAATTATTTATAATTCTTTTTTTTTCTTTTTCTAACCAACCAAGAACATCTTTAGTGTTTTCTGGTGCATACCGATGCCCTCTCGAATGTGAACTTGCGCTCATTCTATTATAAAAGACTCCATCAGGCGGAGTTTTTTTGAAATCAAAGCTCTCTTTGTCCATATGCCATTCTTTGTACGGAGCACTTATTTTTTCAAAACTCTCTCTTAATGGAACTAACCATTCATCATTTTCATGAATTATGTATATATTTTTTTTCACAAGTTTTTATAGACAATTTTTTACCCTATGATCAATATTGATTTAGAATAATTATGACGCACTTACTTTTGGTAGATAGTCAAAACTAGCTGTATCTATTCTAGAGGAATGTTCTCTTCTCATTTTCCATCCCTTACTTATCCCTGCATTTGCAATACTAATTGCATGCCTACCGTACTTCATATTTGTATAGTCAATTGCTTTCATTAATTCTTTTGATTTTTTTTCTAGCAATGGAGTTAATAGATTAATATCATTACCATCGGAGTCTTTTAATTTAGATAAAATTATTCCTACCTTTTGATAATAATAGCCAGATTTATATATAACTTTTAATGCTTTTTTTGCATTTTTTACTAGCTCAATACTGTTACTCGTTGCTATTGGCAGATCAATGGTAAAACCATTTGAATAGTATTTTCTGTTTTTGTTAAAAGGACTTGTTCTGATAAAAACTGTTAATGCTCTGCATATCTGGTTGTCTCCCCTTATTTTTTCAGCTGCATTCAAACAATAGGTAGTTAAAGCCTCTTCTAACTTTTGAAGGTCGGTTACTTTTCTCCCAAAAGATCTTGATACACAGCAATTTTTTCTCTTCTCTTCATGTGTTTGTAGACCAATGCAATTTATACCACGAAGTTCCATAGCAGTTCTTGAACCTAGTACATTTGTACTTTTCTTGATCCAGGTATTTGATGTTGATTTTAATTGATATGCATTATCTATGCCATTTTTTATATATAATTTGGATAATTGTTTTCCGACACCCCAAACTTCTCCTATTGGAAATTTTTTAAGTTTTTCATCTATATTTTTATTTAAATGCATAACTCCTGTTTTTTCTTTTTTAGCAATATTATTTGCCACTTTACTCAGTGTTTTTGTAAATGAGATTCCCACACTTGTTGGAATACCTGTCCATTTCAAAACTTTTCGTCGTATTTCTTTTCCGTAATCTTCTATACTTTTTTCATCCAAAAAAGATAAGTCGATAAATGCTTCATCAATTGAGTAAATTTCAACATTAGGTGAAAAGGTTTTTAGTATCCTCATTACTCTACGAGATAAATCCCCATACAAAGCATAATTAGATGAGAAAACATAAACTTTGTTTTTTTTAACTAGTTCTTTTACTTTAAAGTAAGGTTCTCCCATTTTTATTCCCAATGCTTTTGCTTCAGTAGATCGAGAAATTACACAACCATCATTATTTGATAAAACTACAACAGGTTTATATTGTATTTTAGGCTTAAATAATCTTTCACACGAAACATAGAAAGAATTGCAGTCTACAAGAGCAATTTTTTTCTTAGTGTAATTTATGAATGACATATGTAACCACCCCCCAAATTATTACGTTTGGATTTTCGTTTAGTTCTACTTTGTTTGGACCAGATGTTAAATAATTTTTATCTTTCTCTTTTATGAAAGTTTTAACAACAAGTTCTTCATTTACATTTGCTATTACAGTTGAAAATTTTTTTGGGTTAATGCTTCTATCGACAACAAGTAAATCTCCATCATAAATACCAACGTTGTTCATAGATTTTCCTTGAACTCTTATTATGAATGTTGCTGGTGCATTTTTTATTAGGTAAGAATTCAAATCTACATCATCCTCAATATAATCAGTAGCTGGCGAAGGGAAACCAGCCCCAACTTTGTGAATATAAAAAGGTAATTTTAGCTTCATAAATGTTCTTGATTTGTTCTTTTTATAAGGATAAGATTAAAGACCGTCAAGTTAAATGAGCAAAAAGAATTTAATTAATTTTAGAAATTCTTTTTACAACTTCGTTTTTTGTAAGAGAAAGGATAATATTGTAAATACCTGGGCCAAATCTTGATCCAACCAAGGCTATTCTTAAAGGTTGTCCTACACCTTTAAAATTTGTGTTATATTTTTTTATTAGATCGTTAATGATTTTTTCGATATTTTCTCTATTGGGATTATCAATTTTATTAAATTTTTCTAAAAATTCTGAAATAATTTTTTTTGAATTAGAATCTAAGAGTTTTTTATCCTCTGCCAATATCTCTATGTTGTCTTTGATTATATATTCAGAGTTACAATAAATATCGTCAAGTGTTTTTGCTTTATTTTTTAAAAAACTTATAGATTCAAGAACGGATTTTTCTTTTGAAGAATCAATTTTTGTCCTAAATTTTTCTGCAAATCTTTTTAGCAAATCAAATAGTTGTTTTTCATCGATATTTTTTATGTAATATTCATTAATAGATAAAATCCTTGTTAAATCCAACTTTGACGGTGATTTTCCTACTCCTTTTAAATCAAATAAATTGATACTTTCTTCAAGGGTAAAAATTTCTTTATCTTTGTATGCCCAGCCAAGACGCAAAAGATAATTTCTTAATGCATCAGCCAAAATTCCCTTTTTGATATAATCACCTATCGTAGATGCCATATCTCTCTTAGATAATTTAGACCCTTTATCGCTGTGAATAAGAGGTATGTGTGCAAACTCAGGAATATCCCATTTCATTGCCTCGTAGATTTGTTTTTGTTTAAAAGTATTGATTTTATGATCGTCTCCTCTTATTACATGGGTAATTTTCATTTCATGATCATCAACAACTGCAGATAATTGATAGGTAGGAGATCCGTCTTGTCTTAAAATAACAAAATCCTCGATAATTGAATTTGTAATATTAACTTCTCCTTGAACAAGATCTTTTATTTTAGACTCACCTGTAATTTTACTTTTAAATCTTACAACTGGCTTTATATTCGTAGGAACTTTTAAATCTTTTGGATCTCTCCATTTTCTATTATATGTATAAGGTATGCCTTGTTTTTTACATTTTTCTTTTTGTTTTTTAATTTCTTCCTCAGAACAATAACATTTATATGCGTAACCTTTTTTTAAGAGTTCACTTGCAATTTCTTTGTGTTTTTTGATATTTTTAGATTGGATATATTCTTCACCATCATGATTAATTCCTATCCATGTCAGAGAGTCTATAATTTGCTTTTTGAATTCCTCTTTTGACCTTTCTTTATCTGTATCTTCAATTCTTAAGTAAAACTTACCTTTATTTTTTTTGGCCAGTAACCAATTAAATAGAGCAGTTCTTACCCCACCAATATGCAAAGGTCCTGTGGGTGAGGGTGCAAACCTACAAATAAAAGACATGTTATGAAATTAAACTATTTTAATTGAAGTTTCTATACAAAGAAACTAATTTTCCTTGAATCTTAATTCTTTTTGCAGAGTATATTTTGGTGCCATATTTTTTATTAGCACTTTCCAGAGCAATTGTATTACCTTTTTTCCTAATTCTTTTTAAAGTCGCCTCTTCATTGTCTATTAAGACAACTGCAATTTGACCATTATCGGCATTTGAGCTTTTTTTTATTATAACAGTGTCCCCGTCATTAATTCCTGCCTCAATCATTGAGTCACCTTTTACTTTTAATCCAAAATGATCATCATTTTTATTAAAGTCTGCAGGTAAATTAACTTTATCAACTTCGTGTTGTATTGCTTCGATTGGTGTTCCGGCTGCTATAGATCCTAAAACAGAGACTTTGCTTGATCGACCAACACTTTTGTCTAAACCACCCTTAATTACACTGGGTGTAAAACTGTTAAACAAATCGTGTGCACTGGCGTTCTCTGGTAATTTAATAACCTCAAGAGCCCGAGCTTTATGTGCTAGTCTTTTGATAAATCCTCTCTCTTCTAAAGCTGAAATTAATCGATGAATTCCCGATTTCGACTTAAGGTTGAGAGAATTTTTCATTTCCTCATATGATGGAGATACTCCAGTAGATCTAATTTTTTTATTAATAAAAAGTAATAAGTTTTTTTGTTTTTTTGTAAGCATAGAACAAATCCTGTACATTTCTGTTCTACAAAAGTTCTACTTTAATATCAACGCCAAATAAGCCTTAGTTTATGGGCTTATTTTAAGGATTCTATCTAATAATGAGGTTTTTTTGTTCAGATCTTTTAGAAGTGATTCACCAATTAAAAAATTATTTATTTTTGTCTGTTTAACTATTTCTTCCACTTCTTTTTCTGACTTGATCCCACTTTCACAAACAATAGGACCAGGATGCATCTTTTTTGAAAGAACATTATTGTAAACATCGAATGTATTTTTTACATTTGTTTCTAAAGTTTCCAAATTTCTATTATTAATACCTAAAATAACATCTTCCAAACCGGCAATTTGTTCGGCTTCAAGAGTACTATGGACCTCATAAATTACAGCAAGCCCAAGAACTTTTGCCAGCATTCGAAGTCCTACAGCGCGGTGTTGTCCAATACCTTTTAAAATTATTAGTATCGCGTCAGCACCAAACGCTCTTGCAAGATATAATTGATATTCATCATATATAAAGTCCTTACAAAGAATTGGAAGTTTAACTTCTTTTTTTATATCTTGGATATCTTCAATTTTACCTTTAAAATTTTTTTCTTCAGTAAGAACAGACAAACATGAAGCCCCAGCTTTAGCATAGTTTTTTGCTATCTCAGTTGGATTGTAATCTTTTATTATCTCACCTGCTGATGGGCTGGCTTTTTTTATTTCAGCTATAACATTAACTTTCTTTTTATTATTTAGCGGTTTTTTAAAATCATAGTAATTTTTATATGTCTTTATCTTTTCACTTAAATCTTTAACTGAGTATAATTTTTTATACCTCTCAACACTTTCTTTTTTTTCGCCGTATATTTTATCTAAATGATCTATCATGATTGTAGTTTCGATATATGATCTATCACTTTTCCTGAAAGAATATGATCTCTTAATTTGATGTAACCTTCTTTAAAAGAACTTGATTTATCTGCTACGATCAATCCTGCTGCAGCATTAAGACATACAGCTATTGAAAAATCATTATCTTTTCCTTGAAATATTTCTCTCATTTTTTCTGAATTATAATCAGGACCTTTTCCAACAATATTTTCAAATTTATCAGCCTTAATACCTAAATCATTCGGATTTAAAATTGTTTCTTTAATTGTACTATTTGAAAGCTCTACTATATTTGTACTAGCGTATGGTGAAATTTCATCCAAACCATCTTGACTATTTACTATAATTGCTTTTTTTAAATTTAAATTTTTTAATGCTTCAGCAAAAATTTTTAGTAATTTTTTATCAAAAACTCCGACAACCTGTCTTTTTACACCTGCCGGACTACTTAAAGGTCCAATTAGATTAAATATTGTTCTTTTTCCTATTTTTTTTCTTACTGGTCCAACATATTTCATAGCCGAATGATAACCGGGGGCAAACATAAATCCAAAATTGTTATTATTTATACTTGTTTCAACTTCTTTAGGACTTAAATTTATATTGATATTTAATTTTTCCAAAACATCAGCAGAGCCACACTTTGAAGAAACAGACTTGTTTCCGTGCTTCGCAACTTTCACCCCAAAACTAGAAAGTAATAATGCTGCTGCTGTTGAAATATTTAGAGTATTTTTTCCATCCCCTCCAGTACCACAGGTATCAACTGTATCGTCAGTGACATTTACCTGTGCGGCCTTGTTTCTCAAAACGTAAACCCCACCTGCAATTTCATCTGAAGTTTCACCCTTTGCTGAAGAAGAGGTTAAAAAACTATGAATTTCTTCATCTTTAACCTTACCTGACATCATACTTTCAAAAGCAGACTTACTTTCATCAAAACTTAGGTTTTGTTTGTTTTGAAGTTTTTTAAGAATTTGTTCCATTTTATTTATACTTTAAAAAGTTTTTAATTAATTTCATTCCTTCTTTTGTACTTATACTTTCAGGATGAAATTGTACTCCATGTAAATTGTATTTTTTATGCATAATCCCCATTATTACATCATCTTTTGTTTTTGCTGTAATTATGAAATCATTACCCAGAGTTTTTTTATCTATTATAAGGCTATGGTATCTCGTACCTATTAGATTATTTTTTAAACCCTGAAATATACCTTTTTTGTCATGCAGGATTATACTTGTTTTTCCATGCATGAGTTTTTTTGCATTAACTATCTTTGCACCATAAGCTTGCCCAATTATTTGATGTCCTAGGCAAACACCAAGAAAAGGAATTTTTTTTGAAAGAGACTTAACTATATTTATACAGTTACCAGCTTGGCTTGGATTACCAGGTCCTGGAGAAATAACAATTTTCTTATATTTCTTTTTAAGAATCTCTTTTGCATCAATCTTATCATTTCTTCTAACATCAACTTCACATTTTTGTGACTCAAGATAGTGATAAAGGTTATATGTAAAACTATCGTAGTTATCTATTAAAAGAATTTTCATTTATTCTGCAGCTTTAAGCAAAGCTTTAGCCTTGTTTACTGTTTCCATGTATTCCTTTTGTGGATTACTATCTGCAACAATTCCAGCTCCAGATTGAACATATATTTTATTTTTTTTAATCAATGCCGTTCTTAATGCAATGCAGGTATCAAAATCTTGATTTGCAGTAAAATACCCTATGCCTCCTGCATACAGTTTTCTTTTTGAACTTTCTAATTCGTCAATTATCTCCATAGCTCTTATTTTTGGTGCACCACTTACCGTTCCAGCAGGAAATCCCGATAAAAACGTTTCAAAAAGAGAAATTTCTTTCTTTAGCTTCCCTTCAACGTTTGAAACAATATGCATTACGTGAGAATATTTTTCTACTTTAAATTTTTCAGTCACTTTAACACTGTTAGTTTTAGAAACTTTTCCTACATCATTTCTACCTAGGTCAAGAAGCATTAAATGTTCTGCTAACTCTTTTGGATCTTTCAATAATTCTGAGGTAAGCTTTTTGTCTTGCTTCTTATTTTTACCTCTAGGTCTTGTACCTGCTATTGGTCTAATTGTAACCTGGTTGTTAATCAATCTTACTAATATTTCTGGGCTACTCCCTAAAATTTGAAAATCATCATAAT
>CACIJX010000014.1 GCA_902587085.1 uncultured Pelagibacteraceae bacterium
CGCTGTGAACCCTAGGTATGCTATCGGCTCTTGAATAAACTCTTCTACCAGGTTTTGAAACTCTAGTAATTTCCTTTATTACAGGTCTTCCTTCATAATATTTTAAATCTACTAGAAGAGATTTTTTATTATCTTTATCTTTGTCAATTCTAAATCCAATTATATATCCCTCTTTTTTTAGAACTTCTAAAACATTTGATCTAAAACTTGAAAAAGGCACATGGATTTTACTTAATGATCTCATTTGACCATTTCTTATTCTTGTTAACATATCACCTATAGGATCTACAAAAGTCATTTTTCTCCTTTACCAACTAGATTTTGTCATACCAGGAATTTTTCCTGATGACGCCATTCTTCTTAAAGCTATTCTTGAAATTTTAAGTTTTCTATAAACACCATGTGGTCTACCAGTTATCTCACATCTATTTCTAATTCTTGTTTTTGACGAATTTTTCGGCAATTTAGATAGTTTTAATTGAGCAGCAAACCTTTCATTTAAGGGGAGCTTTTTATTATTAGTGATCGCTTTCAACTTTTTTCTCTTTTTATCAAATTTTTTTGCCATTCTAATTCTTTTAAGATTTCTTTCTACTGCACTTGTTTTAGCCATTTTTTTCTTTCTCCTCTTTTTTTTCTTCTTTATTAATTATTTTCTTAACCTTTTTCTTTTTCTTTTCAGCACTTTTTACTATTGGAAAATTGAACTCTTTAAGCAATGAAATTGTACTTTCTTGAGACTCACTTGATGTAACAATAGTTATATCTAAACCTCTTATTCGTTCCACTTTGTCAAAATTTATCTCAGGAAAAATAATATGTTCTTTAATACCGAAACTGAAATTTCCGAATTTGTCACAACTATTTTCCTTTAAACCTCTAAAATCTTTAATTCTTGGAAGAGCAATATTTACTAATCTGTCCATAAATTCATACATTCGCTCATTTCTTAGTGTAACTTTAAGTCCAGCATTTGAACCCTTTCTCGATTTAAAGTTAGAAATAGATTTTTTAAATTTTGTTATTAATGGATATTGACCAGTAATTGCAGCAATATCTTTTTTGCAAGTCTCTAAGTTTTTCTTATCAAGTGCATCTGCTCCTAAACCCATATTCACAACTATTTTTTCTATTTTGGGTACAGAGTGCAAATTTTTTAAACTTAGCTTTGACATTAAGTTTTTAATAATTTCGTTTTTATATTTTTCTCTTAATCTTGGTTTCATTTTTTAGCCTTTTCTTTAACGCTATCAATCTTTTTCAAATTTGAAATATGAATTGATCCCTCTAAACTAATAATTCCCCCTTTGTTTTCTTTTGTGGGTTTTTTATGTTTTTTAACCATATTAACTTGTTTCACTTTCGCACGATTCATTGATCTATTAATTTCAATAATTTCACCAGTTTTTCCTTTGTCTCTTCCAATACAAACTTTCACTTTCATACCTTTTTTTAATGACATAATTATATAACCTCCGGCGCTAGAGAAATAATTTTGGTTTGTCCTCTAGATCGTAGTTCTCTCGTTACTGGTCCAAATATTCTTGTGCCTATAGGTTCTCCTTTTTCATCAGTAAGTACAACAGAATTTGAATCAAATTGAACTTTTGAACCATCTTTTCTAAAAATTTCTTTTTTTGTTCTCACAACAACAGCTTTGTGTACTGATCCTTTTTTAACCTTACCTCTTGGAAGAGCATCCTTTACTGTAACCACTATTAAATCGCCAACCGATGCATATCTTCTTTTTGAGCCACCCAAAACTTTTATACACTCAACTCTTTTAGCTCCGGTATTATCAGCAACCAATAGTTCTGTTTGTACTTGTATCATTTTTCAACAACCTGCCATGTTTTTAATTTTGATATAGGTCTACTCTCAATTATTTTCACATCATCTCCTTGTTTAAACTTATTATTTTCATCGTGAGCGTGGTATTTTTTTGATCTTGATATAACTTTTCCATAAAAAGGGTGTCTAAATTTTCTTTTGACCTCAACAACTATAGTTTTATTTCCTTTATTACTAACTACCTTTCCTTTTAATATTCTTTTAGTCATTTTTTATTTCCTATTAAATTATATAATCTCGCTATATTTTTTTTTATAATTGTATATTCTGCTACATTTTGTAGTTGTCCGTTAATTTTTTTAAAACGCATATTAAATAAATCTTTTTTTAATTTTGCAATCTCTCTAATTGATTGATCTTTTGAGAGTTTCTTTAAATCTTTTTTTTTCATAGTTATCTCTTAATAAATTTGGTTTTGATTGGGAGTTTTGCAGAAGCTTTATAAAGAGCCTCTCTTGCAACTTCTTCAGAAACTCCATCAACTTCAAACAAAATTCTTCCTGGTTTAACCCTGCAGGCCCAGAATTCTGGTGATCCTTTTCCTTTTCCCATTCTTACTTCAGTGGGCTTTTTTGAAACTGGTATATTTGGAAAAACTCTCGACCAGACTTTTCCTGTTCTTTGCATATGTCTAGTGAGAGCTACTCTTGCTGCTTCTATTTGTTTACCAATAACTCTTTCAGGCTGCATTGCTTTAAGGCCATAAGTTCCGTAATTTAGCTTAGCAACTCTTGTTGCCTTACCATGTATCCTTCCCTTATGAGCTTTTCTATATTTACTTCTTGTTGGTTGTAACATTTTTTATTCTTTCCATTTTTTCTTTTTCAACGTCTTTTAAAAATATTTCTCCTTTATATATCCAAACTTTAACGCCAATCATTCCATATGTAGTTAAAGCTTCAGCTTCTGAATAATCAAGATTTGCCCTTAAAGTATGCAACGGTATACTTCCTTCTCTGAGCCATTCACTTCTGGCTATATCGTTTCCTGCTAATCTACCACTTACGCATACTTTAATTCCCTTTGCTCCAAGTCTCATGGTGGATTGCATTGCTCTTTTCATTGCTCTTCTGTAGGCAACTCTTTTTTCGAGTTGTTGAGCGATATTTTCAGCTACTAGATACGCGTTTAGCTCAGGCTTTTTAATCTCTTTTATATTTACTGATACTTCGTCACTTGTAATTTTGGAAATTTGTTTCTTTATTTTTTCTATATCAGATCCTTTTTTACCTATTACAAAACCGGGTCTTGAAGTATGTATAGAAACAACACATTTTTTAGTTGATCTTTCAATAATAACTTCTGAAACACCTGCATTCTTTATGTTCTTCTTAATATGCTGCCTAATTTTATAATCCTCTATAAGATATTTTCCATAGTCACCTTTTTTGGCATACCACATAGAATCCCATGTTCTGTTTATTCCCAATCTAAATCCAACTGGATTAACTTTTTGTCCCATTATTTTTTATCCTTTATCTGTTTTTTTTCTTCTAAAATTACCGTAATTCTACTAAATGGTTTTTTTATTGGAGCCGCTCTACCTTTTGCTCTGGGTCTAAATCTTTTCATCACAATAGATTTGCCAACATATGCTTCTTTTACATATAAATTATCTATATCATATTGATAATTATTTTCTGCATTAGATAGTGCTGATTGAACTGTTTTTTTTATATCTTGTGCAACTCTTTTTCTTGTAAATTCAAGATCTCTTATTGCAACATCTACTTTTTTTCCTTTTATAAAATTTAGCAATAAATTTGCTTTTCTAGTACCGGACCTAACATTTTTATTTATTGCTCTTACTAGGTTATTTTTTTGCATCATCTTTTCCTTTAGGTGCTGCTGCAGGTGCTGGTTTTGCTTCAGTTGGTTTTGAAGCAGCTGGCTTATCAGAAGGCGTTCCTGTTTCTGCTGCTGCCTTTTTATCTGCTGGAGTATGACCTGAGAATTTTCTTGTTGGCGAAAACTCTCCTAATTTATGTCCAACCATCTCTTCAGAAATTGTAATAGGTATGAAAGTTCTCCCATTATGAATTAGGAAACTATGTCCAACAAATTCTGGAATAATAGTTGAATTTCTCGACCATGTTTTTATTGGCTGTTTTTTTCCTTTATCTTTTAGTTTGTCTACCTTTTTTAGTAAACTAGGGTGGACAAATGGTCCTTTCCAAATTCCTCTGGTCATGCTTTATTCCTTTTTCTTCGTCTTGAAATTATTAATTTATCACTTCTTTTTGGCTTTCTAGTTTTAAGACCTTTTGCAGACTGTCCCCATGGTGACACAGGATTTCTTCCTCCAGAAGTTTTTCCTTCTCCCCCTCCGTGAGGGTGGTCCACAGGATTCTTGGCAACTCCTCTTACCATAGGTCTTTTTCCCTTCCATCTATTTCTTCCAGCTTTTCCTATTTGTATATTTTTTTGATCAGCATTAGATACTGTACCAATTGTTGCTTTACAGTCAGATCTAACTTTTCTGCTCTCTCCAGATGAAAGTTTTATTATTGCGAATTCATCATCTATTCCTGATAAAGTTACTGATGAACCTGCAGATCTAGCTAGTTTACCTCCATTACCTGGTTCCAATTCAACGTTATGAACTAGCGTTCCAGCTGGGATGACCTTTAATGGCATACAGTTGCCGATACTAATTTCTTTTTCGTTTCCAGACTCTATTTTATCACCTACTTTTAATCCTTCAGGACAAATTATATAGCTTCGAGAATTATCTTCGTACTTTATAAGAGCAATGTATGAAGTTCTGTTTGGATCATATTCAATCCTTTCGACATTTGCTTTCATATCATTTTTATTTCGATAAAAGTCTATAAATCTGTATCTTTTTTTGTGTCCAGATCCTTTAGATCTTGAAGTAATTCTTCCCAAATTATTTCTTCCGCCTGAAGAAATTTTTCCTTTTGTTAAAGATTTTACTGGAGATCCTTTCCAAATATTTTTTCTATCAACTAGTATCGTTGTTCTAGTAGATTTTGTGTATGGTTTAAAAGTTTTAAGACTCATTTTATATTCCGCTTCCTATATCAATGCTTTGACCTTTTTTTAAGGTTACAACAGCTTTTTTAAAACCTTTTTTAAATCCTAATTTACCTCTAACAATCTTTGATCTTGGCTTTTTATTTATCGTATTTATTTTAATAACATTAACTTTAAATATTTTCTCAATATTTTTTTTTATTGAAATTTTTGATGCATTTTTATGTACTTTAAATATAATTTTATTTTGTTCAGATAAACTTGTGGCTTTCTCTGTAATCAAAGGGAAATTAATAGAATCTAAATAATTAATTTTTTTCATTTGTTAATCTCAGTTCAATATTTTTAATAGAGCTTGTAGTAAATAGTACATTTTTATATTTAACTAAATCATACACATTGGTGCCTTTTTCATTTATCAACTTAACATCCGGAATATTTCTAACAGACTTATATATATTTTTTTCTGTTTCATTGTCGGAAACAATAAGAACATTCTTTAGATTATTTTTTATTAAAAAATTATTAAAAATTTTTGTCTTATTTATTTTTTTCTTAACATCATTGAATATAAAAAGTTCTTTGTTTAAGTTTTTCTTTGAAATAGACTGAGCCAAAGCGATTTTTCTTGTTTTTTTATTAATACTTTTTGTTTTGTAATTATCTCCTTTTGGACCGTGAGCAACTCCACCACCAACAAATATTGGGGCTTTTCTACTTGCGTGTCTGGCTCCTCCTGTTCCTTTTTGTGCATATATCTTCCTTGTTGAGCCAATTATTTCATTTCTTTGTTTTGTTTTTGCAACTCTTTTCTTCGCACGATTTAGCTGCCAATCTATTACATATTTTAAAAGTTTATTATTAACTTTTATTCCTATTAAATTATCAGATAATTTAATATTAGTAGATTTGTTTCCATCATCAATATTTAAAACTTTTATATTCATAATTTATTTTTTCTTTGGTTTCTCTTTCGTTTCTGATTTTTTTTCCTCAGGTTTCTTGGTTGTTGTTTTTTCCTTTTTCACATCTTGATTTATTGGCTTAGAGTATTTTTCTAAAGTTGTTTTTCTATTTACTATTTTTGTTGATTTTCTTATGTATACTGTGGAGTTTTTTGAACCAGGAATTGAACCTTTTAAGTAAATTAGATTATTATCAATATCAGATTTAATAATTTCAAGATTTAACAAAGTTCTATACTTGGCTCCCATATGGCCAGCCATTTTTTTACCCTTAAATACTTTTCCTGGGTCTTGTCTTTGTCCTGTAGATCCATGGGATCTATGAGAAACAGAAACTCCATGTGTTGCTCTTAATCCGCTAAAATTATATCTTTTCATTACGCCTGCAAATCCTTTACCAATTGTTTTAGATTTAACATCTACAAATTTAACATTTTTGAAAACTTCTAGACCAATCTCATTTCCTGTCTTGAATTCATCAGTTTTTTCAACTCTGTATTCTTTAATAATTCTTTTAGGTTCTGTATTTTTTTTAGCAAAAAAACCTTTCATTTGATTTGTAAGTTTTGAATTCTTAATTTTCATAAAACCCAATTTTATTGCTGAATATCCATTTTTTTCTTTTGTATAAATATCTATCACTCTTCCTTTTTCAATTTTGACCACCGTCACAGGTATTGATATTCCAGAGTCAAAAAACTCTCTTGTCATTCCAATTTTTTTTCCTATTAATCCTAAGCTCATATTTATATTTTAATTTCTATGTTTACTCCTGAAGCTAAATCCAATTTCATTAAAGCTTCGACGGTTTGAGGTGTTGGTTCAATTATATCAATCAACCTTTTATGGGTTCTAGTTTCAAATTGTTCTCTACTCTTTTTGTCTATATGTGGAGATCTTAGTACTGTAAATTTCTCTATTCTTGTTGGCAAAGGAATAGGTCCTTTAACCTGTGCTCCTGTTCTTTTAGCCGTATCTACAATCTCTTGAGTAGAGATATCAAGAATTTTGTTATCATAAGCCTTTAAATGTATTCTTATATTTTGTTTTTCCATTTTATTAAGCCATTTTTTTAGTTACTTCATCTTGAACATTCTGTGGCACCTTCGCATAATGATCAAAAAACATTGAATATTGTGCTCTACCTTGCGACATTGATCTAAGATTATTAATATAACCGAACATATTTGCTAAAGGCACCATTGCACTTATCACTGTAGCATTTCCTCTTTTGTCCGTAGTAGAAACTTGACCTCTTCTACTATTTAAGTCTCCGATAACATCTCCCATATAGTCCTCGGGTGTTATTACCTCAACTCTCATTACTGGCTCTAGAAGTTTAAGACCCGCCTTTGTACATGCCTCTTTAAAACAATACCTTGAAGCTATTTCAAATGCTAATACACTAGAGTCAACTTCGTGATGAAGCCCGTCAACTATAGTGACTTTGTAATCTATTAATGGGAAGCCAGCCAATATTCCATTATCAGCAACACTTTCTACACCTTTTTCCACTCCTGGAATAAATTCTTTTGGAATTGCACCACCTTTAATTTTGTTTTCAACTTCTCGGCCCTTCCCAGGTTCTATAGGCTCAACATTTAATTCAACTTTTGCAAATTGTCCGGCTCCACCGCTTTGCTTTTTATGTATATAAACATTTGATACAGGTTTTTGTATCGTTTCTCTGTATGCTACTTGTGGCGCACCTATATTAGCTTCGACTTTAAATTCTCTTTTCATTCTATCAACTATAATATCTAAGTGTAATTCACCCATACCTTTAATAATTGTTTGTCCTGACTCTTCATCAGAAGTTACTCTAAAAGAAGGATCTTCTTTAGCCAATCTTCCTAAGGCTTCTCCCATTTTTTCTTGATCACCCTTTGTTTTTGGTTCTACCGCAATTTCAATAACTGGATCAGGGAATTCCATAGGCTCTAGGACAACTGGATTGTCTTCATCAGATAAAGTATGACCTGTAATCGTGTATTTAAGTCCAGCTAGTGCAACGATATCTCCTGTATTTGCCTCTTTAACATCTTCTCTACTGTTTGCGTGCATCAGCAACATTCTTCCAACTCTTTCTTCTTTATCTCTAGACGTATTGTAAACTCCAGTTCCAGATTTTAAAGTTCCCGAGTAAATTCTAATAAATGTTAGAGATCCGACAAATGGATCATTTGCAACTTTGAAAGCTAAAGCAGAAAAGGGTTCTTTATCATCAAATTTTCTCTCAACTTCATCTTTTGAGTTAGGCTTTGTTCCTTTAATTGAGTTTATATCTTTAGGGCTTGGTAAAAAGTCCACGACAGCATCAAGAAGTGGTTGCACTCCTTTGTTTTTAAAAGCTGAACCAGTTAAAACTGGAACAAAATCAAACTTTAAACATCCTTTACGCACACATGAAATAATATCTTTTTCTGAAATTTCTTTTCCATTTAGGTAATCATCCATTAGTTTTTCATCTTGTTCTACAGCTGTTTCGATTAATTCTTTTCTATATTTTTCTGCTTGTTCTTTTAAATCAGCGGGAATATCAACATATTCAAATTCTGCACCTAATTTTTCATCTTTCCAGATTACAGCTTTCATTTTTATTAAGTCGACAACTCCTTTTAATGAAGCTTCCATTCCAACCGGGATTTGCATAACTAAAGGTTTAGCGCCAAGTCTATCCTTTATCATTTCAACGCAATTAAAAAAGTCAGCTCCTGTTCTGTCTAATTTGTTTACAAAACAAATTCTAGGGACTTTATATTTATCTGCCTGCCTCCACACTGTTTCAGATTGAGGTTCAACTCCAGCTACGCCATCAAAAACTGCTACTGCACCATCTAATACCTTTAATGATCTTTCTACCTCAATTGTAAAATCTACGTGTCCAGGTGTATCTATAATATTTATTCTGTGCTCTCTCCAAAAACAGGTGGTTGCAGCTGATGTAATTGTTATTCCTCTTTCCTGTTCTTGTTCCATCCAATCCATTGTTGCGGCTCCGTCATGAACTTCCCCAATTTTATGACTTTTTCCTGTGTAATATAAAATTCTCTCAGTCGTAGTTGTCTTTCCGGCGTCTATGTGAGCCATGATGCCAATATTTCTATATTTTTCTAATATGTGTGTTCTGGGCATATCATTACCATCTAAAGTGCGCGAAAGCCTTGTTGGACTCAGCCATTTTATGAGTGTCTTCTCTTTTTTTTATAGCCGAGCCTTTATTTTGCGAAGCATCCATAATTTCAAAAAACAATTTATCAGCCATAGTTTTATTTTTTCTCTTTCTAGAGGAGTCCAAAATCCAACGTAAAGCCAATGCTTGTGATCTGTCGGATTTAACTTCTACTGGTACTTGGTATGTTGCTCCACCTACTCTTCTTGATCTAACTTCTAGGTTTGGTCTGACATTGCTTATTGCTGTATTAAATATTTTTAATGGATCATGATTTTTATTTTTAATTTTTTCAAGAGCTGTATATAAAATTTTTTCAGCGATTGATCTTTTACCATCAAACATTATTGAATTTATGAATTTTGAAACTAATTCAGATCCGTATTTTGGATCCGGATAATTTTTTCTTCTTGGAGCTCTTCTTTTTCTAGACATAATCTACTTTGGTTTTTTTGCTCCATATAAGGAACGTCTTTTTTTTCTTGCAGTAACACCCTGAGCATCTAAATTTCCTCGAAGAATATGATATCTTACCCCAGGTAAATCTTTGACACGTCCTCCTCTTATTAAAACTACTGAGTGCTCTTGTAAATTATGACCTTCTCCTGGAATGTAGGCAGTAACTTCATAACCATTTGATAATCTTACTCTTGCTACTTTTCTTAAGGCTGAATTAGGTTTTTTTGGTGTGGTAGTATAGACTTTAATGCAAACACCTCTTTTAATAGGTTGTTTCTCTAGCGCAGGAACTTTATTCCTAGCGATAGGTCTGACTCTTGGTTTTCTCAACAATTGACTAATAGTCGGCATAATAATTAATTTTGATTAGAAAAAGTTAGGTTAGGTTTTGAATTTTTAGTTATTGTTTAAGGTCAGTATCAACCTTACTTTTAACCATCAAAATTGCGCTAAACTAGCATTGAAGAATAAAAAGTCAATAAGTATTAGAACAAAAAAGCTAATAAATTTAGCGTTAAATTTAAGATTTAGCTTCGGTTTGCTGGTTTTCAAGTTGCTGTTTTTCTAATTGCTCTATTCTTAATTTATCTTGCTCTTGAGCAAGCTTATTAAGGACATTTTTCGTAAATCCAGTCCCAGCAGGTATTAATCTTCCAACTATAACGTTTTCTTTCAAACCGTCTAAACTATCAATTTTACCTTTGATAGCAGAGTCGGTCAAAACTCTTGTAGTTTCTTGGAATGATGCGGCAGATATAAATGAATTAGTTTGTAATGATGCTTTAGTAATTCCTAACAGAACTCTATCACCAGATGCAGGTTTTTTATTTTCCTTTTTAAGATTTTTATTAATTTCCTCAAGTTGAATTTTATCAATTAACTCACCTGATAAAAATTTTGAATCTCCTGCCTGTTTAATTTCAATTTTTTTCAACATTTGTCTCACTATAGTTTCGATATGTTTGTCATTTATTACTACTCCTTGCATTCTGTAAACTTCCTGAACTTCGCTAACAAAATATTCAGTTAAAGCTTCTACACCTAAAATTCTTAATATATCGTGAGGTGCAGGACTTCCATCCAATAAGTATTCTCCTTTTTTAATTTTTTCCCCCTGATTAAAATTAATATGTTTACCTTTTGGTATAAGATAATTTGAAGTAGCTCCATCTGTTGAAATAATTGAAATTTTTTGTTTACCTCTAACTTCTTTTCCAAATTGGATTGTTCCATCATTTTCAGCAATTATCGCACTATCTTTTGGTCGTCTTGCTTCAAATAATTCTGCGACTCTTGGCAAACCACCGGTTATATCTTTTGTTTTTGATGTTTCTTTAGGTAATCTGGCTAGAACATCACCAGCAGAAATTTTTTGTCCATCTTGAACTGATAAAATAGAGTCTGGAACAAGATAGTATCTAGCTTCGTTTCCATCTGCCTTTTTTATAACTTCACCATTTGAATCTCTAAGAGTTATTCTTGGTTTTAAATCAGAATTTTTTGATTGTGATCTCCAATCTAAAACTGACTTAACAGATATCCCTGTAGCATCGTCAAGAGTTTCTGCTAAAGATGCTCCTTCAACCAAATCCATATAGTTAGCAACACCACTTGTCTCTGCTATAACTGGAAGTGTGTAGGGGTCCCATTCACAAATCTTATTCCCTTTGTCTACTTTTGAGTCGTGTTGATGATAGAGTTTTGATCCATAAGGAATTTTATACAGTGCCAATTGTCTCCCGTTATCATCTTCTACGGATAATTGAGTATTTCTTCCCATAACAATTGTGTTATTTTTTGAGTCTTTAATTAAATTTTTATTATTTATTTTTAATATTCCTGATGTAGCTGAAATAACGGCCGACTCCTCTTTAATTTGAGCTGTTCCGCCAACATGGAAAGTTCTCATTGTTAATTGTGTTCCTGGTTCACCAATTGATTGTGCTGCGATCATTCCAATTGCTTCACCTATACTTACTAGTTTACCTCTTGCAAGATCTCTTCCGTAACAAGTTTGACAAACACCTTTTCTTGATTCGCAAGTTATAACTGAATAAACGTTGATTGATTTAACTCCAGCAGAATCTATTAGTTCACAATCTGCTTCTTCTATTAATTTTTTCTTTTTAATGATGATCTCTCCTGTAATAGGATGTTTTACATCGTGTGCTGGCACTCTTCCTAAAACTCTTTCTGAAAGACTAACTAGAACGTTTCCACCTTCAATTATTTCGCTTAGGGTTATTGAGGATTTTGCGTTACAATCATTTATTGTTACTTGAAGATCTTGTGCAACATCACACAATCTTCTAGTCAAGTATCCAGAATTGGCAGTTTTTAATGCTGTATCAGCTAATCCTTTTCTTGCTCCATGAGTAGAATTAAAATATTCCAAAACTGTTAATCCCTCTTTGAAGTTTGATACGATTGGAGTTTCAATAATTTCGCCTGAAGGTTTTGCTATAAGACCTCTCATCCCGGCTAATTGTTTCATTTGAGCAGGAGAGCCTCTTGCACCTGAGTCCGCCATCATAAAAACTGAATTAGTTTCAATTCTTCCATCTTCATATTGTTTTTCTGCTGATGAAATTTCTTTCATCATTTCATTTGCTATAGAATCTGTACATTTAGACCATACATCTACGACTTTATTATATTTTTCGCCTCTTGTTATTAAGCCGTCTTGATATTGTTTTTCATATTCTTCGATTTGTTTTTTTGTTTTATTAACGAGCTTTTCCTTGGTTTTTGGAATTATTAAATCATTTTTTCCAAATGATATTCCTGCTTTAAAGGCATGTTTGAAACCTAAATCTTTTAACCTATCACAAAATATAACTGTTTGTTTTTGGCCACAATATCTAAAAACAATATCAATCATTTCTGATACGGCTTTTTTATTCAGAAGTTTATCAATAAGAGAGAATTTAATTTTATAATTTTTTGGTAATGTTTCAGCAAGTAAAAATCTTCCAGCAGTAGTAGCATGTTTTTCTATAATTTTTTTCCCATTTTCATCAACTGTTTCAAACTGTGAAATAATTTTTGAATGCAAACTTATTAAACTTTTCTCTAGTGCATTTTCAATCTCATGTACGTTTAGAAAAATACCTTTTGGTTTATCTTTTTCAGTATTTTTTGATTGTGATAAGTAATAAATTCCTAATACAATATCTTGGCTAGGTACAATAATTGGTTTACCATTTGATGGGCTTAAAATATTATTTGTGGACATCATCAGAGCTCGAGCTTCTAATTGTGCCTCTAAACTTAAAGGTATATGTACAGCCATTTGATCACCGTCAAAATCTGCATTGAATGCTGCACAAACTAATGGATGTAATTCAATTGCATTACCTTCTATTAATTTTGCCTCAAAAGCCTGAACACCTAATCTGTGTAGGGTCGGTGCTCTATTTAGTATCACAGGATGTTCTCTAATTATAAATTCTAAAGAGTCCCAAACCTCACTTCGCTGTTTTTCTACCATTCTTTTTGCTTGTTTTATGGTAGTTGCTAAACCTAATTTCGCCAGTCTTGCGTATAGAAATGGTTTAAAAAGTTCTAGTGCCATTTTTTTTGGCAATCCACATTGATGTAGTTTTAATTCGGGCCCAACTACTATTACTGATCTTCCAGAATAATCTACTCTTTTTCCTAATAAATTTTGTCTAAATCTTCCCTGTTTTCCTTTTAACATTTCTGCTAAAGATTTTAATGGCCGCTTTCCGGTACCTGTGATTACCCTTCCTCTTCTTCCATTATCAAATAATGCATCTACTGACTCTTGCAACATTCTTTTTTCGTTTCTTACAATTATTTCTGGAGCCTTAAGATCAAGTAATCTTTTTAATCTATTATTTCTATTTATAACCCTTCTATAAAGATCGTTTAAATCTGACGTTGCAAATCTACCACCATCTAAAGGAACAAGCGGTCTTAATTCAGGTGGTATAACTGGTATAGTGGTTAATATCATCCACTCAGGTTTATTTCCGGACTCTATGAATGAGTCTAATAACTTCAATCTTTTTAAAGTCCTTTCCTCAGTAACTTTGGATTTAGTTTCCTTTAAAGAACTTCTTAATTTCTCTCTCTCTTTAGTTAAATCAACATTTATTAAAATTTCCCTTACAGCTTCTGCGCCGATACCAGCAGTAAATCCATCCTCACCATATTTTTCTTGGGCTTTTATGTATTCTTCCTCATTTAGTAATTGACCTTTTTTTAATTCAGTTAATCCTGGTTCAATTACAATGAAGCTCTCAAAATATAAAACTTTTTCTACATCTTTTAATTTCATATCAATGGCTAAAGATATTCTGCTTGGTAAAGACTTCAAAAACCAAATATGTGCTACGGGTGAGGATAGCGTTATATGTCCCATTCTTTCCCTTCTTACATTAGACTTAGTGACTTCTACTCCGCATTTTTCACATACTATTCCTCTAAATTTCATTCTTTTATATTTTCCACACAAACATTCGTAATCCTTTACTGGACCAAATATTCTCGCGCAAAATAGTCCATCTTTTTCAGGCCTAAACGTTCTATAATTTATCGTCTCGGGTTTTTTAATTTCACCAAAAGACCAAGATTTTATTTTTTCTGGGCTAGCTAATGTTATTTTTATATGATTAAAATTCTTTTCACTTAACGTATTCTTTGTTTTTTAATTTAACTCTATATTTAGACCTAAGGCTCTAATTTCCTTAATTAAAACATTGAATGACTCCGGTATACCAGACTCAAAATTTTCATCTCCTTTAACAATGGTTTCATAAACTTTTGTTCTTCCAGCAACATCATCCGATTTAACAGTTAATATTTCTTGTAAAGTATACGATGCTCCATATGCTTCTAAAGCCCAGACTTCCATTTCGCCAAATCTTTGTCCACCTAATTGAGCTTTTCCTCCTAGAGGTTGTTGTGTAACCAAACTGTAAGGGCCAGTAGATCTGGCGTGAATTTTGTCCTCAACAAGGTGATGCAGTTTAAGCATATAAATTATTCCTACAGTTACTGGTCTATCGAATTTTTCACCTGTTCTTCCATCCCATAAATTTGTTTGACCGGTATTTGGTAAATTTGCTAATTCTAACATATTTGTAATATCGTCTGTAGATGCTCCATCAAAAACTGGGGTAGAAATAGGTACGCCGTTTGAAAGATTTACACACAATTCTTTCAATTCTTTTTTGTCTAATTTGTTTATAACTTCTCCATAAACTTTTTTTCCATAAATGCTCTCTAAAGTTTTATCAAGATCTGTATTATTTTTGTTTTTAAAATATTCATTAGAAATTTTTCTTACTTTTTCACCTAACTCTGAACATGACCACCCTAAGTGAGTTTCTAAAATTTGGCCAACATTCATTCTACTTGGTACGCCAAGAGGGTTTAAAACGATGTCTACTGGTTTTCCGGTTTCCATGTAGGGCATATCTTCTATTGGAACGATTTTACTAATTACTCCCTTATTACCGTGTCTACCTGCCATTTTATCACCTGGCATTAATCTTCTTTTAACGGCAACAAATACTTTAACGACTTTCATTACTGTAGGTAATAAGTCATCTCCTTGTTTAATTTTTAAAACTTTATCTTCAAACCTTAGTTGGATATCTTTCTGGGCACTATCAAATTGATCTTTTAATTGTAAAGCTTTATTTTGAATTTGTTCCTCTTTAAATTCTAATTTCCAATATTCTTTAATATTCAATGAATTTAAAGCCTCTTTATCTAAAGATGATCCTGCTGCAAGTTTCTTGTAACTTTTTGTAATTTGTTGCTTGTTTAAAAGATCGTCCAATCTTAATTTAATATTTCTTTCTAAAATTTCTTCTTCGACTTGCTTATCTTCCTGGACAGACTCGATTTCTGATCTTTCTATTGCGATAGTTCTCTCGTCTTTTTCAATTCCATGTCTATTAAAAACCCTAACATCAACTACAATTCCGCTACTACCTGGTGGTAATTTTAAAGAACTGTCTCTTACGTCTGTTGCTTTTTCCCCAAAAATTGATCTAAGAAGTTTTTCTTCTGGGCTTGATGCTGTTTCCCCTTTGGGAGTAACTTTTCCAACAAGAATATCTCCAGGATTTACCTCAGCTCCTATATATACGACTCCTGACTCATCTAAATTTCTAAGACTTTCTTCACTAACATTTGGTATATCTCTAGTTATTTCTTCAGTCCCTAATTTTGTATCACGTGCCATCAACTCGTGTTCCTCTATATGAATAGATGTAAATACGTCGTCAGTAACACATCTTTCAGATATTAAAATCGAGTCTTCAAAGTTATAGCCTTGCCAAGGCATAAATGCTACTGTTACATTCTTTCCAAGAGCCAATTCTCCAAGTTTTGTCGCTGGTCCATCAGCTATGATATCTCCTTTTTTTATTATATCACCAACCTTAACTAATGGTTTTTGGTTTATACATGTATTTTGATTTGATCTTTGAAATTTTAGCAAATTATATATATCCACCCCTGATTTAGATAAATCTTTTTCTTCCGTTGCTTTAACTACTATTCTTTTGCCATCAATTTTATCAACTACTCCATTTCTTTTTGCTACAATTGTAACTCCAGAGTCTAATGCAACATCACCCTCGATTCCTGTGCCAACTAAAGGCGACTCAGGTTTTAGCAAAGGTACGGCTTGTCTCATCATATTTGATCCCATTAATGCCCTGTTTGCATCATCATTTTCTAAAAAAGGGATTAAGGATGCAGCAACTGACACAAGTTGCTTTGGTGAAACGTCAATATAATCTATATTTTCTCTTCTAGACAAAATAAAATTCAAACCTTTTCTACAAGAAACAAGTTCTTCTAAAAAATTTCCCTGGTTATTAATTGGAGAATTAGCTTGCGCAATAGTATATTTTTCCTCCTCAATAGCAGATAAATACTCAATTTTA
>CACIJX010000015.1 GCA_902587085.1 uncultured Pelagibacteraceae bacterium
TCCTCCTACTGCATCGGCTATTGCAGGCAACTGATCAAAAGGTGATCTTGAACCATCCAATTGTCTTCCACCATGGTTGGATAGCATTATGGCTGAGGCCCCAATATCTACAGCTCGTTTTGCATCTTCTACTGACATCACCCCTTTTATTGCAAAAGGCCCTCCCCACCTCTTTATACAATACTCTGCATCCTTCCAGTTCATTCCTGGATCATATTGTTCATTAATATATTCCATCACACCTTTAGCTATACTGCTACCATTTTTTGTGAAGTGGGAAACATTTGCTAATTGAAATTTTTCATGGGTCAAATAATTTACTGACCATATAGGATGTAGTGCAAAGCTAAGTAAACTTTTTAGGTTAAGCTTTGGTGGAGTGGTAAATCCCCATCTGTGATCTCTCTCACGATTACCAGCAACAACCGTGTCGACTGTCAGTGACATAGCTTTAAATCCAGATCTTTTACAACGATCAATTAGATTATCAGTCAGCTCTCTATCTTTGTGAATGTAAAGTTGAAACATTTTTGGTCCCCCCGAAATATTTGAAATTTCTTCTATTGATGTAGTTGCCATTGTTGACATGCTGTAAAATGTTCCAAATTTTTCTGCTGCCTTAGCACTCGCTTTATCTCCATCGTGATGATAAAGCCTTTGCATGGCAGTAGGTGATAAAAAAAGCGGCATTTTAATTGTTTGTCCAAATACTTTTGTTGACAAATTAGGCTCACCAACATTTGCTAATATACTTGGTACTAAATCACATTTTGAAAAAGCTTCAGTATTCCTTTTTAAGGTTGACTCATCATCTGATCCACCGTCAATGTAATGAAATATTGGAGCTGGTAGTTTTTTTTTTGCTAATTTTCTAAAATCATTGAAGTTAAGACAATTATTTAAATTCATATATTTCGAAATCTTAGATTATTTCTATTAAGGTCACTTATTTTTGTGCAACCCATAAGTTTCATATCTCTCTCTAGTTCTAAACGATATTGGTTTAAAGCTCTTTCAACACCTTCTTGTCCTGCAGCAGCCAATGCATAAAGATAAAGTCTACCCCCTGCACATGCTTTCGCTCCAAGCGATAATGCTTTGAGCATATGCGTGCCTCTTTGCATACCACCTTCACAAATAACATCAATTTTATCTCCAACAGCATCGACTATTTCTGCCAATTGGTCAAACGGTGCTCTGGATCCATCAAGTTGTCTTCCGCCATGATTTGAAACCATTATTCCAGTACAACCAATATCAACTGCTCTCTTTGCGTCCTCTACACTCATAATTCCCTTAAGCGCAAAGTGTCCTCCCCATTTTGAACAAAGATTTTCAGCATCTTTCCAATTCATTGATTGATCTAACATTTTTGTAAAATAATTTCCAATAGAGGTTGCTGTACTTGTTCCTTCCTGTACATGATCTTGAAGATGGGGAAGTTCAAACTTACCTCTAGTAACATAGTTAATGCCCCACATAGGTTTAGTCGCAAAACTAAATAAACTTGCTAATGTTAGCTTTGGAGGAGATGTAAAGCCAGTTCTTAGATCTCTTTCTCTATTGCCTCCTGTTATTGTATCAACAGTCAATGCCATCACATCAAATTTTGCAGATTTTACTCTTTCAAGAATAGCATTATTAAGTCCTTTGTCTTTGTGATAATAAAATTGAAATAATTTTGGAGTGTCAACTAGAGATGAAATTTCCTCCACACTTACTGTTGCGAGCGAAGAAACACCAAACATAGTATTAAATTTTTTAGCTGCTTTACCGACTGCTCTTTCACCTTGATAATGAAACAGCCTCTGTAGTGCAGTAGGAGAACAATAAAAAGGTAAATCTAATTTTTTTCCAAAAATAGTAGTTGATAAATCAACATTTTCAACACCTCTTAAAACATTTGGAACTAAATCAACATCATTGAAAGCATTGGTATTTCTTTTGTAAGTTACTTCATCGTCTGCTGCACCATCAATATAGTGAAAAATTGGGGAAGGTAATTTTTTTTTGGCCAATTTTCTAAAGTCACTAAAATTATGACAATCTTTAAGATTCATTAGATTATGAATTTAAAATTTTTTAAGGAAGTTAAACAAGTAACTATTTGCCCCAGGGTTTTTCTTTCCAAGGCTAGCGTTAGATACGTGATTATATGACATCCCCAAATTCGTAGTATCTCCTAAATCGAGTGATAACTGTACCTCACTTTTAAATTCTATTGGGTGACCTAAATCTTTTCCATCTCCCTGTCTATATAATCCAGGTGTAAAACTTGGAGTAATATTTAATAGTCCTAAATCATAGTTTGCTTCTACGCCTGTATAAACATATGTAGCTTTGTCAGCAGTTATTAGTCCGCCTGTAACAGGTGAAATATTTCCAAAAAAAGTCTCTCTATATAAATTTTCATTTTGATGCTCAATGCCATAGAAACTTGCTCTTTTGCCATCGTCACTAAAATCAAACATTCCTGTATAAACATTAATGCCTGATCTATTTTCTTTTGCAAAAGCTTGACTAAATAGAAACAAACTTATTATTATTTTAATTACGAAAAGTTTTTTACACATTTTTTAAAAATACAATTTAAATTTAAGAAAGTATATAGTTTTTATTTCCTCTTTATTTGGGTTTTTTTCGACAAATAATAAATAACTATACCTCCAATAATAAATAAAAAATAAGGTAGAAACCATAGTAAATAATTTTCTTTTTTCAATGGGGGATTAAATAATATCCAATCACCGTATTTATCTGAAAGGAATTTATAAATTTCATCTTCTTTAAATCCATGACCAATTTTATCATCAACAACACTTTTTATAGTCTGGGCAAAATCCGAATTAGAATCTGACATTGTTTGACCCTGGCAAACTAAACACCTCAAATTTTTCAAAATTTTATCTCTTAAATCTACCTCGGCATAAACAGAATTGACCAAAACAAAAAAGAATGTTGAGATTAAAAATATTTTTTTCATTTTTCAACTATTGATCTTATTTCATTAACGTCTTTCAAATTTAATGGTCCAACATATTTTTTAACAATATTAGAGTCTTTATCAATTAAGATAGTTTCAGGAATTCCGTAAATTCCAAAATTAATAGATTGTTTTCCATCTGGATCTTTTGCTAGAATAGAAAATGGGTTTCCCAATTCTTCTAAAAACTTTTTTGCACTTTGTGGACTATCTTTAAAGTTTACTCCAATAATTTCAAGATTTTTATTTTTACTCAAACGAATAAGATTCTTATGCTCTTTTCTACAAGGAGCGCACCAAGATGCCCAAAAGTTAAATAAAACAAATTTATTTTTAAAAATTTCTCTAGTGTTAAAGGTGCCCTCACTTTCAAAATAAAGTAAATCAACCTCATTCATTTTTTTACCAACTAAATCTTCTGTATTATAAATTTTTTTATTATCTAAACTCAGATATAAAATTAAAAAAATAAATATTAAAACTGCATATATAATTATTAATTTATTCTTTTTCATACTTTTTTAATTCTTTTAAAAATATTTAATACCCCACCTAATGATAGAATAAAAACAGATAACCATATAAAATTCATAAATGGTTTTATTTGAAGTTTAATGTTAAAAAGTTCACTGTCAGAAACATTGCTCATTGTTAGGTAGGTATCAGAAAAAAAATTTGAATCTATAGAAGCTTCGTAAGTCATAGTTTTTGGCTGATCATAAATTCTTATTTCTGGTTTTAAATTCTTTTTTATTAAATTTTTTTTATTTAAAATTTGAAAATCGCCTATAATAGTTTGATAGTTATCAATTTTGTACGACTCAATATTCTCGAATTTTATAAGAAATTTTGATAAGTTTTTTTCATCTCCAACTTTTAAATTAAAATTTTTTTCGATAGATAATATGTGATTGATTGATATAAAAAAAATGAGAAGACCAAAACCAAAATGTGAAATTACTCTTGATAAATTTATGCTTTTATTTTTAAATGCTTTATAGAAATCATTAAGACTTTGTATTGTTAAATAAATTGAGAATATTAAAGTCAAATTAACAATTAAATTTTTCTCTTTTACGATAAAAAGAATTGCTAAAAATATAAATAATGAAATAAAGAAAACTAAATCAAAAATCTTCTTTGACTCAGAAGAAATCCAATTAAATTTAGGTCCAGATGTCATTAGAAAAAGTAAAGGTATCAAAAAAGGTGCCAAAACAAAATTATAGTAAGGTGGGCCAACGGAAATTTTAGTACCAAATAATGTATCTAAAAATATTGGATACATAGTCCCAATTAATACGACAAGTAAAAAGAAAACCATAAACCAATTATTTATTAAAATAAAAAATTCTTTAGATAGGAATTTAAAAGTATTCTTTTCAGTAGTAGAATACTTAAAAAAAATAAAAATCGAGGAAAAGACCATTAAAATTAGAAAAGTTAAAATGAACAATCCTCTTGAAGGATCATTGGCAAAAGTATGAACTGAATTTAAAATACCTGACCTTACAAGAAAAGTTCCAACCACACTCATTGTAAAAGTTAAAATACTTAGAATAATTACCCATGAATATAATCCTAATCTTCTCTCTAAAACTAAAACAGAATGAAACAATGCGGTCATTAACAACCAAGGCATTAAAGATGAATTTTCAACAGGATCCCAAAACCAAAATCCTCCCCAACCCAATTCATAATATGCCCAAACTGATCCAACGAGTATCCCAAGAGTTTGAAAAAACCATGATAATGATACCCAGGGCTTAATGACTCTGGCAAATAATTTTGTTTCAACTTTACTTATTAGCGCAGCTAGAGCAGCTGAAAAATAAATTGATGATCCAACAAAACCAATATAAAGCAATGGAGGATGTATAGCTAACGCAGGATCTTGTAAAATTGGATTTAAACCTAAACCTTCGTTAGGAACTGGAAATAATAAAGAAAATGGATTTGAATTAAAAAGCAAAAAAATTAAAAAAGTTCCTATGAGAAAATTTTGGAAAATTATTGTATATAGTTGAAATTTTTTATTGTTATTATTGCTGTAAAATAGAAATAAAAAGGAAAATAGTACCAATATGTTTATCCACAGTAGCAAGCTACCCTCATGACTGCCCCAGGTTCCAGAAATTTTGTAAAGTAATGGTTTTGTACTATGCGAATTTTCAAAAACATTAGACATTGAAAAATCAGAAACTACAAAACCAGCAAGTAAGGTTAAAAAACTTAAAATTGTGAAAATTAATTGTAATGATGAAAAATTATAAATTTTTTTTGGAATTTTGTTGTTTGCAGTTTTTAACTCGTTAAAAGATAAATAAATTAAAAGAAACGAGGTTAAAAAAGTAATACTTAAAAAAGTTATCCCAAAATTACTTAGCATTTTGCTCCAAGTTTTTATTTATTTCCGGAGGCATATAATTTTCATCGTGTTTTGCTAAAATTCTTTTAGCTAGAAAAAATTCTTTATCTTGTAATTTTCCTTCAGCAACTACTCCTTTTCCTTCTGCGAAAAGTGCTGGTACAGTTCCGCTAAAAGTAACGATTATCTCATTTTTAAAGTCAGTAACAATAAATTTAATTTCATCTTTTTTTGTCTGTATTGACCCATCTTTTACCATACCACCTACTCTGATACTTTTATTTGTGTCTATGTCATTAATTTGCTTGATCTCAGATGGCGAGTAAAAATAAATAATATTATCTTCTAGTGTTTTAAAAATTAAAAAAATTGAAATAGCACTAAATAAAATGGCCCCTACTAAAATCGACAATCTAATTTTTGCCTTTGGGTTGAGCATTTCAACAATGCTAAATTAGGTTTTTGAGTTTAAAAGTGAGATTTTTTGCTTTTTAATATGCTCAAATTTTTGTTGCGAAAGAATTTTAATCTCTTTGATGTTTTCTTTTTCAAGTTTACTTAAAGTTTTTTTTGTCCTCAAAAACAAAATATAGCAAACTAATAGCGGGAATATGAAAGATGGCCATACAAATACTCCATGACCGTTTAAATTTAAGATATCTATTATCATTAGTCTTTTAAGCTTTTTTTCTTCACTCTAATAGTTTCTATTCTGTATTTCATTAGAAAAATTAGCGCAGAATACAATAAAAGTGCAAATAACATAATGATCAGAGGTATTAACATTGATAAATGTACTGTGCTCTCCCTAAATAAACTTATGCTAGATGGTTGATGAAGCGTAGGCCACCAGCTAACTGAATATTTAATAATTATCAAATTAATTAATCCCAAAACAGATATGAATGAACAAATTTTTGCGCTTCTCTCTGAATTTGAAGTTAACTTATAACCACATATAAAAATAATATAAAAAAACGAAAGTATTAACATAGATGTCAACCTTGCATCCCAAGCCCACCAAGTACCCCAGGTAGGTTGGCCCCAAAGTGCACCTGTAAAAATAGCAATAAAACAAAAGGTTAGGCCAATAGGTGCTAAACTTTTATAAAACAGAGTAGCACTTTTGATTTTAAATAAAAAATTTAGAATTGCTAAAAAACTAATAGCTGCAAAACAAATTAATGAAATCCATGCTGATGGAACATGTATGTACATTATTCTTACTGCATCTCCTTGTATATAATCAATTGGCGAGACGAATACTGAAAATATAACTCCAATTATTATTATTGGTGTTACGATAAACTTAAGTACATTTAATATCTTACCAGTTATAGTAAAAATATAGCTGGGATTTAAATATTTAAACATTCCATCATTTAACTTATTTTTGGTTATCTTTGAATGGGATATTTTGTAGGCCTAGTTGAAAATTGAGAGGGAGATAAAGGAAGTATAGTGAATTTCCAACTAGACACTAACACAACTATATTGACTATGATTTTAGCCAGAGTTTTGTATTAAATTTGTTAAATTTGTGGCAACAGATGAAAATTATCTTCAATTTGATGGTTTATAATATACAGAACCTCTTTTTTCAGAAAAGACCTCATTAACCAATGGGTGTCTAATTGGGTCTCCAGATCCATCTGTTATTAAATTTTGTTCAGAAACATAAGCTTCATATGTAATTTCATTATTTTCAGCAAGTAAATGATAAAAAGGTTGGTCTTTCTTAGGTCTAACATCTTTGGGTATCGAATCATACCATTCTTCAGAATTATTAAATTCAAAATCTACATCATAAATTACGCCCCTAAAATTGAAATGCCTATGTTTTACAATATCTCCAATTGAAAATTTAGCTTTTTTTGAAATCATTAATTAATATTAACACTATTTGCAAAATCATTAAAACATATTAATTATTTTTTTTTTGTGATAACTTTTAACTGTGAACAAATCTTTAGTTAAGTTTATTGCCGATTTTGGTCCTTTGTTTATTTTTTTTATAATTTATTACAGGAGTGACAAAAATTTAATTGAGGCTATACCCGCATTAGTAATTGCTACATTATTGGCAGTTATTATTTTATATGTATTAGAAAAAAAAATACCCTACCTTCCTTTAATAGGATGTTTACTTATATGTGTTTTTGGGGGTTTAACGATTTTTTTTAAAAATCCGATATTTATTTATTTAAAACCGACGGTTATAAATCTAATATTTGCAGTGGGTTTGTTGGGAGCGAGAATATTGCTAAATAAAAACCTCCTAAAAATTTTTTTCAAAGGTTCATTATTGTTAGAAGAAAATGGTTGGGACAAACTTACTTATAGGTGGTCAGGTTTTTTTATTTTTTTAGCTATTCTAAATGAAATTGTTTGGAGAACACAATCTGAAGAAATTTGGGTTAATTTTAAAGTATGGGGAATATTACCTTTAACTTTTATATTTACTCTTTTTCAAGTACCATTATTAAAGAAATATAAAAAAAATGAAGAATAAATTGAAATTAATAGTAAATAATACCAATCAAAACAAAGAAATTTTTTTTATTAAAAAAGAACTACAGTGTATTTTGAATCTTTATGCGAGAAAAGTCTCATCGGGAGATTGGAAAGATTATGGACTTTCAATAAACAAAAAAGAAATATCTTTTGATATTTATCAAGGAGCGTCGGAAAATCCGATTTATAGAATATCTAAAAATTTAAAACCTAAAAATAAAAATGAAAGATTTTACGTTCTAGATAAACATGGAAATTTGATAACTAGATCAGAAAGTATAGATAAGATAGTCAACAAAGTTGAATGGACAAAATTAAAATTAATTAAAAAATAATTATCTTCTTTGACCGAATAGTCTTAAAAGCATTATGAAAAGGTTAATAAAATCAAGATAAAGTGTTAACGCTCCCATAACAGCTTTTTTGCCAGAAACTTCGCTATCATCACCAGCAAAATACATATTTTTTATCTTTTGTGTATCATATGCTGTAAGTCCTACAAAAATTAAAACACCAATAATAGATATTACAAAATACATCATAGTTGATTTCATAAAGATATTTACTATCGACGCAATAATAATTCCAATTAAACCCATCATTAGAAATGATCCTAATTTTGTTAGATCTCTTTTTGTTGTGTAACCGTAAATACTCATTGCTCCAAAAGTTCCGGCAGTTATAAAAAATACTCTTGTTATACTAGCTCCAGTATAAACTAAGAATATCGAAGCTAAAGATGCACCCATCAATGCTGCAAAAATCCAAAATGTTGTTTGTGCTTTCGCAGCACTCATTTTTCGAATTCCAAAACTCATATAAATAACTATTCCTAAAGGAGCTAACATCACAATCCACATTAAGGGAGATGCAAACAACATTTGCCCAATACTTGTTAGCCCAGAAATTCCCGATGAGGTTACTTGAATATCGTAACCACCAGATAATCTAAATAGTAATAAAGAAACTACTCCTGTAAGAAATACACCAGAAGCCATATAATTATAAACTTTAAGCATATAACTTCTTAAACCTTCATCAATTATAGCTGTATCTGTTGTAGTCGATTTAGCTCTTATATTTTGCTTATTAAACTCCATAACTAAAATATAATGATTTTTTTTCTGTTTTCAATGCTACATATATCGCCTAAAAATATCACATTTTTATGAAATTTAAAAAATTAGGAAAAACAAATTTAGATGTAAGCCTCATTTGCTTAGGAACGATGACTTATGGAGAGCAAAACTCCCAGGAAGAAGGCTTCGAACAAATGGATTACGCTTACGAAAAAGGTATAAATTTTTTTGATACTGCTGAGTTATATGCTATTCCGCCAAAAGAGAAAACCTATGGGAAAACTGAAGAAATTATTGGTAACTGGTTTAAAAAAAGAAAAAATAGAAAAAAAATTATTTTAGCGACAAAAATAGCTGGACCAGGTTTAAGGTGGATAAGAGGAGGCGGGGAACAGTTCTCTCCAGAAAGTTTAGAAAAAGCTCTTAATAATAGCTTAAAAAGATTAAGGACAGATTATATAGATTTATACCAACTTCATTGGCCTGAGAGAAATACTAATTACTTCGGAGATTTAGATTATGAACATGACATTAATGAGAAAAAATGGAATAGTTTTGAAAATATATTAAAGACTTTTAAAAAATTTGTCAGCCAAGGAAAAATTAGATACCTAGGCCTTTCAAATGAAACACCTTGGGGGTTTTCAAAATTTTTAGAAGTTGCCGAGCAAGAAAAATTACCAAGGGTAGTATCTGTACAAAATCCTTATAGTTTAATTAACAGAACATACGAAATAGGAATGTCAGAAATTTCTATTAGGGAAAATGCTGGCTTATTAGCTTATTCACCACTTGGAATTGGTTACTTAACTGGAAAATATAGAAATAATAAAATACCAAAAAAATCAAGGTTAGATTTATTTTATGAAAATTATCCAAGATATCATAATCAAAGAACCTATGAAGCTGTTGAAAGCTATTTTAAAATAGCTAAAAAATATAATATTTCTTTTACTCAATTATCTTTGGCTTTTGTAAATTCAAGAGATTTTCTAACAAGTAATATTATTGGTGCAACAAGAATGGAACAGCTTAAAGAAAATATAGATAGTATAAAATTAGAATTAGACGAAAATATAATAAATGAGATTAATTTAATACACGAAAAAAACCCTAACCCAGCACCTTAAAGATGTTTGATCTCAAAAAAATTAAAATTAAACTAAGAAAAGCTAAAATTAAAATACTACAAGATAAAAAAACATTGCACGATATTCATATATCTAAACAATATTTGAAAGATAATTTCAAATTTAATTTTAATGAAAATATTTTGTCAGATAAAGGTATTGATAGAATTTTTGCTTTTGCAAATTATTTAGAAAAAGAGAGAAATAATTTTAAAAATAATGATATGTGGAACAAAATTACATCAAATGAAGATCATAAAAAACTTTATAATTTTTGCACAAAAAATAATAAAGATGAATTCCTTAAGCTTTTATCATCATTAGGAAAAACAAAATTATCACATGGTTTTCTTAACTATGCTAGCTTCAGTAAATTGTCGAATTCAGCAAGTGAAAGAAATAAAGAAGCAAATCAATTATTGGATAAATTATTATCATTAGGGGAGTACAGAAAAAAAATCAAAGTTTATAACCCTGAACAGGGAGGTTGGATAGCTGAAAATTTAGATTATGAAGAGTTAATTGAAAAAATATTTACCTTTCAGGGTAATAAAATTAAACCATTTTTATCTCCTAATTATACTTTCGGAATTGAGTCTGGAAAAAATTTTTATTGCATGAAAGACTTTATGATGCTTTATGCTGGTATAAAATTAGATCAAATCTCTAAAAATTATAAATTAAAATATGTAAATGAAATTGGAGCTGGACTTGGTTTTTCAGCTTACTATTTCAGTAAACTTAATAAAAATTACTATAATATTTACGATCTTCCCTCAGTGCTTATTTTGCAAGCTTATTTTCTAATGTCATCAATTGGTGAGAATAAGGTTCACTTAAGTGGAGAAAGAAAAAATGAAATTGCTCAAATAAGTCTTTGCCCATTTTGGGAAATTTTTGATAATGAGAGTCAAAGTGATATTTTATGGTACAATCATGATGCTTTACCAGAAATTGATAATTTATTAGCCCAAAAATACATAAAAAAAATAATATCAGCAAAAAATAGTTATTTTTTTTCAATTAATCAGGAAGCAAGAAATGACAACTCTGTTGGAGGTAATCAGCATACTGTATATGACCTTATCGAAAAAGAGGGGGGTTACAAACTAATCAATCGCTCTCGTGATTTTTTAAGGGCGGGTTATATTGAAGAATTGTATTCTGTAAATTAATTTTTAATTTATATTGAAAAGATAATAAACTCGTATAGATTTAAATAACGGATTCAAAATGTTTAAAAAAATTTTCGTCGTAAATGTTATTTTTATACTTTTTTTATTTAGTATATCTTTGGCAGATGCACCTAAAAGTATAGGAAAGTTTAAGGACTGGGAAACTTTTTCATTTAAAGATGGAAAAGGTAAAATTTGTTTTGCACAAACTATTCCATTAGAAAGAACTCCTAAAAATCTAAAAAGGGAACCCTCAAGGTTGTTTGTAACATTTAGAAAGTCAGAAAATATAAAAAATGAAATAAGTGTTACAAGTGGATATGAATATAAAAACGCATCTGTTACAGCAAAGACTGGAAAAAATGAGTTTTCACTCTTTTCTCAGGGAAATTTCGCTTGGCTTATTGATAATGAAGAAGAATTTAATTTAATTAAAACAATGAAAAAAGCTTCAAAATTATCTATTACAGCAAAAACAAATAAGGGAAGTCAAACTAAGGATCTTTATTCAATGATGGGTTTTACTAAAGCATACAACGCTGCAAGAAAAAGTTGTGCCTAAAAATTTAAAAAAAAAGAAAATTGTTTTAGCTTATTCTGGTGGTTTAGATACCTCTATTATTCTTAAGTGGCTTCAGGAAAATTATAATTGTGAAGTTATAGCCTATACAGCAAATATTGGTCAGGAAATAAACAAAGGTAATATTATTAAAAATGCCAAAAAGCTTGGTGTAAAAAACATAATTATTGAAGACTTAAAAAATACCTTTGTTAAAGATTATGTTTATCCAATGATTAGAGGACATGCAATATATGAAGGTTCTTACCTATTAGGTACCTCAATTGCTAGACCGTTGATTGCAAAAAGACAAATTGCTATTGCTAAAAAGTTTAAAGCATTTGCAGTTTCTCATGGCGCGACCGGCAAAGGAAATGATCAAGTGAGATTTGAACTAGGTTATTATTATTTTGGACCAAAAATAAAAGTTATTGCCCCTTGGAGAATCTGGAAACTAAAATCTAGATCAGATTTAATAAAATATGCAAAAAAAAATGATATACCAATTCCTAAAGATAAAAAAGGAGCTCCACCTTTTTCCGTAGACGATAATCTTTATCATACTTCTACAGAAGGAAAGATTTTAGAGGATCCAAAAAAACAAGCTCCAGAGTATATTTTTCAAAGAACAGTTGCACCAGAAAAGGCTCCTAACAAACCATCTTATGTAAATATAGGATTTAAAAAAGGAGATCCAATTTCAGTAAATAGAAAAAAATTATTGCCAGCAAAACTTCTTCAAAAATTAAATTCGATTGCGGGTAAAAATGGAATTGGAAGAGTTGATCTTGTTGAAAATAGATTTATTGGAATTAAATCGAGAGGAATTTATGAAACACCAGGCGGAACACTTTTAATGATTGCACATAGAGCAATGGAATCTGTTACTTTAGATAAAAAAACTATGCATCAAAAAGATGAGATTGTTTCAAAATATGCGGAACTTATTTATAATGGATTTTGGTATTCTAAAGCTAGATTTAAATTACAAAAAATTGTTGATATTAAAAAAAATCAAGTTAATGGATTTGTCAAACTTAAATTATATAAGGGAAATGTTACTATTCTATCGAGACAAAGTAAAAGCAAGGCATATTCTGTAAAAAAAGTTTCTTTTGAAGAAAATAAATCTTTCAAAAAGTCAAAAGTAGAGAGATTTATATTAGGTGCGGCAAGAAAGCTAAGAGCTTAGAAAAAATTAGCCTATATAAAAACTTTATGACAATGAACACTATAATAAGAAATATCCAGCTAGTAGCTGTGGTTTTCATTCTTGCGGGAACAGTTTTGGCTTTTGGTTTCGAACTTAATGAGATGTATAAAGTAAAGAGGGTTACGCTTGCTGATCTACTTTTAATGTTCATTTATATTGAGGTTATAGGAATGATAGGAGTTTTTTGGGCCAGCAAAACAATCAGAATTACTTACCCTGTATTAATTGCAATTACTGCATTGGCTAGATTAATTATTTTACAAGATAAGGATAGTGCCTCGATAAATCTAATCTATCAAGGGGGTGCAATACTCTTATTGGCTTTATCAGTATTTTTCTTAACATTAAGATACAGTAAGAAGTTAGGAATGGACAAACAAAATCCCGGGGAAGAAGCATAATTAATTATGAAACAGTTAGTTGCAATAGTGTCTTATTATATATTTGGATATTTACTTTTTTGGACATTTCTCCACGAAACAGATTTGTTCCCTAAAATTTGGGTTCAAGAAAATTTCAGTATTGCGATTTATATCTGGATCTTCTTTTTTATAATCCCACTTATGCTTATAGCAGTCGGGACAGAATATATAAAAAGACGTATTTCAGATTTTAAATCCTTGAATGGAAATACAAAGTGGCCTCTTTATATCTTATTGTTTGGTGTTTGGGATTTAATGTTTGGTTTTGCTTTTCTTCTTTTTTTATATTTTGAGATTTCGCATGTCACAATGATAGTAGCGAACGCATTATTTATCACTGGTACTTACCTAACATTTCAAAGCTTTTCAGTAGCAAAAAAATTACAGATTTCTCAGGAGAAATAATATGGCAAAAAAAATATTAATATTCGGATCAAATGGAGCTGTAGGAAGTTCTTTAGCAAAACTTCTTAAAGATCACTCGTTAGAATGCCATTTAATTGGAAAAAATGAGGAGGAGGTTAAAAAATTATCTGATGAAACTGGCTACACTTACACAGTGGCAGATGTATTAGAAGATAATTTTATGGAAAAAATAGAAAATGATTTAGTTGGTTTAGATGTTTCGGGAATTGCTTATTGCATTGGATCAATTGATTTAAAGCCTTTAAATTTAATATCTAAAAAAGACGTTCTCAAATGCTTTTCATTAAATTTATTTCCAATTTACGATATTGTTAAAAAATTAAATCAAAACTTAAAAAAAAATAAAGGATCAATTGTTTTATTTTCAACAGTTGCTGTGAAACAAGGTTTTCCAAATCATGGCATAATTTCACCCGTTAAAGCCTCTTTGGAAGGTTTAACTGTTTCCTTGGCTGCAGAATTGTCTCCAAATATAAGAGTAAATTGTATTGCACCAAGTATGAGCAACTCTAAAATGGCAAGTAAAATTTTAAGTAATCCAAAAATTGCAGAAGGAATTGCTAAACAACATCCTTTAAAAAGA
>CACIJX010000016.1 GCA_902587085.1 uncultured Pelagibacteraceae bacterium
GGGAAATTATAAAAAATGATTTACAAAACGGTGTTTCAAAAATTAGGGTCGGAATTAAACCTGCTGGGAGAATCATAGCTCGAGAAGGCACAAAAATATTTTCATCATCAGGTGAGGAAATAGGTATTATTACTAGTGGAACATTTGGACCAAGCGTTAACAGCCCTGTTGCGATGGGATATATCAAAAGTAAATTTTCTGATATTGATAAGAAAATTCTTTTAGAGGTAAGGGGTAAAAGGTATGATGCAGTAGTTTCTAAGCTGCCATTTTATAAAAAAAGCTATGTTAAATAGGAGGAAAAATGAGTGAAAAAAAATATTCAAAAAAACATGAATGGATTATGTTAAATGGGGAATCAGCGACAGTTGGTATTAGTAAGCACGCAACTGAAATGCTTGGAGATATAGTTTTTGTTGAGCTCCCAGAAAAAGGAAAGGGCTTAAACAAAGAAGAGAAAGCAGCAGTTGTAGAGTCAACAAAAGCTGCCAGCGATGTTTACACCCCTGTCTCTGGAGAAATAATAGAAACAAACCAACCAATTATAGATGATCCATCTAATGTAAATAAAGATCCAGAAAATGAAGGTTGGTTCTTTAAAATAAAAATTAAAGATAAATCAGAATTAGATTCTTTGATGAGTCAGTCTGATTATGAAAAATTCATAAAGGAAAATCCAAACTAAAATGATAGACGATACTTCAAAAGAATTTATTAGTAGGCATATTGGTCCAAGCTCAGACGAACAAAAAGATATGTTAAAAGCAATATCTTCTAAATCTATCGACAATTTAATTGAGAATACTGTGCCAAAAAATATTTTAATTAAAGACAATCTTAAAATTGAAGAGCCTATGTCAGAGAACGATGCTCTTAAAAAATTAAAAATTTTATCAAAAAAAAATGAAGTTTTTAGAAATTTTATTGGGATGGGTTATTATAATACTGTTACCCCAAATGTGATTTTAAGAAATATACTTGAGAATCCAGGTTGGTATACTTCTTATACTCCTTATCAACCAGAGGTAGCTCAAGGCAGATTAGAAATGCTTATTAATTTTCAACAAATGATAATGGATCTAACTGGTATGGATATTGCAAATGCTTCTTTACTAGACGAAGGAACGGCTGCTGCAGAAGCAGTCGGTTTATGCCAAAGAATAGATAAAAGTAATTCAAAAAAGATATTTGTATCAACATCATGCAATCCACAGACAATAGATATAATTAAGACAAGGGTTGAACCATTTAATATAGAGTTAATAATTGGGGATGAAGAAAAAGTTCTGAAAGATATTAAAGACAAAATTATTTGTGGTGTTTTAGCTTATCCTGGAACTTTAGGTGAAATAAAAGACCCAAGTGAAGCTATAAGCTTAATTCATAAAAAAGAAGGTAAAGCAATTGTGGTAAGTGATCTACTGGCCTTAGCCAGACTTAAAACTCCAGCAGAGCTTGGAGCTGATATTGCTGTTGGTAGTGCGCAAAGATTTGGGATACCGATGGGATACGGTGGTCCACATGCTGCATTTTTTGCAACTAAAGAAGAATTTAAAAGATCTATGCCAGGAAGAATTATTGGAGTATCTGTTGATAGACACGGAAAAAAAGCATTTAGATTATCACTTCAAACAAGAGAACAACATATTAGACGAGATAAGGCTACAAGTAATATTTGTACTGCTCAAGCACTGCTTGCAATTATTTCAGCTGCTTATGCAATTTACCATGGACCTGAGGGAATTTTAAAAATAGCTAATAGGACATCCAAACTTGCAAAAATATTTGCCGATGGTTTAAAATCAAGTGGCTATCAGTTACATTCAGAAAATTTTTTCGATACAGTTACTATACGAACAAATGAAAAAACAGATACTATAAACAATAAAGCGTTGTCTGAAAAAATCAATTTAAGAGTTGTGGATAAAAATACCTTATCAGTAGCGTTTGATGAAGTTAAAAGAGTTGATCATGTAAACACTTTATTAAAAATATTTGGAGTTAAAAAAGCCTTTAAAAATAATGATAAAGTTGAATTAACTAATTTACCGCAAAATCTTTTAAGAACATCTAGTTACCTTACTCATCCTATTTTTAATAAATATCATTCAGAAACTGAAATGCTCCGTTATCTAAAAAAATTAGAAGATTGTGATATTGCTTTAAATAGATCTATGATTGCACTCGGATCGTGTACTATGAAGCTAAATGCTACAGCTGAGCTTATTCCTGTAACTTGGAAAGAATTCTCTTTACCTCACCCCTTTGTACCCCAAGATCAAATGAAGGGGTATAAGGTTTTATTTAATGATTTGGTCAATGATTTAAAGGAAATAACAGGTTTTGATGCAGTTTCCCTCCAGCCAAATTCCGGTGCTCAAGGCGAATATTCAGGATTAATGACAATTCGTAAGTTTCATTTAAACAATAATCAAAAAAATAGAAACGTATGTTTAATACCAGAGTCAGCACACGGAACAAATCCTGCAAGTGCTCAAATGTGTGGAATGAAAGTTGTAGTTATTAATTGTGATGATGAAGGCAATGTTGATTTAATAGATTTAAAAGACAAGGTTAATAAGTATTCAAAAGATCTTGCTGCTTTAATGGTAACTTACCCATCAACACATGGAGTTTTTGAGGAAAAAATTAGTGAAATTTGCGATTACGTTCATAAAGCAGGTGGTCAAGTCTATATGGATGGTGCAAATCTTAACGCCTTAGTTGGGATTGCAAAACCTGGAAAATTTGGACCAGATGTTTGTCATATTAATTTGCATAAAACTTTTTGTATTCCTCATGGTGGAGGAGGACCAGGCATGGGTCCAATTGCTTGTGCCAAACATCTAAAAGATTTTTTACCAAATCATTATATTACTAAAAAAACTAGATCTGAAAAAAGCTTGGGTTCTGTATCTGCTGCTCCATGGGGTAGCGCAAGTATATTACCCATTTCCTGGATGTATATTAAGATGATGGGAGCTGAAGGTTTAAGGAGAGCTTCTGAAGTAGCTATTTTAAATGCAAATTACATATCAAAAAAATTGTCTAATCACTACAAAGTACTCTATAAAGGCAAAAATGGAAATGTTGCTCATGAATGCATAATTGATCTTAGACCAATAAAATCTAAAACAGGGATTTCAGAGGAAGATATCGCTAAAAGATTAATAGATTATGGATATCACGCACCAACAATGTCCTGGCCAGTTGCTGGAACATTAATGATTGAACCTACAGAGAGTGAAAATTTAGCAGAGATAAATCGTTTTTGTAACGCATTGATATCTATTAAAAAAGAGATCGACAAAGTAGACAGCGGCAGCTTCGATAAGAAAGACAATCCTTTGAAAAATGCTCCGCATACTCATATTGAATTAAGTGGAAACGAATGGAAACACATATACAAAAGAGAAGAAGCGGCATTTCCTAATGAGTATTTGAAAGATAACAAGTATTGGCCACCAGTTGGAAGAGTTGATAATGTTTATGGCGACAGAAACTTGGTTTGCTCATGCCCTAGTCTCCAAGAGTACAAAGAAGAGGCAGCTTAAATATTAAATGAAAATTGCAGTAATTGGTTCAGGAATATCAGGTCTATCAGCAGCTTATTATTTATCAAAAAAACACGAAGTAGATCTTTTTGAAAAAGAAGACCATTTTGGAGGGCATTCATATACATACGAAATAAACGAAAAAGATAAAAAAGTACCAGTAGATCTTGGTTTTATTGTTTTTAATAAACTAACCTACCCAAATTTAATAAATTTTTTTAATGAACTAAAAGTCCCCTTTGAAAGAAGTGATATGTCATTTTCAGTCTCCGTAAAAGGTTCAACTATTGAATACGGAGGTACAGGTTTTAACGCATTATTTGCTAGAAAAAATAATTTGTTCAATTTTAATTTTATCAAAATGATTTATGAAATTATATCTTTTTATAAAACAGCACCAGTTTTACTTAAAAAAGATTTAAAAAACCTGACACTGGGAAATTATTTGGATAGTTCAAAACTTTCAAAATATTTTATAAATTATCACATTATTCCTATGGTAGCAGCAATTTGGTCAATGCCGTTTTCAAAAGCTAGAGATATACCTTTTGAACTATTTTTAAATTTTTTTAATAACCACGGGCTCTTTAAATTAAAAAATAGACCTCAATGGTATACTGTTACAAATAGAAGTAGAGCTTATGTAAAAAAAGTTTTAGAAAAAATTAGTGGAGATTATTTAAAAAACTATAATATAAAAAAAATCATAAGAAGCGAGGATAATGTAAGAATTTTCACACAAAATAACGGCGACCAAAGGGATTACGATCATGTTGTTTTATCTTGTCATGCAGATGAAAGTTTAAATCTTATTGATAAACCAACAATAGATGAAAAAAAAATTCTTGGAGAATTTTCTTATATTCGAAATACTGCATATCTTCACAAAGATACAAATTTGATGCCAAATAAAAAAAATGCTTGGTCAAGTTGGAACTCAATTTCTACAAAAAGTTTATCTCAAACATGTATTACATACTGGCTAAATAAGCTGCAAAATTTAAAAACAAAAGAGAATTATTTTCTGACTTTAAATCCAATATTTGAAATCAAAAAAAATCAATTAATCAAAAAAGTTAATTTCACACATCCTTATTTAAATATTAAAAGTTTTAAGACACAAACTAATTTAAATACTCTTCAAGGTAAAAATAGGACCTGGTTTTCGGGTAGTTATTTCGGTTACGGTTTTCATGAGGATGGATTAAAATCAACTTTAGAAATGATAAATCAATTTGAAAAAAAAGATGGAGACTTGTATATACAAAGGCATAGTTACGCATCGAAGATTTAAACCAAAAAGACATTTTTTTAATTACAAAACCTTTTCTGTTCTTTTTGATTTAGATGAATTAAAAGATTTAGAAAAAAGGATTTCGATATTTTCTCTTAATAAGTTTAATCTTTTTAGTTTCTACAACAAGGATCACGGAAATAGAGACGGCAGTGATATTAAAAACTGGGTCAAGAATAATCTAAATAAATTTAACATTAACTTTGAGGTATCAAAGATCAAACTTTTATGTTTTCCTCGTATTTTTGGTTATGTATTTAATCCACTAAGTATTTTTTATTGTTACAACGAAAAATCTGAATTAAGAGCAATTCTTTATGAAGTAAAAAATACTTTTAACGAACAACACACTTACATTTTTCAGGTAAAAAATAATTCTAAAATTATCACACAAAGTTGTAACAAAAAGTTTTATGTATCACCGTTTATGGAAATGGAGACTTCTTATAATTTTAGATTATCAGAGCCTAAAGAAACATTAAGTGTCTTTATAAAACAAAAAGATATTGATGGAATGTTGCTTTCAGCGTGTCAAATTGGAAAGAAAGAGCAGATATCCACAAAACGATTACTGATAAACTTTTTTAAGCACCCAATGATGACAATTAAAATTATAATGGCGATACATTTTGAAGCATTAAGACTATGGAGGAAAGGAGTTAAGCTAGTAAAAAAAAATACCAAAATGAAAAACAATCTTTCTTTAGAAAAATGATACTCAATCCTTATAAAATCTCTGAAAATTTTGTTCTAAAGAAATTGGACTATATTAAAGATGGGAGGCTTACACTAGAAAACTACGATGGAAAAATACATCAATTTGGAAATCAAGAAAGTTCTTTAAGTGCGAAAATTAAAATCCACAATCCAAATTTTTATTTTAATATAATAAGGGGAGGTAGTACCGCTTTAGCAGAGAGTTATATTAGAAACGAATTTGAGACTTTAAATTTACCTTCTTTAATTGAGCTTACTGCAAAAAATATAAATATAACCCACGAATTTTCAGGAATATTAAATATTTCAGGTATAAACAGTATTTTTAAAAAAATTTTTATATCAAACACAAAGAAAAAAAGTGTTGAAGATATTTCAAAACATTATGACTTAGGCAATGAATTTTTTTCTACCTGGCTAGATAAAACATTAACCTATTCATGTGGTATTTTTGATAAACCTGATCAAGAATTAGAAAAAGCTCAAATTAATAAATACAATAAACTTATAAACTTAATACAACCAAAACCAGGAGATAAAATTTTAGAAATAGGATGTGGATGGGGCGGTTTTGCAGAACATCTTGCAAAAAATTATGATGTTCAACTTGATTGCATCACGATCTCAAAAAAACAATTTGAGTTTACAAAAAAAAGAATAAACCTTTTAGGTTTACAAAATAAAGTTAAAGTGAAGTTTTTGGATTATAGAGATTTAAAAGACAAATATGATGCAATAGCTTCTATAGAAATGATCGAAGCAGTTGGAGAGAGGAATTTGAATAAATATTTTGAAACAATTAAGAACAATCTTAAACCAAATGGAGTTGGGGCTATTCAAGCTATTATTATTAAAGATGAACTTTTTGATAGATACAAAAAAAATCAGGATTTTATACAAAAATATATTTTTCCAGGAGGCTTTTTACCTTCCTTAAAATCAATAAAAAATTATACAAAGAAAACAGGACTAACTTTGAGAGGATATAATTCTTACGGAATACATTACTCACATACGTTGAGCAAATGGAGAGAAAACTTTATAGGTTCTTGGAATAATATCTCAAAACAAGGTTTTGATAGTTCATTTAAAAAAATCTGGGACTTTTATTTTTCTTATTGCGAGGCTGGTTTCAGAGCTAAAAATATTGATTTAATACAATTTTCATTTAGGAATGAATAAAAAATGAGATATATTTTAACTTTATTTTTAACATTATTTTTAACGAATTGTGTAGCAGGAATGAAACCAGAAGACTTTAAAGATCAAAAACCAAGATTAATTATTGAAGAATTTTTAAATGGAAATGTTAAAGCGTATGGTGTGCTTCAAAATAGAGGTGGTAAAGTCACAAGACAATTTTCAGCGGATCTAGATGGAAAGTGGGACGGTAAACAATTAATTCTTGACGAAAAATTTAATTGGTCAGATGGTGAAGTTCAAACTAGACAATGGAAAATTATAAAAAAAAATGAACATAATTATGAGGGCACAGCTGCAGATGTTGTTGGAACCGCCAAAGGTTTTTCTTATGGATCAGCTTTCAAATTAGAGTATGTTTTACTTGTTCCTGTAAAAGGAAAAGAAATCAAAATCACATTTGACGATTGGATTTTTAAACAAAGTGATACCATTGCAATCAATAGGGCTAAAATGACAAAGTTTGGTTTTAGAGTGGCTGATTTGACTGTAGTTTTTGTTAAAAATTAAAAAAATACCGATAGATTTTATCTATTTACGAATTTACTTATAAAAAAATTATAAATTTTATTTGGCAAAATTCTAAAAATCCAATACATCACAGCAATTGGAAAAGGGAAAATAATTTCAAATTTTTTATTTTTAATACCATTATAAATCTTTTCAGCAGAATACTCTGGCGATTTAAGAAACGGCATAGGAAAATCATTTTTATCTGTCAATTGAGTTTTAATAAATCCTGGGGATACTAAAGTAACCATCACATTGTATTTTTTAAAATCAAAAAAGATACCTTGTGTAAAATTATTTAAGGCTGCTTTCGAAGGTGTGTACCCGGTTGATTTTGGTAATCCCCTGTAACCGACTGGAGATGAGACTATGGTTATATGCCCATTCTTTTTACTTTTAAAGTAATCTTCCACACTTTTTACTGAATTTATTGTTCCAAAAAAATTAACTTCAAATGTTTGTTTTATATTTTCTACGTTAATTTCTTTCTCTAATTTTCTTTCATAAATACCGGAACTAAAAATTACCAAATCAATATCACCAAAGTCACCTAATATTTTTTTGAAAGTATCTTGTGTTCTTTTTAAGTCTGTCACATCCAAAGGGTAAGAAAAAATATTTTTATCTTTTGCAATTTCATTTAACAATTCCTCTCTTCTAGCAGAAATTGCAACTTTCCAATTTTCTTTTGCAAATTTTTCAGCTATTGCTTTACCTATCCCGCTACTGGCTCCAGTAACCCATACTTTTTTCTGGTTTTCACTCATAATTAATTATATCTCATAATAATGTTAAAAAATAAATATGTATCATTTTTATTTATAGTTTTAATTACTTTTTCAGCTTCTGCAATGGGAGGATTTGTAACTACATCATTCAAGGAACCTTGGTATTCACAAATAATTCAACCATCTTTTAGTCCACCGTCATGGGTTTTTGGTCCAGTTTGGACAACCTTATATTTTCTTATGTCATTAGCAATTTGGTTATTTTGGATTAATTTCAAAAATAAAAAAGTGCTTTACATCTACTTTGTACATATTTTTTTTAATGCAATTTGGAGTATAATTTTTTTTGGATTTCATCAAATTTTCTTAGCATTGTTAAATTTAATTATAATATTAATTTTTATTATATGGCTTATGAACATTTATTATAAAACCTATAGATTAAGTTTTTTACTAATGCTTCCTTATTTGCTATGGTCAACTTATGCTTTAATACTTAATGGAAGTATATTTTATTTAAATTAAACATGGATGATATTGTAATTATTGGTGGAGGAATAATAGGAACTGCATCAGCCTATTTTTTATCTAAAGAGGGAAGAAAAGTAAAAGTAATTGAGCAAGATCCTACTTATAAAAAAGCATCCTTTCCACTATCTCTGGGTGGTTTTAGAAGACAATTTTTTCAAAAAGAGAATATATTATTAGGAAAATTTGCAAGAGAATTTATTTTTCAGGTACCAGAATTACTAAAAACAAAAAAAAACCCAAAACCTACTGCCAGTGTAGTTCCTAATGGTTATTTATTTTTATTTGGACCAGATCATGCACCTGAACAATATGAAGCCCTAAAGAATCATAGAGAGTGTGATGCAGGAACAAAAAATATCAAGGGATCAGAGTTAAAGAATAAATTTCCCTATATTAATAATAAAGGAATAGAAACGGTTACTTACACTGACGACCAAAAAGAAGGTTGGATAGATCCTTATTTATTTCACGGTGCTCTTAGAAATAAAGCATTAGAGTTAGGAGCTGAATTTGTAAAAGGGAAAATAAATAATATCTCAGATATAAATTCAAATATCATCATCTGCGCTGTTGGATATAATACTAATAATTTACTAAAAGATGTTCCTGTTGTTCCACAAAAACATACAGTCTTTAGAATTAGTTGCCCAAAGCATCTTCCTGAGATGCCACTGACTTCTGACTTTACATCTGGAGTATATTGGAGGCCAGAAGGCAAGGAATATTTAGCAGGATCTCCGATATCAAGTTTTGATGCTAAAGACTTAGAACCAGATTGGGATCATTTTGAAAATTTAGTTTGGCCAGCGTTAGCTAATAGAGTACCCATTTTTGAAAAACTAAAATTAACAGGTGGGTGGGCAGGTTATTATGATTGCAACAAATTAGATAACAACGCGGTTGTAGGAAAACATCCTAAATACAAAAATTTATATTTAGCCTCAGGTTTCACTGGAAGAGGTTTAATGCAAGCACCAGGAATTGGTAGAGCATTGACCGAATTAATTATTAATGGTTCATACCAATCAATAGATCTTAGTGCTCTTTCTGTAGAGAGAGTTTTACAAAATAAAAAAACACCAGAACCTTACGTGCTTTAATGAAAACAAATTTTATTGAGAGAATTTACAGGGCAATAAAAATTGATCCAGATTTATATGAAGAAGTTGAACACGATAAAACAGCTACATTTCAAGCAGCAGCAGTTGTTGTTTTATCAAGTTTAGCTGCAGGTGTAGGTGCAATTCATCTAGGTGTATCCAATTTTGTAATTGGCCCAATTATATCATTAGCCAGTTGGTATTTTTGGGCATTTTTAATTTTTCTAGTTGGTACAAAATTATTTCCAGATAAAAATACTAAAAGTGATCACGGTGAACTACTAAGAACAATTGGTTTTTCAAGTGCCCCGGGATTAATAAGAATTTTTGGTTTTACACCAGAACTGATGACAGTAACTTTTATCGGTTCCTCTTTCTGGATGTTTGCATGTATGGTTGTGGCTGTTAGGCAAGCCCTTGATTATAAAAGTTTGTGGAAAGCATTTGGTGTTGTTGTCGTCAGCTGGTTTATTCAGGCTATATTATTATTTTTAATTTTGATACTTTTTAATAAATAAAATTAAATCTTTGTTGGGTTTGGTTTTCCTTTATAAACTTCACTAGGATCAAATTTCTTTCCTTTTTCCTTAAAATCCATTTCTACTTTATCAATTTCTTTTATTTTTCCAAGAGGTATTGATCTATAAAAACACGATTTATATCCTACGTGGCAGCTTGAGCCGTTACCAATATCAACACTCATCCACAAGGAGTCTTGATCGTCATCAATTCTTATCTCCTTTACTTTTTGAAAAAAACCACTTGTTTCACCTTTATGCCAAACTTTATTTCTTGATCTGCTCCAATAGTAAGCTTCTTTAGTTTCAATGGTTTTTTTAAGCGCTTCATTATTCATGTATCCGTGCATTAATACTTCACCAGTTTTAGAATCAGTAGTTATAACGGGAATGAGGCCATCCTTATCAAATTTAGGAGATAATAATTTACCCTCTTCTATAGCAGCGACATTTTCTCTCTTTTTAAACATTTGGTTAAATTAAAGAAAAAGTAGTAGAATAGCAATTTGCAATAATGATATTTATTGTGTAAGTAGGGTCAAAAATATGAAAATTGTTAAAAACTTAGATAAAGTTGAACGAAAAATATCAAAAGTATCTGACAAAGAGGCAGAAGGTGCAATCAGAACTATATTAGAGTGGATCGGAGAGAATCCAAACAGAGAAGGTTTAATCGAAACACCACGGAGAGTAGTAAAAGCGTTTAAAGAATATTTTAAAGGATATACACAAGACCCATCAATCGAACTAAAAAAAACCTTTGGGGATGTCGAAGGTTATGACGACATGGTTCTGCAAAAAAATATTTCTGTTTCGAGTCATTGCGAGCACCACATGGCCCCAATAATTGGTGTCGCTCACGTGGCGTATTTACCAAAAAAAAGAATTGTTGGTCTTAGCAAACTTGCAAGAACAGTTGAGATCTTTTCTAAAAGATTACAAACTCAAGAGAGATTGACAATGCAAATTGCCAATGCTCTTACCAAGGGTTTGGATGCTTATGGAGTTGCAGTTACTATTGACTCTACGCATCAATGTATGACAATGAGGGGAATAAAAAAAGAAAAAGCTACGACAGTAACAAATTATTTTACGGGAAAATTTAAAGAGGACTTAAGTTTTCAAAATAGATTTTTGAGATACATTTCCAATAAAAATTAATCTTCATTTCTCCAATTATCTATATATAATTTGTAACAAGCATATGAAACCGCTACTATCCCATAACAAAAAGCAAATAATAGGCCATCCTCTTTTCCAAATAAATACCATCCAATCTGAAATGCTAAAATTGGCGAAAGTAGCACCATAAGCACAATGCTCAATCTCACATAGTATGGAAGTTTTTCCTTCATTCCAAATAATAGGGCCAAAAAAAAATATTTGTTATATTAATTTGTCACATGTAAGATAAATAATGTCTAAAAAATTTAAAGCAGTAGTTATAGATAATCAAAACGAAAAATTTACGAGAGAAATAAAAGAATTAGATACAGACTCATTAAAAGATGGAAATGCATTAGTTAAAATCGATTACACAAACCTTAATTATAAAGATGCACTAATACTCCATAATGGAGGAAGAATTGTAAAAAAATATCCTTTTGTTCCAGGGATCGATTTTTCTGGAACAGTAGAGCAGAGTGAAGATAGCAAATTCAAAGCAGGTGATAGAGTAATTTTAACAGGCTTTAGGGTTGGTGAGGTTTATTTTGGAGGGTTTGCTGGCTATGCTAAAGTTAATTCATCATTTTTAGTGAAAACACCGGATCAATTATCAAATTTACAAGTTATGATGATGGGAACTGCTGGTTTTACAGCCATGCTTTCTTGTTTTGCAATTAAAGCAAGGGAAGAGCTTTTGATGGGTGAAAAGGTCAAAGATGTTTTGGTTACTGGAGCAACTGGTGGTGTTGGTAGTATTTCTATAATGATATTATCAAAAATGGGATACACAGTTCACGCTGTTACTGGGAAAAAAGATAAGCACGATTATCTTAAAGACTTAGGAGCTAAAAATATTTTAGATAGAAAAGACTTTATGGGTGAAAGTAAATTGTTAGAAAAAGGAATGTGGGATGGGGTTGTAGATACAGTCGGAGGAGAAGCTCTTACTAAGATACTTGTTCAAACTAAACCCGCTGGAATAATAGCTGCATGCGGTAACGCAGGCGGGATAAAAATAAACACAAATGTAATGCCTTTTGTTGTAAGAGGAGTTAAACTTTGGGGAATAGACTCTTCTGGATCGAGTATAAAAAGACGTGAATTTGCTTGGAATGAGGCGAAAAATTTAATTGATTTTGAAAAATTAAAAAGCTTAACAAAAGAACACTCTTTAGAGGAATTATTAAAAATCTTTCCAAAAATGTTAAAAGGAGAGATTTCAGGAAGAGTTGTAATAAATCCAAACAAATAATATATGGATTGGGATAAATTAAAGATTTTTCATACTGTTGCGGAATCCGGTAGTTTCACAAAAGCTTCAACAGTTTTAAATTTAAGTCAATCAGCCATTAGTAGACAAATTCAATCCCTAGAAAACGAACTAAAAATTCATTTATTCGAGAGGCACGCTAGAGGTTTAGTTCTCACTGATAATGGAGAATATTTATATAAAACTGCGCATGAAGTAATATCAAAATTAAAAGGTGTTGAAGCTACTCTTAGTGATGAGAAAGATAAATTAAATGGAAAACTTACAGTTA
>CACIJX010000017.1 GCA_902587085.1 uncultured Pelagibacteraceae bacterium
AATAATTTCATTGGAGCAAAATATATAATTTATTTCTTTTTAAGAATTAGCTCTTTTGAAGCACTCAAGTGTATTGCTTAATAGACATGCAATGGTCATAGGGCCTACACCGCCAGGAACAGGAGTTATTGCTCGCGCTACTTTTGAAACCTCCTCGAAATCAACATCTCCAACTATTCCCGTATCAGTCTTGTTGATACCTACGTCAATTATAATTGCGTTTTTTTTTACCCAATCTGCTTTAACTAGTTTAGGTTTACCAACTGCAGCAACAATGATGTCTGCCTTGATACATTCTGCTTTTAGGTCTTTAGTCTTTGAATGTGCAATTGTCACCGTACAATTTTCTTTAAGTAAGAGCTGGGCCATGGGTTTTCCATTTAAATTCGATCTACCAATAATTATAGCGTGTTTACCGCTTAAATTATTTTCTACTTGTTTTAGCAATAGATAACAACCTAAGGGAGTACAAGGAACATTGCTTTCATAACCGGATGATAAATTTCCAACATTTACTGGATGAAAACCATCAACATCTTTATTTGGAAGAATTGTTTCAATAACCTTTTTTTTATCAATATGTTTAGGTAAAGGAAGTTGAACAAGGATACCTGAAACCTTTTTATTTTGGTTAAGTTCTTTGATCTTATCTAAAACAACTTTTTCCTCAATATTTTCAGGATATCTGATTAACTCTGAGTTGATTCCAACTTCTTTAGCAAACCTCTCTTTATTTTTCACATAGATCTTACTTGCCGGGTCTTCTCCGATTAGAATTACAGTTAGACCGGGTACTGAATTAAAAGTAGATTTTAATTCTATAATTTTTTTTTTTAAATCTTCTCTCAATTTTGCTGCTATTTTTTTTCCATCAATAATCATATTTAAAACATTGAAGGAGCAAGGAATTCGAAAATTAGATTTCTTGCAAACATTAAAAGTAAAATTAAAACCACTGGAGAAATGTCTACATTGCCTAAGTTTGGCAAAAAACTTCTAATTGGCCTTAGGAGAGGATCTGTCATTTTATAACTTATATCCAATATAGAATATACCAATCTATTTGAAGTATTTAGAACATTGAAGGCAATTAACCAACTTAATACAGCATTTATAATTAATATCCAAATATAAATACTAACAACGCTATCAAATAAAATTAAAATAGACTTCATTATTTTTTCTCCACATAAATAGATTGACTAGGAAAAGCAAAAGATGCTTTATTTTTTTCAACTATTTCCTTTATTGCAATTGCCAATCTTTCCTTAACTTTTAACCACTCTGACCATCTACTAGTATTTGTGAAACATCGAACATACATGTCTATTGAACTATCTGAAAATTTATCAATTCTCACAGCATGCATTGTGTTATCACTTTTTTTGTAGTCTTCAGATGATAAAATATAATTGTCTATTTCATCACGAATTTTTTTAAGCTGATCAACGGTAGTGTCATACTGTAAAGTTATGATCCAACTTATCCTCCAATTAGTTGTTTCACTTATGTTAATTACAGCATTTTCGGCAAACTGAAAATTTGGGATTATTGCAACTGATTTATCAAATTTTCTTACAACTGTTGATCTAAATCCTATACGTTCAACAATTCCTTCTATAATATTTTCAACATGAATCCAGTCGCCGACTTTAAATCTCTTTTCAACTAAAACTAAAATTCCTGATATTAAATTTTTAAATAAGTCTTGTGCTCCAAGGGCCACAGCCACACCGAATAGGCCTAAACCAGCAATTATTGGACCAATTTTAATTCCCCATAGTTCTAAAACTGCTGCAGTACCAAGAATTAATACTAAAATTTTAAATGCCTTAATAATCCAATTCAACAAATCCCGAGATAATAAATCTTCAACTGTTTTTATTAAGACAGAAATGGGACCTATGATTTGATGAAGAGACCAAAAGATTAAGATCGTTATTAAAGTTCTGTTAGCATTATCAATAAAACTTTCAGTGCTTTCTCCAAAAGACACATAGCTTGTAGCGATAAAAAACCCTATCACTATCGGAAAAAATTTTGTAGGGCCCTTTAAAGACTCAACTAGAGAGTTATCAAAACGATTTGTTGTTTTAGAAACATACTTTTCAAGTCTTTTAATTACAAATTTTGAAAATAAACCTCTTAGTAATAGAAATATTAAAAAAATTAAAAGAGCTATTATTATTTCTGAAATATTAATTCCTGATATTCCGTTCTTCCAAACATCAATAAATAAGGTTGTAAATTGTTCTAGCCTATCCATTTTTTATTTTACCTATTTTGATCAGTTCTTCTCCAGGGTTAAAAATTTCTGTTTTATTCCAGCCTTTAGATTTTAAAAATTCCTCAATTTTTTTACTTATACACATTACTTTACAATGTGTCATCAATTCAGAAAGAGAGTATTTTCTAACTATCTCATCGAAACTTTCAGCACTTCTTCTAGAATATATAAAAGCAATATTTGCAACATATTTTTTTACCAGTTCTATAGTTTCCGTATTTAAATCTATTATTTTAGTTGATTTATAATTTATTATTTTACTTACTTTAAAACCTTCTTTTAAAAGTTCTTTATCCAGATCATATGAAATTACATCCCCGCATAAGTAAGCCAAATTTTTAATCTTCTTTTCAGAGTTTATTATAATATTTTTAAGTGCGTAAACGGATCCAGAAGCAGCAACGGTATTATAAAAACCTTTGAGTCTTAGAGATCGTTCTGTAAGATTTCCAACACAAAAACATTTGATGTCTTTATGATCATTTTCGACTTTTAAAAATCTTACCGCATTGGCACTAGTAAAAATTAATCCATCATAATCTTTAGTATTTATTGGTAACATATCTGCAGATGAAATACTTAAAGTAGGCATATGAATTACTTTGTGACCTGAAGAGAAAAAATTCATCATCAGATCTTCTGCGTCTTTAAGTGGTCTGGTAAAAATAATATTCATCTTTTTTTTGAAAAATTGTTTAAAGATTTTTTCAAAATTTCCTCACCCGCTAATTTTCCAAGTAGTTTTGGATCGCTAGCTTTTCCTAATTTTACAACATTAAAAACTTTTTTTCCATCATCTGAAAAAAGTTGTGCTTTAAGTTCTAATTTCTCATTGTTTAAAATTGTATAGCAACCCGCAGGTACAGCAGAGTGAGGATTAGAAATATATTTCAATCCACCAGGAACACCAGCCTGCTTGATAGCAGCCCCTGTGTTCTTAGTTAACCCATACTGAGCCTCAAGGTCAGCTAAACGTTGTACTTCATCACCAAGCATGAAGTGTGGGAAAGGATTACCTAATTTACTTCCCATCCAAAATACTGGAATTAAGTACGCTATAATTAACACGATATACTGAGCTACTTGCGTCCAAGTTACTGCTCTCATACCACCCAACATTGAGCACATTAAAATACTAATTAGACCAACCCAAACTCCAAGTTCAAATGGAATTTGTAAAGCTCTTGAAGCAATTGTTCCTGTAGCATTAATTTGTGCAGTCACGTAAGTGAATGAAGCTAACACTAGTACTAGTGTTGCGCAAAATCTCGGAAGATTTCCGCCGTATCTAGTTCCAATGAAGTCTGGCACAGTATAACAACCAAATTTTCTTAAATATGGCGCTAGAAGAGTAGACACTAATACGTATCCACCAGTCCATCCAACTAAGAATGCCATGTAAGTATAGCCACCAAAATAAATACCACCGGCCATTGCAACGAACGATGCTCCTGACATCCAGTCAGCAGCTGTCGCCATTCCGTTAAATACCGTAGGTACCTGTCTTCCCGCTACGTAGTAAGCGTCAACTTGTACAGTTCTTGATAAGTAACCAATCAATGCGTATATAAGCACTGTAAAGGCTACAAACATAATTCCTATATTTGCTGCGCTAACACCAGCTGATTCTAAAATTGCCATCAATAAGATGAAAACTATGAATCCACCAGTGTATAAACCGTAGATCTTGGGAAGGTTTGATATAAAACCACCTTTAAACATTAGTCATCCTCCTTTTCGCCACCGTATCCGTGTTCGTCATCAATTTTCTCCTGTTTGTTAGCAAACCAAAAGATTAAAATTACGAAAGCAGCAAGTGATCCTTGCGCTGACATATAGTAAGCTAGTGGGTAACCAAGAAACGATCCTTGATTCACCGATGAGCCGAACATAAATATTACTATTGAGAAAAAGAACCAAATAGCCAATGTTACAATCATATGGTTTTTGGTCTTTTGCCAATGTGCGTCTTTATTTGACATGTCTTTCCTCCCTATATTGTTAAGAGTATTGGGCGAAGCATACCCAATAAGAAAAGAAATAAAAGTCAAAAAAAAAGTAAAAAATACAATTATATGGGGTTTTATTAACTGAAATAGTCTGATACTTTCTTGAATACAACGTGAAATTGAATCTTTCAGATATAGGAAAATACCTGTCTCCTTTTAAAAGGTTATTGTCTAAATACAGATCTATTAAAACAACAGAACAGGTTAAAAATTTTATACAAGAGCAATCTTCATTTGTTAGTCAGTTTACACTTTACGGTTACTTAAAAACTCGAATGGGAGCAAAACATGTGTTGATGTTTGAGGATAAAGATTTTTTGAATTCAATAAATATTGCTAAATGGCACATTTATTCTTCGTCACTTGTAGATTGTACATTTTTTTGTTTTTCATTTTTGTATAAAGAAAAAGGTTTTTCAAAAATCAGCGAGTCAAATAAGATTTTCTTTGAAATTTTAAATTCTGAAAAAGCCAACGGAATGCTTTTTGAGGCATATGACATTGCAACCAAAGAATTTAATTCAAGATATCAAAAAGTAAATTGGGACACATATTACAATTCTCATCCATTCGAATATAGCAGTAAAGCTCTTTATCACTGGTCACCTATTGCAGATAATTTAAAAAAACTAGATAAAGAAATTGTAATTAATTCAATGGCTCTTAAGTGGAATAATGTACAAAATGAATTTAAAAAATTAACAAGTAAATTTCAGACTAATTAAAACTATTTTACTCTTCTGTTTTCTATTAAAGAATCCACAACTGTCGGATCAGCTAAGGTAGTAGTATCACCAAGATCATGATGCTCGTTCGCTGCTATCTTTCTTAAGATACGTCTCATAATTTTTCCAGATCTAGTTTTTGGTAAACCTGGTGAAAACTGAATATGGTCAGGTGTAGCAATCGGACCAATTTGTTTTCTCACCCAAAGTTTAAGCTCTCTTTCTAAGTCACCACTCGGTGCCTCGCCCTGGTTTAAAGTTACGTAACAATATAAACCATTGCCTTTTATTTCATGTGGAAAACCAACAACTGCCGCTTCAGCAACTTTTGTATGTGCAACAAAAGCACTTTCAATTTCGGCAGTTCCTAAGTTGTGTCCTGATACAATTATTACATCATCAACTCTTCCAGTAATCCAGTAATAACCATCTTTGTCTCTTCTACACCCATCACCTGTAAAATATTTTCCATCAAATTGTGAAAAATATGTATCTATAAATCTTTGATGGTCTCCATAAACTGTTCTCATTTGTCCTGGCCATGACTGTGCCATACACAGTCTACCTTTACATGCACCTTTTAAAATTTTACCTTTTTCATCAACTATAACTGGTTTAATACCATAAAATGGTAAAGTAGCTGAGCCAGGTTTTAGATTTATTGCTCCAGGTTGAGGGGCAATCAAAATACCGCCAGTTTCTGTTTGCCACCAAGTATCCACTATTGGACATTTTTTCTCCCCTACAGTTTTGTAATACCACATCCATGCTTCGGGATTGATTGGTTCTCCAACAGTTCCTAAAAGTTTTAGAGATTTTCTACTTGTTTTTTTTACTGGGCCGTCACCTTCCCGCATTAAAGCCCTAATCGCAGTTGGCGCAGTATAAAAAATATTAACTTTGTACTTATCTACAATCTGCCACCATCTTGAATTATCGGGATAATTTGGTACACCTTCAAACATTATTGTTGTTGCTCCATTTGATAAAGGTCCATAAATAATATAACTGTGTCCCGTCACCCATCCTATGTCTGCAGTACACCAATAAATATCTTTATTTTTATAATCGAAAATGTATTGATGTGTCATTGACGCGTAAACCATATATCCACCTGTAGTATGCAAAACTCCCTTTGGTTTACCGGTAGATCCAGATGTATAAAGAATAAATAATGGATCTTCTGCATTCATTTCTTCAGGCAAACATTTATCAGAAACATTAGCAGTAATTTCCTCATATGATAAATCTCGTTCATCGTTCCAATCAACTTTGTTGCCAGTTCTTTTTACTACGACACATTTTTTTACATTTGGACATTGCATCATTGCTTCATCAGCAATTTTTTTAAGGGGAATTATTTTTCCACCCCTTATTCCTTCATCAGCTGTTATAACAAAATCAGATTCACAATCATTTATTCTTGTTGCAATTGAGTCAGGAGAGAAACCACCAAATATAATTGAGTGCACAGCGCCAATTCTTGCGCAAGCAAGCATTGTATATGCTAGTTCTGGTATCATTGTAAGATAAATTGTTACTCTATCACCTTTCTGCACCCCTATACTCTTTAAACCGTTTGCAGCTTTGTTGACATTTCTATGAAGCTCTTTATATGAAATTTTTTTATTATCTGATGGATCATCGCCAACCCAAATAATTGCTGTTTTATTTCCCTTTTTTTCTAGATGCCTATCAATACAGTTTGCGGACGCATTTAATGTTCCGTCATAATACCATTTTATTTTTACTTCGTCTTTACTATATTTTACATCTTTTATTTTTGTGAATGGCTTTATCCAATTAATTCTTTTTCCTTCATTTTTCCAAAAGTTTTCGTTATCTTTTAAAGATAATTTATATTTTTTTTGGTATTTGGCTTTATTTACATATGCTTGTTTTGCCCAAGTATCTGAGACTTTAAAAACAGTATTACCGTCCGAGTCTACTGTTTCTTTCGAGGATTTTTTCTTTTTTAATTTAACTTTTTTATTAGATTTTTTTCTTTTTTTACCACTTTTCTTTTTTTTTCTTTTAATTTTCTTTTTTCTTCTCTTAGCCATTATTATTTCATCCCAAATTCAGATATTTATTTTACCCATCTTACATATAATTTTCCAGCTTTTTGAATCAATAGTCATAACAGACAGTCTTGACTGCTTAATTAATGGAAGATTTGCCAAAAGCCTATGATTTTTGATATCTTTTAATGATACTGGCAATCTTAGCTCCCTGTAAGATTGAACCATAATGGACCCAAATTTTCCTCTTTTATCTTCACTATCATCAAAATACTCTTTAATTACCCTTACAATACCGACTATACTTTTTTCTTTACCTGAATGATAAAAAAAGCATTGATCATTTATGCTCATTGATTTTAAATTATTTCTAGCCTGAAAATTTCTCACACCATCCCAAATAGAACCTTTTTTACCTGATTTAACTTGATCTTTCCAAGACCACTCTTCCGGCTCAGTTTTTAAAAGCCAATATTGCATTATAATTTTAAACCTGGACCTTTTAAAAAGGGAGCATCTAGATCTAAGGGCCATCTAGATTTGACATTATCAGGAATTTTACTAAAAAGTTTTTTATTATACCTCTGAATTCCTGCCCAAGCAATCATAGCAGCATTGTCTCCACAGAATTCTTTCGAAGGAAAAACAGGTTTAAAATTTGTTTTTTTTGATAAATCTTTTAAATTTTTTCTTATGGAATTATTAGCTGCTACACCACCGACAATAACAAAAGGTCTTTGAGAAATATTTTGCGTTTCCTCTCTAAACTCTTTCATAGCGACTCTTGTTTTTTTCAATAAGATTTTATTTATTGTTTCTTGAAAAGATGCAGCTAGATTATATTTTTCTTTGCTCGATGAAATTTCTTTAGATTTCCTTAGTACAGCAGTTTTTAAACCAGCTAAAGATAGATTGCACCCAGCTCTATTTATTATTGGTTCTGGGAGATCATAAGTATATTTGTCCCCTAATTTTGCAATTCTCTCAATTTCTGGTCCACCAGGGTAAGCTAAACCTAAAATTTTGGCAGTTTTATCAAAAGCCTCCCCCACAGCATCATCTATTGTTGTCCCTATTTGCTTATAATCATTTACATCTTTAGCTATTAAATATTGAGAGTGCCCACCTGACACAAGTAATACTAAATAAGGAAAAGAAATTTTATTTTCTATTCCAGGGCTTAAAGCATGCCCCTCAAGGTGGTTGATTGATAAAAAAGGCTTTTTGCTAAATGCTGCTAAACTTTTTGCGAGATTATAACCGACATTTAAACATACTATTAATCCTGGTCCAGCTGTTGCAGCAATTCCATCTATATCTTTTAAATCTTTTTTTCCATCATTTAAAGCCTTTCCAACAATAAAATCGATATTCTCTGCATGCGATCTTGCAGCTATCTCAGGAACAACACCACCGAACTTTTCATGCTCTTTAATTTGACTAGAAATAACATTCGATAAAACTTTGGCTGTTCCATCAGGATTTTCTTGCACAACTGATGCTGCTGTTTCGTCACAGCTAGTTTCAATGCCTAAAAAAGTAAGTTTTTTTTTCATTAAATTAGATATTATAAAATATAAATCTTAATAAACAAATGAGCAATAAACTAACTATAGGCTCAAGAGGTAGCAAACTTTCATTGGCTTACGCCAATAAAGTCAAAAGTCTGATTTTGAGTGTTGAACCAGATACTGGAAAGAAAATAAAAATAGAAACTATAAAAACATCAGGCGACTTATTTCAAAATAGAAAAATATCTGAAATTGGAGGAAAAAATTTATTTTGCAAAGAAATCGAAGATAAGCTTATTAGAAAAGAAATTGATATAGCAGTACATTCCCTAAAAGATATGGACTCAGTTGAAACAAAAGGACTTATCATTCAGGCTTATATTAAGAGGAATGATCCAAGAGAGACTTTTGTATCCAAAAAGTATAAAAAAATATCCGAATTAAGTAATGCTAAGATAGGGTCTAGTTCGAGAAGAAGAGAACTTCAACTCAAGTTGTTAAATAAAAAAATTAATGTACAAAACATAAGAGGAAATATTGACACAAGACTTAAGAAAGTTGAGAGTGGAGAATATGACGGGGCAGTATTAGCTTTAGCAGGTCTAAAAGTTTTAAATTTAGAAAATTATGTTAAAGAAATTTTTCCTTTAGAAAATTTCATTCCAACCGCTGGACAAGGAATAATTGCAGTTCAATGTAGAGATGATGATGAATTTATTAAAAAAATTCTAAAAAAAATTAATCATTATGAAACTCAGGTATGTGCTTTAGCCGAAAGAAATTTTTTAAAAACTTTAGGCGGAGACTGTGATACAGCAGTGGGTTGCTATACAATTTTAAACAATGAGAAATTAGAACTTAAAGCACAACTTTTTTCAGATGATGGAAAAAAAGTTTTTAATGTTGTAAAATTAGGAAAAGCTAGCGATCCAAAACTACTTGGAAAATTAGCGGGTGAGGAAATTTTGAAAAAATCTTTAAACAATTTTTCAAAAAAAAGATGAATATTATTTTTACCAGACCACTTAAAGACGCAGAAGATCTGATGATGAATTTTTTCTCTTCAGGTCACAAAGTAATTCATATGCCTACTTTAAGTATTTCATCTGCAGATATGTTACCAATAAATACTAAAGATTATGATGGATTAATTTTTACTAGTGCCAATGCGGTAAGATTTTTAAAAGTCGAAAATGATCATAAAGACATCAAATGTTTTTGTGTTGGAAATCTTACAGAACGATCTCTAAGACTCAAAGGTTTTTATAATACCGTTGCTGCTTCTGGATCCGTTTACGCACTTAAAAATATTATAATAAACTCTGAAAAGAAGATTAAAAATTTGGCTTACTTATGCGGGGATGTAATTTCATATGATCTGGATAAAGAACTTTTAAAAGAAGGTTTTAAAGTAAGTAAAATAATAAATTATAAATCAACTAAAATAATAGATTTAAATACGGAAACTATAGAACTGGTAAAAAAATATGTTGCAAATATTGCTTTTATATATTCTAGAAGAAGTGCTGAAAGTTTCGATGAGATAGTTAGAAAATACTCTCTTTCTGAATTGATGACACATTGTAAAGTAATGTGTATAAGTAAAAAAATTGAGGAATTTTTAAAATCTAAAGGCTGGAATAAAACAGAAATTTTTAACCCTGGAGAAGAACTGATCAAAATAGGTAAAATAAAAAATGGATAGGCTAGAACAATTTACAACCTTATTTATTGATGTTTGGAAGAACGGAATATCAGGAATTAATATTTCAGAAATAATAATAGCTCTTTTAATTTTTTTAATATTTCTATTACTAAGAGGTTTATTTTCAAAATTTGTAATTAAAAGACTTGAAAAGTATGTTTCTAAAACAACAAATCGTTTTGATAACTCTCTAGTTGAGTCTTTAAAGGGCCCTACAAAATTTTTTCCGATAGTGATAGGGTTTTTTATCGCTACAAGCTATGTGTCTTTTGGAGAAAGCACTGAAAGTTTTATTGATAATGCTAACAGAACTTTAATAACGATCTTAATCTTTTGGTCTCTTCATCAAATCATAGGTCCCATTTCTGTCTTAATAAAAACAGTTGAAGATTTATTATCTCGGGATTTGTTGAATTGGATTATTAAGGCATTTAAAATTTTAGTATTAATTCTTGGTACTGCAGCAGTTTTAGAACTATGGGGAATTAAAATTGGTCCAATAATTGCTGGTTTAGGCCTATTCGGTGTGGCTGTGGCCCTTGGAGCACAAGACTTATTTAAAAATTTAATATCAGGAATTTTAGTTTTAGTTGAAAAGAGATTTAAAGTCGGCGACTGGATTCATGTTGAAAATATTATAGAAGGAATTGTTGAACGTATAGGATTTAGATCAACAGTTGTAAGAAAATTTGATAAATCAGTTGCAATAATCCCAAATTTTCAGTTTGCCGAAAATGCTGTAATTAACATAAGTGAAACAACTAATTGGAGGATAAGTTGGATCATAACTTTACAGTATGACACTACCGTTGATCAGCTTAAAAAAATTCGTGATGAAATAGACAATTATATTTTATCATCTGAAGACTACAAAAAAAGTGATAACACAATGCATGCTGTGAGAATTGATAAATTTTCAGATAGTTCAATAGACATGTATGTTCGATGTTTCACAAATACTAGTAGATGGTCAGAGTGGTTAAAAGTTAAGGAAAGATTGGCAATTGCAATAAAGGAAATAGTTGAAAAAAATAAAGCATCTTTTGCTTTTCCTAGTCAATCTATTTATGTGGAGAAAAAATAATGAAGTCTATTTTAATTTTATTTGATAGCGTTGTTAGTATTTATATTTGGATATTAATTATAAATGCTGTATTAAGTTGGTTAATTGCCTTCAATGTTCTAAATACTTCAAATAGATTGGTATATTCTATATTGGATATAAGTTATAAAATGACAGATCCTCTCCTAAGGCCAATTAGAAGTTTTTTGCCAAACTTAGGCAATGTAGACATTTCTCCAGTGGTTTTAATTTTACTTTTAATGTTTGCAAGAAATCTAATTTTCGAATTCCTTGCTCCTTCAATGTTTTAAATATGATTATTGATGGAAAAAAAATAGCAGCAAAATTGAGAGAAGATTTAAAAAAAAAAATTATAGAATTAAAATCTACTTTTAATTCAGTACCCGGTCTAACTGTAATTCTAATCGGAGAAGACCCGGCAAGTAAGATCTATGTGAAAAATAAAGAGAGGTTTGCTAAAGAAGTTGGAATCAACTCAGAGTTAATCAGATATCCTGAAAATATTGAGGAAAAAGTTGTTTTAGATAAGATCAAAGAACTTAACCAAAATAAAAAGGTTTCAGGTATCCTTGTTCAACTTCCTTTACCTAAACATATTGATAAAAAAAAGGTTATTGAAACAATTCTTCCAAATAAAGATGTTGATGGTTTTCATCCAGTAAATGTTGGAAATTTATCATCCGGTTATGAAAGCAATGTTCCTTGTACTCCCTTAGGTTGTTATCTATTGCTAAAACAAGTAGAAAATAATTTAAGCGGTAAACACGCTATAATTATTGGTAGATCGAATTTAAATGGAAAACCCATGGCCCAGCTCTTACTTAAAGAAAATTGTACGGTGACAATTGCACATTCAAAGACTAAAGACCTAAAAGCAGAATGTATCAAGGCAGACATCATTGTTGCTGCAGTTGGTAAACCTAAACTAGTTAAAGCAGATTGGGTAAAAAAAAACGCAATTATAATTGACGTAGGTATCAACAAGACTGATACGGGAATAGTTGGAGATGTTGATTTCGAGGAGGTTTCAAAAGTAGCGCGAGCAATAACTCCTGTTCCTGGCGGTGTAGGCCCTATGACCATTGCATGTCTATTAAGCAATACACTTGAGTGCTTCAAAAGAGCTAATTCTTAAAAAGAAATAAATTATATATTTTGCTCCAATGAAATTATT
>CACIJX010000018.1 GCA_902587085.1 uncultured Pelagibacteraceae bacterium
AATATTAAATCTTACTATTCCAAAAGCTCACTATGAGGTTTCAAAAAAAGCACTTTTGCATAATAAACATGTTTATACAGAAAAACCCATGGCTATTAATGTTAAGGATGGCAAGGAATTATTAAAAATTGCAAAAAAAAGAAAATTATATATTGGAAATGCACCAGATACTTTTCTTGGTGGTGGAAATCAAAAAGCTAAGGAATTATTAGAGAAAAATTTAATAGGTAAAATAAATTTAGGAAATATGATATTCGCTTATCCTGGAATACAATCATATCATCCAAATCCAGAACCGTGGTTTTCTAAAAAAGAGGGAGGTCCAGTTATAGATATGGGGCCATATTATTTAACGGCCTTAGTAAATTTACTTGGACCTGCAAAACAAGTTTGGGGAAGTTTAATGAAAAGTAAAAAAAAAAGAATTATTGGTATAGGTCCAAAAAAAGGAAAATCAATAAAAGTTCATTGTCCAACTACATACTTAGGTACAATTTTTTTTAAAAATAAAAGTATTGTAAGATTTACACTTTCTTTTGATGTTATAGCACATCATAGAAATCATATTGAATTATATGGTGTCAATGGATCAATAATTGTTCCAGATCCCAACATGTTTGGTGGATCAGTACATGTGTGTAAAAAACTTGGTGGTACTTGGAAAGAATACAAGACCAACAAAATGCCCTTAGGCAGAATAAATATAAGACAAAAAAGTTTAAGAGCAAATGAGGCTTCTATAAATGCAAATTATAGAGGTGTTGGTTTAGCTGAGATGGCATACTGCATTTATAAAAAGAAAAAACATAGATGTAATGGGGAATTATCTGTTCATGTATTAGATATTATTAAATCTATTATGATAGCAGCCGTTAAAAAGAAAAGAATAAATATTCAAACTAGTTGCAAAATACCAAAAAAATTCACTTTATCAGAAATAAACAAAATAATTAAGTAAGATTTTGTCTTCCTAGTAATGCAGCTCCTCTTACCCCACTTGCATCACCATATATTGGTTTAAGAAAAACAGTTTTTAAATTTTTTTCGTTTAGATACTTTGAGGTTCTTAATTTAAGTTCATCGAGAAAGTCAATTTCATTAGAAACGCCACCACCAAAAACAATAGCATCTGGGTCAATGGTTGTTATAATAATTACTAAAGATCTGGATAGATAGTCTTTATACTTGTTTATAAAATTTATTGCATCTTGATTTTTATTTCTATACTCAGAGAATATCTCTTTTGCTGACATTTTTTTTTTAAAAAATAATTCAAAATTTTTTTCAATTGACTTACCTGACAAAAAACCCTCTATTCTTTGTGTAAAATCAAATTTATCAGAATATTTAATATTTGATTTTATTTCTTTTAAAGGCATCTGATTGAGACTCCATTCTCCTCCGAGACCATTTGCGCCTGAAACAATTTTTTTGTTTATAACCAACCCTCCGCCACATCCGGAACCTAATATTATTCCAAAAACACTATTATAGTGTCTAGCTGCACCGTCAAGAGCCTCCGATAAACTAAAACAGTTGGCATCATTTTCGGAAAAAATATCATTATTAATTTTTTTTTTAAGTTCACTAATCAAATTTTTATTATTTAACCATACTGAATTATGTGCATTTTTAATCATTCCTGTAGAGCTATCGATATTTCCAGGATGACAAATTCCAATAACAAATTTAGATTTATATTTTTTTTCTAATTTTTGAACAATTTCGGCAATTAAAGTAATTGTGTTTGGAAAATTTTTAGGTGTTTCAGTTCTACTTCTTTCTAATTCCTTATTATTATTATCAAGTAATACATATTCAAGTTTAGTAGCACCTAAATCGATACCAATCTGCATTAATTTTTAGAAGCTCTATCAATTTCTTTAAGCTCAACCTCAAGCTTATCAAGTTCTTCTCCTCCGGCCATCATACTTAAAAGTTTTTCTCTAGATAAATCTTTTTTATCAAAAGTTCCCATGCTTTTTCCTCTATTTAAAATAGTGAAACTATTTCCAACAGGATATGCATGATGAACATTGTGTGTAATTAAAATAACTCCTAGACCTAAAGAGGCAGCTTTTACAATATACTTCAGAACGACTGAAGCCTGATGAACTCCCAAAGCTGAAGTAGGTTCGTCAAGAATTAAAACTTTTGCACCAAAATATATTGCTCTAGAGATTGCTAAACATTGTCTTTCTCCTCCAGACATTGTTCCAACTGCTTGTGAAGGATCTCTTATATCAATACCGATTTGCCCCATTCTTTCAGATGCAATACTATTTGCTTTTTTTACATCAAATGTCTTAAAGGGACCAAATCCTTTCATTGGCTCTCTACCCATAAAAAAATTTCTTGTAACACTCATTAAAGAAACTAAAGCAAGATCTTGATATACAGTTGCAATTCCCATATCCAGTGCATCTCTAGGTGAGTCAAAAACAGTCTTTTTGCCCTCTACTATAATTTCCCCCTCGTTGGGTTTATGAACACCAGAAAGTGTTTTAATTAAAGTAGACTTTCCAGCTCCATTATCTCCGAGCAGACACATTATTTGTCCCTTTTTGACATGCATAGTCACATCTTTTAATGCAATAACTGATCCAAAAAATTTACTAATATTGTTAAATTCAATCAAATTTTCCATAATTATTTATTTTCTGTAACCCTTCTTCTTATGAAATTATTAAATATAACAGCAATTAACATCATGCCGCCTAAAAAAACTTTAAACCAATCTGTGTCAACATCGGTGTAATAAATGCCCATTGAAACAGTTCCAAAAATTAAAGCACCAAATGCTGCGCCAATTGCCGAACCATAACCGCCGGTTAATAAACATCCACCGACTACAGCAGCAACTATAGCTTCTAATTCTTTTAAAAAACCTCGCATTGTATCTGCGGATCCTGCATCTAAGACCTGGACGCAGGCATAAATAGTTGCAGCAACAGCTGTTCCAATAAACAAACTAATTTTTACCCTACCAACTGGCACTCCTACATTTCTAGCACCTAATTTATCGCCACCGGAAGCAAAGATCCAATTGCCATAACGTGTTTTCATTAGCAACCATGTTGCAAAAATTGTCATTCCTATCCACCATAATACTGATGCTGGAACACCAGTGGCTAATGGTGTTCCATCTTGTCTTAAGGAAATTAAACCTAATGAACCCAACCATGTAAAAACTCCTTTAAATGCATCGGCAGAAAAAATCCATGCGATTGGATCGTTTTCTATTAAGACTCTTAAACCTGGAACCTGTGTTCTTCCAGTAATTAATCTTGTTAATGCTAAAGTTGCTCCTCGCAATATAAATAACATTGCAAGTGTCACAATAAATGATGGTAATCCTGTTCTTACAACTAGGATACCATTTGCATATCCGACAAGAACTGCCATAGAAAAGGCAAATAAAATACTGGACCATAAAGGCCATCCCCAATAAATTGCGGGTATAGCTATACATATTCCTGCAAAACCAATCATTGAACCAACGGATAAATCAAATTCTCCTCCTATCATTAAAAGTGCTGCAGCTACTGCGATTATCCCAAGGTTAGCAGAAACCTCTAAAAAATTAATTGTACCATAAGCACTAAACATTCCAGTATCACCAGCAACAATTCCAAAAAAAATAAAAACCAATATTGAACCACCAAGAGCTCCAAGCTCTGGCCTGTTTAATAAAACCTTAAGATTGGAGACTTTACGTAATCTTTCGTCTTTTGATTTATCTTGAATGCTTTTAGACTTAATTGACATATTAATTTGCTATTATCTAAAAAAAAAGGCCTGGCTTTGAAACCAGGCCTTTTTAAATTATTTTTTATCTATAACCTTGTGCTGCCCATTTAATAACTTTGCTAGCATTTTGTGGAGTAACGAAACCAGGTCCCGTCATTACAACACCTGCTGGCATTGTTCCCCATCTCATATACTGAGCAAAAATTGCTATAGGCAAATATCCTTGCAGATACTGTTGTTGGTCAATCAAAAACTCAACTTCTCCAGCAGCAGCAGCTTTAAGCATTCCTGGTGACATATCAAATGTACCAAGCTTAATACTACCAGTTTTCCCAGCAGATTTAATTGCTTTCAAAGCAGCTTCGCCTGAAAGGCCTGCACCTAAAGTAAGAATAGTGTCTACTCCACCAAGTTTAGCAGCAACAGCTTTTTGAATTTCTGTTGGATCGTTTGATGTTCCAAGTATTTCTACTGATCCACCAAATCCTTTTTTGAAACCAGCACATCTTCTATCTAATGCTACGTTACCTACTTCATGGTTAACGCAAAGTGCTTTTTTACCACCAGCTGCTTTCATTTTTTGACCACCACCTACACCTGCTTCAAACTCAGTTTGTCCAACATGTGCGCTAATTCCTAGCTTGGCAAAGTCATCTGAACCAGAGTTCATAGAAACTACTGGAATACCAGCAGCAATAGCAGCTTTTACTGATTTTCCTAAAGCTGCAGCATCAGGTAAAGTGATTACAATGCCTTTTGGTTTTTGTGAAACAGCATTGTCAATAAGTTTTGCCATTTCAACCATGTCGAATGTTCCAGGAGCTGTATACTTGCATTTGATTTTCATATCTTTACAAGCAGAGTCAACACCATTTTTAGCAACCGACCAGAAAGGATCGTTAGCTTGACCATGTGATACAACGATTACATCAATTGCAAAAGATGCAACAGATAACGCCATCCACGATAGAAAAGCTAAAAACGTTAAATATATTTTTCTCATTTTTCCCCTCATTATTTGTTAATATTAATTAAATAATATTATTTATTAAAACAAAAAAAAGATTAAAAGAAAAGGTTGAGATTTTTAATTTCAACCTAAGGTTTAAAAATTAATACTGGATATTAACAACTTTCTTAGACAATAAAGATTTATATGCAGCGTTAGCTATTATTAGGGATTTTTCACCGTCATCAAATATAGATCTGGGTTTTTTATTTTTTTTTACAAGATTATAAAGATCATTTAGTTGAATCTTGTAAGCTTGTTTGTATCTATCTATAAAAAAATTATAGTTTTTCTTATTACGTGATATCAACATTCCTTTATTACCAAAAATTTCAACTCTTTGATCATATCCAAATTTACAATGTCTTGAATTATTAATTACTGTGATAACTCCTTTTTTTGATTTTAGAACACAGGTTGCTATTTCGTAATCATTAATTTTTTTAAATCTGTGATCTGTCATATTTGAAGCTGATGAAAATACTTCCGTAATAGGGTCCTTTCCAAGATAAAATCGGGCAAGATCAAAATCATGAATTGTCATATCTCTAAAAATACCACCTGAATTTTTCAAATAATTTAAAGATGGTGGTGCTGGATCTCTACTTGTAATTATAATTTTTTCTAATTGTCCAATTTTACCATTTAACAGTGACTTTTTTAAATAAAAATGTCCAGGATCATAACGTCTATTAAACCCTAACTGAATTTTCGGTTTGTATTTTTTAATTTTTTTTTTACATTTTATAACTCTATCTATATTTAAATCCAATGGCTTCTCACAAAAAATTACTTTTTTGTGCTGTGCTGCTTTTGTAATTAATGGAATGTGTGTTGCCGTAGTCGAAGAAATAAAAATAATCTTAATATCTTTATCTTTAAATGCTATATTTGGATTTTTAAGGTTTATAGATTTTAATTTTTTTGAAACAGATAAAGATCGCTTTTTGTTAATATCATAGACATATTTAAGGTTAAATTTATTATTTTTTTTTATATTTTGGGCATGCATTGTGCCTATTCTTCCTAATCCAAATAATGCAACGTTTATTTTCATTGACTAATTTTTTATTGTTTTTATTGTTGATATCAAGCATTATTCTAACAAAAATAAAAAATATGTCAGTAAAATTAGGGATAGCGCCTATAGCCTGGAGCAACGATGATATGCCTGAACTTGGTGGTGAAACATCTCTTGAGACATGTTTATCTGAAGCGCATCAGGCTGGATTTACTGGAATTGAGTCTGGTGGAAAGTTTCCGAAAACATCAAAAGAATTAATACCGATTTTAGAAAAATTTAAAATAAGTTTATGCTCAGGTTGGTATGGGGCAAATTTATTAAAAAGATCAGTAAAAGAAGAAATGGAAAATATAAGAAATCAACTCAATTTATTTAAAGACTGTAAAGCTCCATGTATAATATTTGCAGAAGTAACTAACTCAATTCAAGGTGACGAAAAAACCCCTTTATCAAAGAGGCCGAAACTAAGCAATGATGACTGGATAACTTATTGTAAAAAAATAAATGAAATTGGTAAGAGATTAGAAGATGAAGAAATGCCTTTAGCATACCACCACCATATGGGAACAGTAATACAATCTTATGAGGACACAGTAAGATTAATGCAAGAAACAAATGACTCTGTTAAATTAACAATTGATACAGGCCATATGTTATTTGCTGGTGGAAATTCATTAAAAATAATAAAAGATTTTAAAGAGAAAATTGCTCACGTTCATTGTAAAGATATGAGAGAGAAAATTTTAAGAAAATCATTAAATGATGACCTAAGTTTTAGAAATGCATTTTTAAATGGTGCTTTTACTGTTCCAGGAGATGGTTGTATTGATTATGTTCCTTTTCTGAAGGAGCTTAAAAAAAATGATTACGATGGTTGGTTAGTTGTTGAGGCAGAACAAGATCCTAGAAAAGCTAATCCCTTTGAATATGCAAAAAAAGGTTATAAATATTTAAGCGAGACAGCAAAGTTTGTAGGATTTAATATTAAGTAATTTATCTGTATACTGATGTAAGTTCATTGTTTCCTGCAGCAACACAAGGAGATTTAATACATGTCCCAATCAACCATTCAGAACCTGGTTCAGAACTAAAATTGACTGAACTTAAAAAAATTATACCCATTTCAGTTGATTGACCTGCTTTACCCTCTGCTTGTAGTCTTGGATCCTGTGCTAATTTAATAATCTCTTTACTGGAAGAATAAGGGTTTTTAATTTTCATATTACTATTTATATGGTTAATAACATTTTGAGAATTCCATTCGCCTTTACAAGGATCGCCCCATATTGTTTTTAGATTTTCATCACCTTGATCACATTTATTTATTTGAGTATTAATTAATTCCACGATTTGTTTGTGATTTGACTTAACAATATTTGCTTTTTCCTCAACTGCTGATCGCGTTGATGCAGTCCAAATTAACATTCCAACTACATATATTGCGGAAGAAGCTACTAAAAATTCTAAAAGGCCAAAATTTTTAAATCTAAATAAAAAATTTTTCATAACTTAACAATCATTGTTTTTTTAATTTTATTATTGAAAAAATCAATAATATTTTGAACAGTTTCTAAGCTCATTCTTTCTTTGCATTCCTTTGTAAAGCTTGAAGAATGTGGGCTTAATAAGACTTTTTTATTTTTTAACAAAGGATTACTAAAATCAGGTGGTTCTTTTTCAAATACATCTAAACCTGCAGCAAATATAATTTTATCATTTAGTGCTTGGTTAAGATCTTTTTCGTTAATAACGCCGCCCCTGGCTGTATTTATAACTATTGTATTATTTTTCATGGTTTTAAGTAATTTCAAATTTATTAAATTTTTTGTATTTTCATTTAATGGCATATGAAGAGAGATAAAATCTGCTGTAGTTACTGCAGTATTTAAATTTTCTACCTTTTTTCCTCCAAATGACTCTATAATTTCGTTGCTGACAAAAGGATCATACACTTTTACATTCATCTCGAAACCAAGACATCTTTTGATCAAATTTTTTCCAATACGACCAAATCCAGCTATTAAAATTTCTTTCTGGAATAGTTCATATGTTTCAATTTTTGAAACATTTTTTTTAAATTCACCTGATCTCACTTCTGTATCATAAGATATAATTCCTTTAGACAAACAAATCATCATGTACATTGCGTGTTCAGCTACTGTGACGGCGTTTCCAGTTGCCGTTATTAGTAAAGCTATGTTATTTTTTTTTAAATAATTGGTATCGACATTGTCATAACCAACTCCGTGTCTAGATATAACCTTCAATTTATTACATTTACTTAATATATCTTCATCAAGCTTTGCCACCCTAAGGGTTATTCCATGAAATTTTGGTAATTCTTTTATTAAATTTTCTTTAGATACATTTTCTATTACTTGGTATTCAAAATTGGGGTCTTTATCAAGAACCCCCAATCCAACATCATCTATTTTCTCTATTATACCAATTTTAAACATTTTTTTTGGCGGTCCCACGGGGAATCGAACCCCGATTAGATGATTGAAAACCATCTGTCCTAACCGTTAGACGATGGGACCGAATTGTTGACTGTCTTATTAACAGAAATATCATCGATAATAAACTCTACATTTTTCTGACCCTTCCATTCATTAAGACTTAATTTTCCAAAAATATTAATTTTTTTTCGTTTTTTAGACAAAAGATAGGTTTCTAAATCAGTTTTTGTTGCATTAAATGTGACACTTTTTACTACTGAACCATCTGGGGCTGTTAATAATGATTTAATATGTTTTTCACCAACAATTGAGGATTTTAATAACTCCAAATCTTCAATTACAAATCTTGGTTCTGGATTGCCTGATCCAAACGGTGAAAGTGAATTTATTTCTGAAAAAAAGTTTTCATTAAGGGCAGACGGGGAAATTTTGGAATCAAAAAATAAAATATTTGATTTAGAAAATGTTTTCTGGAATTTTATAAATTTCTTAACAATAAATTCTTTAAATTCTTGTATTTTTTTTTCTTCAATACTAAATCCACCAGCCATTTTATGTCCTCCACCTTTTCTCAAAATATTTTTTTGGACACCATTAATAATAAGGGTTCCTATATCAAAACCAGCGATTGATCTTGCTGAAGCTCTTCCCAAACCTTTTTCGACAGAAATAATTATAGCAGGTTTATTGTATTTGTCTTTTAATCTTGAGGCTATTATACCTATGATGCCTCCGTGCCAATTATGTCCAGATAAAAATATAATTGGTTCTTTTTCGTCTATAATAATTGAATTCTCGATTTTTTTTAGCATGTCATTCTCAATAGATTTTCTTTGCTTGTTAAATGCGTCTAGTTCAGTTGCAATTTTAAAAATTTCCTTAGCATCTTTACTCAGCAATAAATTAGCACCATGTGAAGATTTACCTACTCTTCCACCAGCGTTTATTCTTGGTCCTATTACATAACCAAGATGGTAAGTATTCAAGTTTGCTTCAATTCCACATACATTTTTCAAAGTTTTAATGCCTAGATTTAACCTTTTTTTTAATATTTCTAAACCTTGAGATACTATAGCTCTATTTAAACCTACTAATGGAACAACATCACACACCGTGCCTAATGATACTAGATCAAGATAATTCATTAATTGAGGTTCACTTATTTTATTCTTAACAAACCATTTGTCATCACGTAACTTTTTATTTAATGCGATCAAAAACATAAAACATACGCCGGCAGCACATAGATAATTTAATTTAGATTTATCATCATATCGATTAGGATTAACTACTGAAAAAGCATCAGGTAATTTAAGTTCAGATTGATGATGATCAAGAACTAAAACATCAATTTTTTTTTTTTGAGAATGATTAATCGTATCAAAAGATAATGTGCCACAATCAACGGTAAAAATTAATTTTGAACCATTATAAATAAGTTTATCAAAAGCTTTTTTATTTGGTCCATACCCTTCAGTTTTTCTATCTGGAATGTAAATTTCTATTTCTTTATCAATTTTTTTAAAGTAATCACCAAGTACTGCTGTTGAACATGCTCCATCAACATCATAATCACCAAATATTCCAATTTTTTCATTATTTTTTATTGCCTTAATTGTTCTATCGACTGCTTTTTCCATATCCTTAAGAATAAATGGGTTGGGTAAAAAATTTTTTATTTTTGGGTTTAAAAATAATTTAACATCTTCAATTTTAATTTTTCTAATTGCAATTAATTTTGAGAGAATCTCACTTAAATTAAAATTATCTTTTAAAAAACTCACAGTTTCATCGTTGTAGGTCCTAGATAACCATTCTTTACCTGAAACAGAACTATTACTCATTTTTTAGATATATTAATAATTTTTTTATATATTCTTTGACTTTTATGTAAAACAAAAGTTGATGCTTCAAATGAATCTTCTTTATAAGTAATTCCTTTAACCATATCACCATCTGTAACACCTGTTGCACAAAATATAACATCGCCCTTAATCATGTCGTCTATATTGTATTTTTTAGATAAATCATTTATTCCTAATTTTTTAGCTCTATTAACTTCCTTTTCTTCATTAAGAACAAGTCTGGTTTGTAATTGTCCTCCCAGGCAATCAAGAGCGGCTGCAGCAAGAACGCCCTCTGGTGCACCACCGGTACCTATATATATATCAATTGGTGAATCTGGGTCAGCTACGGAAATAACTCCGGTAACATCTCCGTCTTGAATAAAATTAATTTTAACTTTCAGTGAGTTAAGTTCTTCAACAATTTTATTATGTCTAGGCCTTTTGAGAATGCAGGCTGTTATATTTTCAGGAGTTGTTTTTTTTGCCTGGGCTAGTAATTGTATATTTTTTTCAACAGAATTATCTAGATCAATAAAATTTTTTGGCAAACCAGGTCCAATTGCAATTTTTTCCATATAAGTGTCTGGAGCTGAAAATAAACAACCCTTATTTGTAACAGCTAAAACAGAAATTGCATTGGGTAAATTTTTTGCAGCAAAATTTGTTCCTTCTAGTGGGTCAACAGCTATATCTAATTCATCGCCTTTGCCGGTTCCAATATTTTCACCAATAAATAGCATAGGTGCTTCGTCCATTTCTCCCTCGCCTATAACAACCTTGCCTCTCATTTCTATTTTATTAAATTCTGATCTCATTTCATCAACCGCTGCTTGATCTGCTGCAATTTTATCATTCTTCCCTCTATATAATGAAGCTCCGTATGCAGCTCTTTCAGAAACTTTTACAAATTTATCAAGTAATTTTGGATTAATTGCTTTCAAATGTCTTCTATTCTAAAAAATTTAGGTTTGTTGATAATAAAATTCTTTTTCGATAGCTCATTTATTGATTTAACTAAATTAATATTTTTACTTTTATGTGAGATGATTATTAATGAAGCAAATTTTTTACTTTTATAGGGGTTTTGAATTAATCTCTTAACAGAGATTTTATTTTTAGATAAAATTTTAGTAATTGATGACAATACGCCTGTTTTATCAAAAACATCCAGTCTTATATACGAAGAAAAAATTTCTGATGAAATATCAACAGGTACAATTTTTTTTCGTTTTTTGTGCGGAATAGAAAAAGGATATTTAATATTTCCTCTTAATATTGAACAAAGATCAGAAACTAGCGCAGAGGTCGTGGGACCAGATCCAGCTCCCTCTCCCTGAATTGTGAAACTGCCAATAGGTTTACCATCAATAATAATAGCGTTTAGAACACTATTTATATTGCTTATATAAGAGTCATATGGAACCATACATGGATGAACTCGCTGAATGAGTTTATTATTTCTAATTTCTGAAATTGCTAAATGCTTGATTTTATAACCTAACATTTTTGCATTTTTAATATCAGTGTGATCTACATTTTTTATTCCTTCAATATTTATTTTTGATCTGTTTATGAAACAATTAAATGATAATGCTGACAAAATTTGTATTTTAGAAGCAGCATCATTCCCATTTAAATCTGCATTTGGATTAGACTCTGCATAACCTAATTTTTTAGCTTTATTTAAAACATCATTAAAGCTCATATTTTTTTCAAACATTTCGGAAAGTATGAAATTTGATGTTCCATTTAAGATACCGTATATTTTATTAATTTTATTTGTAACTAATCCCTCTTTTATAACTCTAATAATTGGTATCCCGCCAGCTACAGCAGCTTCGTATTCTAAATTAACTTTATTTTTTTCAGCTAATTTTGATAATTCATCTCCATATTTTGAAATAAGTGATTTGTTTGCAGTTAAAACGTGTTTTTTATTTTTTATTGAATCGAAAACTAATTTTTTTGCAACTCCATCAGAACCGCCAATTAATTCGATCACTATATGAACGTCTTTTAATTTAGGTATTTTAGAAATATCAGAAAACCATTTATTTTTTGGTATTTT
>CACIJX010000019.1 GCA_902587085.1 uncultured Pelagibacteraceae bacterium
ATTTTATTAGATTTTTCTGCGTTTATATTTTCAGATAATAAAGAGAAAAAAAATGTGATTAAAAAAAGGATTTTAATTTTTTTCATGTTTTTTTCACCGCAAAATTTCCAGACCCAACATCAGGTTCCCCTGATGGAGATTTAAGAGTATTTTTGAATTTTTTTATTGGGGGAGGTGGATCACCTATTTTATAAACTTTTAAAATTTCATCTGTTGAGGTATTTCTTACTGCATTAAACCATTTTTTACATCCATGTGTATGTACCCAACGTTCATAATAAATTCCTTTTGGATTTGCTCTTACAAAAACATACTCTGACCATTCTCTGTCGCTTACTTGATCTGGATTTTTTGGTCTTGCTACGTGTGCCTCACCACCATTCGTAAATTCTATTTGATCTCTTTCACCACAGTATGGGCAATTTATTAAAAGCATTTTAATGAGCTACAGCTGCTGCCCCATGTTCGTCCACCAATTTACCACTTACAAAACGTTCTAAACTAAAAGGAGCATTTATTGAATGAGGCTCATCCTTTGCAACAGTGTGTGCAAATAAGTTTGCACTTCCTGGAGTAGCTTTAAACCCACCTGTTCCCCAACCACAATTAAAATACAAACCTTCTATTTCACATTTACTTATTATCGGACTAGCATCAGGACAAATATCTACAATGCCTCCCCACTGACGAAGCATTTTCATTTTTCCAAAGATTGGATAAAGCTCTATTATCGCTCTTAAAGTATCCTCGATTGTGTTGTATCCCCCTCTTTGAGTAAAAGAATTATAACCATCTGTTCCCGCACCAATAACAAGTTCACCTTTGTCGGATTGACTTACGTAAGCATGAACAGCGTTAGACATTACAACAGTGTTGATCACGGGTTTAATTGGTTCAGAAACTAAAGCCTGTAGCGTTTTACTTTGAAGAGGTAATTTTATTCCAGCTGTTTCAGCTAAAACACTTGTATGTCCAGAGGCTACAACTCCAATTCTCTTTGCTCTAATAATTCCTTTTGTAGTTTCAACACCGTAGACTTTCCCATTCTTAGTTCTAATTTTTTTTACTTCACAATTTTGAATAATGTCAACACCAAACTCATCAGCTCGCATTGCATAACCCCAAGCTACAGCATCATGACGAGCTGTACCAGCTCTTGGCTGATAAGATGCTCCAAGCACAGGATATCTACAATTTTCTATATTCATAATTGGTACTAGCTTTTTGATTTGCTTTGGATCAGCCCAGTGAGAGTCAATTCCATTTAATTTATTTGCACTCACTCTTCTTTTAATTTCTTTTACGTCGTGTTCATTATGGGCAAGGTTAAACACACCTCTTTGACTGAACATAACGTTATAATTTAATTCTGATGATAAATTTTCCCAAAGTTTTAATGAATGTTCATAAAGATGAGCACTTTCATCCCAAAGATAGTTGGACCTAATTATTGTAGTGTTACGACCGGTGTTACCACCACCTAACCATCCTTTTTCAATTACAGCAATATTTTTTAAACCATGCTCCTTTGCGAGATAGTAAGCAGTACCAAGACCATGACCACCTCCACCAATAATAATAATGTCGTAAAATTTACGTGGCTCAGGATTACGCCACATTTTCTTCCAATTTTCATTGTTAGAAAAAGCATTTTTTACAATATTAAAAATGGAATATTTTTTTTTCACAAGTAAAAATTAACAAAAAAAATTGATTTCATCTAGCTAATTTAGGTTGAAGATCCTAATGGAATTGGTTGAGAAACCACCGTAGTTAGCCAACAATTTTTCAACGGCCCATCCTTCAAAAACTTTTCAACCTGCCATCTAAATTTAAAGTATTTTTTATCTGGACCCAATATTACTACTTCATATAAGGCTCTTTTTTCGTCATTATCGATTTCTATAATTTCATGTCCAATATGATCGATTAGCATTTTATAAGAGTCACCTTTAATCATTTTAGTAAAATTACTTAAGGGTCCAGTATATCTTTGATTGCTGGGATGAGCAAATTCCCACGTTTGTTTTATTCCGTTATCTTTTGAAGGCTTATCATTCTTCATTAAACTTTTTAGCTGAATTTTTATTACTTCTTTTGGCTTAATATTACTATTTGGTTTAATAAAATCTGCTTTTGCTAAGTTTTGATTAACAAAAAAGATAACCACAAACAGTTTTAGAAATTTATGCATTCTATGTTTGTAAATTAAAGAATTAGTACGTCAAGTGTGCTACTTGACGTACTAATAAGAATTTCCTTATGCTGCTAATGCTTGTTCAATATCGGCAATAATATCATCAGGATGTTCAATACCGATAGAAAGTCTTACATAACCAGGTGTAACTCCAGCTTCAGCTAACTGTTTTTCATTCAGCTGACTGTGAGTAGTTGATGCAGGATGTATTGCTAAACTTCTCGCATCTCCAATATTAGCTACGTGATATAGAAGTTTAAGACTGTCTATAAATTTTGCTCCAGCCTCCAAACTACCTAGGTCCATTCCAACTAAAGAACCATAACCACCCTTCATATATCTTTTAGCTCTATTCCTTATTTCACCTTGATGGTTTGTAGGATAAATTACGTTCTTAACTTTCTTTTGCGTCTCTAAAAATTTAACAACTTTTTCTGCGTTAGCGCAATGTTGCTTCATTCTCAAAGCTACAGTTTCTAATCCTTGGATAATTTGGAAAGCATTAAATGGTGAAAGTGGTGCTCCAAGATCTCTAAGTAAAACAACACGAGCTCTTATTGCAAAAGCAACATTCGCTCCTGTCATTTTTGGAACATCTCTTCCCCAAATTGCTCCATTATAACTTGGGTCCGGTTGATTAAACAAAGGTTGCTTTTTAGGGTTTGCTGCCCAATCAAAATTTCCTCCGTCAACAATAATTCCACCAATTGTTGTTCCATGACCTCCAATATATTTTGTAAGCGAGTGCATAACTATTGCTGCACCGTGCTCTAGTGGTTTGCAAATTACTGGGGCTGCCGTATTATCAATAATTAATGGTATACCGTGTTTTCTCCCAATATCTGCAACTTCCTTAATTGGAAAAACTCTAAGATAAGGATTAGGACAAGACTCACCATAGTAAGCTCTTGTTTTCTCATCGGTAAGTTTTTCAAAGTTTTTAGGATCTTTTGGATCAGCAAATCTAACCTCAATACCTTGCATGCTTAAAGTATTTTTAAATAAATTTACTGTACCACCGTATAAGTCAGTCGAAGAAACAATATTATCTCCGGCCTGACAAACGTTTTGAACACAAAATGCTGATGCAGCTTGACCTGAGCCAACTGCTACTGCAGCTAATCCACCTTCTAGTGCCGCAACTCTTTTTTCAAGAATATCACAAGTTGGATTATTTATTCTTGTGTAAATGTTTCCAAACTCTTTTAATCCAAATAAGTTTGCTGCTGTTTTAGCATCTTTAAATTGATATGAAGTTGTTTGATATATTGGAACCGCTACTGCTGTTGTAGCTGGATCACTCCTATATTCGCCTCCATGCAAACCAATAGTTTCTGGATTTTTTATTTTACTTCCCATTTTTTTTCTCCTTTTTTAGTACTTCGACAAAATGTCAGGCGTACAATACAGTTCAAATACCTGGTTTTAAATTGAAACAATTCCAAAAAAAAACCACCGGCTAAAGCGGTGGTCTCGAAAGATTTAACGCTTTAGCGGATTTTTTAAAGCGCTCGCAATTTGTTTTAAATCAGCGCTAATTTCAAAATTATATTAGATTTAAAGGGCCAAAGTCAATACTAATTTGCTTCATTTTTAAGAGTAAAAAAATGATATAAAGTATCTTTATGAGCATTAAATGGAATAATAATTTAACACCCGAGCAAAATTATATTCTTAAAGAAGAGGGTACAGAACCCCCTGGATCTAGCCACTTAAATCAGGAAAAAAGGGAAGGCGACTATCATTGTGCTGGGTGTGGGGTGAAACTTTTTAGTTCAACAATGAAGTACGAAAGTGGTTCTGGTTGGCCATCTTTTTTCTCATCTTTACCAGATGTATTTGATACCAAAACAGATACTCACATTGGTTACGAAAGAGTAGAGTATCACTGTAAAAAATGTGGTGGGCATCATGGACATTTATTTGATGATGGACCCAAACCTACAGGAAAAAGGTTCTGTAACAATGGTCTTTGTTTAGTATTTAAGCCTAAAAAATAATAAAATAAACAATAAAAAAAATTAGAGAATATTCTAAAATAGTCTTTGATTTTTCTAACATCTCTGCACCAAACTTGTTTTCTAAATACTTTTTTGAAAAATAAAACATTAAATGAACGATAATAATAGATATACCAATTCCTATTAAAGTTGCCTTAAAACTAAAATTTTTGTATCCAAAATAACAACCTAATACGAAAGTTATCCATGACACTTTAGAAATAAAGACTTTAAATAAAATTGCTGTTTTTTTACTGAAAATAGACTGTGTCCTAATGAAAGAGTAGGACCAAATAAGACCTAGCAGAAAGCTTAAATATTTTATAATCATCGTATTAATAGTATCATTATATTATGTTAATTAAATCTTTCTTAGCTTTTGGTGCAGGCTTTATTAGTTTCTTATCTCCATGTGTTTTGCCTTTAATACCTGGTTACATTTCTTATATTTCTGGAGAAAGTCTTGGGGATATAGTCGAAAAACAAAAAAAAGTTATTTTAAAAACAGTTTTATTTTCTCTAGGCTTCTCACTCGTATTTATTAGTTTTGGTGCTACTGCATCTTTGATCGGAAATATATTGTTAGAAAACTCTAATACTCTAAGAATAATTGCAGGAATTATAATAATAATCTTTTCTCTTCAACTAATTGGTATTTTAAATCTTAATTTTTTAAACCAAGAAAAAAGATTTCAAACAAAAAACTATTCAAATAACTTATTTTTTCCAGTTCTCGTGGGTGCAGCCTTTGGCTTTGGTTGGACACCATGTATTGGACCTGTGCTTGGATCAATCCTAACACTTGCAGCAGTTGAAAGTAGCATAGGAAAAGGAATTTTATTATTAAGCTTTTATTCTTTAGGTTTAGCAATACCTTTCATCTTGTCTGGTTACGGTATTTCTAAATTCTTGGCATTTTCTAAAAATTTTAGAAAAAATATTAAAATCGTTTCTGTTACTGGAGGAGTAATTTTATTAATGACTGGAATACTAATTCTTACTAATAAATTGCAAGCACTAGGTTATTTTATACTGGAAGCTATACCGATACTTGGAAATTTAGGCTAATAATTTATCTAATTCGCCGCTTTTGTTAGCAGCTTGTAATTCAGCGTTACCACCAACGTGATGGTCGCCTATGAAAATTTGAGGCACAGAGGTTCTCCCTCCACTTTTCTTTAACATTTCTGCTCTTTTACTTTCATCATCCCAAACATTTATTTCTTGGTAAGGAATTTTTTTTGAATCAAGTAATGCTCTTGCATAAACGCAATAAGGACAAGGGTTTCCAGTGTACATAACAACTTTTTTCATAACTAATATATATCACTAATTCTAATTTTTTCTCTAATTTTTTTTCTTTCCAGTTTAAATTTTTTCCTGTGTTTTATACTTGTCTTGTGAACTCTTTTTCTCCACAACCTAAATGAACTAGGTTTCAGATTTTTTCTCATAATTTTTATAACTTGAGATTCATTTTTTCCTGTTTTTTTTTCTATTTCTTCAAATGTAATACGGTCTGCCCAACCTGCCCAAATTATCCAATCTTCATTATATTTTTTTGGCTCTGGATTTTTAACTCTTGTTTCTGGAATAAGACTTCTTTTTTTCATCAAAAAATATATAGTTTAAATATGTTTCCTGAAAACTACTTTATTTATGTGCAATTGTTACTGTTTCTTTTTATCACACCAGGACCACCAAGAGTCGTAATAGTAACCAATACAATCAACTATGGATTAAAAAAATCTATTTGGACTGCTTGCGGAGATGTTTCTGCCAATGCTGTTCAGGCGACTTTAGTTACATTTGTAATTGGCACTTTACTCATAGATAACCCAAGTATTTTCGTTTATTTAAAATGGGCAGGAATTTCATACATTATGTACTTAGCTTACGAAACTTTTACATTGAAAGTTAAAGGTCTAGGAAAAAAAAATAAAATCAAAAAAAGTAACCTTGCTATGTATAGGGATGGATTTTTAGTAGCAGGCTTAAGCCCAAAAGCTTTAGTTACTTTTGGAACAGTTTTTATACAGTTCATTAATTTTGAAAATAATATTGTTTCACAGTTTTTAATTTTAACTTTCACTTGGGTATTTTTAGATTTTTTAAGTCTTATGATGTATGGATTAGCAGCAAGAAAAGTTTCTGTTTGGCTTAAGGGCAATCCAAGACTTTTAAATACAATCTCAGCGTGCGTCTTATTAATCATCGCCATAATTATTGGAATTAGAACTTAATTTTTCCATTTTAACCTGTTGTCTAAAAAGACAAAAATTGTTTTAATAATCTTATTAATTAATTAATTAAAGGGGGAAAGAAATGAATAAAATAGCAAAACTATTTATTACATTTATTTCAGCTATTACTTTAACATTGGCTAGTATCTCTTCTTCTTTTGCAAAAGTTGAGGACGGTTACATAGTGTTAGGTTCTGCGATATCTCTTACAGGAAAATATTCTTCTAATGGAGTACACACTCAAAACGGCTACAACATGGCTGTTGATAGAATTAACAAAATGGGTGGCGTAAAAGTTGGAGGAAAAAGTTATAAATTTGAAATCATTTATTATGATGATGAGTCAAATCCTAAAAGAGCTGCACAGTTAGCTGAAAGACTAATTAAGCAAGATGGCGTTCATTATATGCTTGGACCATACAGTTCAGGTTTAACGAAAGCCATTGCACCAGTAACCGAGAAATATAAAATTCCTATGGTTGAAGCAAACGGTGCATCAAGATCTTTGTTTACAAAAGGATACAAATATTTGTTCGCGGTGTTATCACCTGCTAACCAATACCTTGAAGTAGCGATTGATCTTGCAGTCGAAAAAAATGGTGGTAAGCCAGTAAAAATTGCACAAGCATTTGAACAAGACGCTTTCTCACAAGACGTGAGACTTGGTATCTTGGATGCAGCAAAAAGAACTGGATCTAAAATCATTATCGACGATAAATTACCAAAAGAGCTTAATGATATGGCTGCTACATTGGCAAAAGTAAAAGCTACTAAGCCAGATGTACTAGTAGTATCAGGGCACACAAAAGGTGCATTAACTGCAATCAGACAAATATCTGAAATGAAAGTTGATGTTCCAATGTTAGCGATGACACACTGCGATGCTGCAAAACTTTCTAAACAACATGGAAAGAATTCGGAATACGCATTGTGCGCTTCTCAATGGCATAAAAACTTAAGCTACAAAGATAAATTCTTTGGTGGTGGCAAGAAGTATGACAAAGACTTTAAAAAAGAGTTTGGTTATGCTCCGCCTTACCAATCAGCTGAGTCATCTGCCGCTTTACTAGTGTTTAAAGATGCGTTCGAAAGAGCAGACTCTTTTGACAGAGATAAAGTTAGAGATGCGTTAAAAGCTACAGACATGCAAACTTTCTATGGAAACATTAAATTTGGTCCTGGTGGTCAAAACGTTGCTAAGCCAATGATCTTGTTCCAAGTAAGATGTAAAGGTGATACGTGTGAGAATAAAGTTGTTGCTCCAACAAAATGGGCTTCAGACAAATTCTTTCACCCGATACCACCGTGGTCTGAAAGAGGTTAATACTTTTTAAGTATATTATTAAATGCCCCCTAAATTTTAGGGGGCATTTTTTTTAAAAGATTTTATGGATTTTTTGATTTTTCAGGCTCCAATGTTAATGGTCCAAGCTTCAATGGACGGGATTCTATTAGGAATTTTATTTGCACTAATCGCTTACGGAATGGCCCTTCAGTGGGGAGTAATGAATATTATTAATATTGCGCAAGGTGATTTAGTAATACTTGGAGGTTATATTGCATACACTATGTATCTTGCTGGAATCCATCCAGCTTGGGGAGTTATTGTTTCTCCAATTATAATGTATTTTGTTGGCTGGGCACTTTACAAATTGGTAATCAATAAAGTTGTAGATAGAGACTTATTTATTTCAATTTTAGCAACTTTTGGTATTGCAATTGTATTTCAACAATTAATGAATTTTATTTTTGGTGCAGACGTGGTTGTTGCACAGTCCGGATATGGAACAACAATGTTATTTGATAATTCTGTTACTCTACCAAATTCAAAAATATTCTCTGCCTTTATAAGCCTTGTATATGCAGTAGCTTTAGTTGTTTACATGAAAAAATCTAGACTTGGACGAGCTATAAGAGCTACAGCGCAAAATGCTAGAGCTGCAAAAATTCTTGGTGTAGATACTGAAAAAGTTTATGCCGCAACTTTTGGCATTAACGCAGCGTTATGTGGTATTGCGGGAGCTTTAATTTCAATCACTCTTACGCTTCATCCTTATGTAGGACTTCCTTATACAGTTAGATCCTTCATGATAGTTATTGTAGCAGGTCTTGGTAATTTACCGGCGGTAGCAATTTCAGGAATGGGATTAGGATTATTTGAAGAGTTTGCAGATTATATTTTAGGAACAGAATTTAGAATTGGTGCAGTTTTTATGCTGTTAGTTTTCATATTAGTTTACAGAAGATTTAAGCTTTCGAAGAAAAGGGAATATTTAAAATAAATGGAAAAAGTAAAACAAAAAGATTTAATATTATATTCTGGCCTAATTATCTTAGGTTTAGCAGCTCCCTATTTATTTTCTGCTTTTAAAGTTCAGCTTACATATCTTTGTGTCTTGATCGTTTTGGCGATGACTTGGAATTTACAAGGTGGAGAAATGGGCTACAATAGTTTCGGAAATATTCTTTTCTACGGTCTTGGAATGTACCTAACCGCATCAGTTCAAGTGGGTATGTTTTTTCCATTAGCAGAATGGACAGAAAGTGGCGGAGAAAAAACATTTGTGCATACTACAGCACAATATTTTCAAGGAATAGGTGTAGGGTTATTAGTTTCAGCTATTATTCCAGCTATAGTCGCAGGCGCCATAGGTTATGCTATTTTAGGATTAAGAGGTCATTATTTTGCTATTTGCACTTTAGGTCTTGGTATTGCGGCAGGTGAAATCGCTGGAGGGATAGAAATTATTGGGGCAGGCCAAGGTTTCACTACACCACCTTTTCCAGCAGAAATAGTTGACGTTGAGGCCAGAGGGAAGTTTTTCTACTTTTTAAGTTTTTTTGTATTAGTTCTAGCATTTGTTTTTGTAAAATATATTTACGGCTCTAGGTTTAGATTAATTTTAAACGCGATAAGAGATAACGAAGATAAAGCAGAAGCAATGGGTATTCAAACAATGAAATATAAAATTGTTGGTTGGATGGTATCTGCATTTTTCTGTGGTCTAGCAGGCGGAATTATGGGTGGATTAATTGGATATATAGACTCAACGGATGTTGCATTTGATGGAAGGGAGATGGGAGTGTTTATGGTTTTAATGGCAATACTTGGTGGAAAAGGAACTTTATGGGGACCAATTATTGGTGCAACTTTATTCCATTTCTTCAAAGAAGGTCTTTGGACTTTTATATTAGGTTGGCAATATGTTGCGTTAGGAGTTTTGATTGTTGTAATTGTAATTTATTTCCCAGAGGGATTAATGGGTTGGTTAAGGGAAAAATACCCCGAAAGATTCGGAGAAGTTATAGATGAAAAAGATCGTAAATCACAGGTGGAATTAAAATGAGTCTTTTAGAAGTAAAAAATGTAAGCAAATCTTTTGGAGGTGTAAAAGCCAATGTAGATATTTCTGTTTCTGTAGAGCAAGGATCAATAGTTGGTTTAATCGGGCCAAACGGTTCTGGCAAAACTACGTTATTTAATTCAATCGTTGGAACTCATCCAATTGATCAAGGGTCTATCGTTTTTAACAATACCGAGGTTTCAGAAATGCCTGTCCCTGCAGTAGCTAAACTAGGATTACTAAGAACATTTCAGCAAACAAGAATTTATTCTAAACTTAATTGCGTAGAAAATATGTTAATTAGCCACAAGGCTAGTGACTCAGGCTTTATATTTGCAAAAATACCTTCTGAGCTTACTGAAAAAGCAGAAAATCTTTTAAACTTTGTAGGACTCTATCAAAAAAGAAATTTAAGAGCAGGAGATTTATCATTTGGCCAGCAAAAACTTTTAGAATTAGCAATGGCATTAATGAATGAGCCTAAAATGCTATTATTAGACGAACCTACAGCAGGTATTAATCCAACTCTAATAAATGGAATTATAGATAGACTTATAAAGGTTAATAAAAATTATGGAATTACTCTGTTAGTAATAGAGCATAACATGAAAGTTATAATGAGTTTAGCTCAAAGTATTTTTTGTTTGGCTCATGGAAAACTTTTAGCGGAAGGCTCACCAGATCAAATTAAAAATGATAAGCGTGTTGTTGATGCTTATTTAGGAGCACAATAATGGCAAATCAATACGAAGTATTAGGAAAAGCTCCAGATATTAAAGATCTGCAAAAACTTTCTGGATCAAACTTACATTTACAAATTAAAAATCTAAACGCTGGTTATGGTAAAATGGAAATACTCCATAACTTTGATTTGATGGTAGATAAAGCTCAGTCATTATGTCTTATAGGGCCAAACGGTGCAGGAAAATCTACGATACTTCATTCTATTTATGGTTTTACAAATATCTTTTCTGGAAAAATCGAAATTGATGGTAAGGAGATTACTAATCTTACACCAGCCCAAAAATTAAAAAGCTGCGGGATAGCCTATATCCTCCAAGATAATTCAGTATTTCCAGATATGACTGTTGAAGAAAATTTACTTATGGGAGGATATATAAAGGATAAAACCGAAGAGTCTTTTACTGAAGCTCAAAGAGTTTTAGAAAAGTATGAAAGATTAAATAAAAGACGAAGCCAACCTGCAAAAGTATTGTCAGGTGGAGAAAGAAGACTTCTTGAGATTTCAAGAGCTTTAGTGATGCGCCCATCTATACTTTTGGTTGATGAACC
>CACIJX010000020.1 GCA_902587085.1 uncultured Pelagibacteraceae bacterium
ATTAGTTTGATTAAATACAAATATGAAAAATATTTATACTTGGGCGGCTAATCCTGCAAAAAGAACTTTCACTGTAGGTGATATTATAGAAGCTAAAGGAAAAAAAATTCTTACACAAGTAACTGCAAATAATTCATTAGAGGCAAAAGCAGCTGAGGAAGCAGGTTTTGACATGATAATAGGAAGTGCTTCAAATGTTAAGAAGGTTCGGGAAGGATCTAAATCTCTTTTTTATACAGCAGCACTCGAACTACATAATTATCCTACAGCCGAGGATGTGTTACGTGGTGCCTTTAAAGCTTTAGAGAATGGTGCTGATGCAGTTATGACCGCTAGAAGTATGGATGTTGTTACTATGCTTGCAAAAGAAGATGTTCCAGTTATGGGTCATTTAGGTTTAGTTCCTAGAAAATCTACATGGATTGGTGGATTAAGAGCTGTAGGCAAAACTGCTGATGAAGCATACGAACTATTTAAAAAATTTAAACGTTTAGAAGATGCTGGGGCCTTTTCAGCCGAATGTGAAGTTATTCCTGAAAATATTATGGGGGAAATATCAAAAAGGACAAGTATTGTTACTGTATCTCTTGGATCTGGAAAAAAAGCCGATGTTATGTATCTCTTCATGAATGATATCTGTGGTGAGCAAGAAAAGTCCCCTAGACATGCAAAAGCTTATACAAATTTAAAAAAGATGAAAGATGAAATTGAAATCGAAAGAGTTAAAGCTTTAAAAGCATTTATTAAAGATAGTTTAGAGGGGAAATTTCCTGGGCCTGAAAATTCAGTAAATGTTAGTGAAGAAATTCTAGAAAATTTTAAAAAGAAACTTTAATCTTTTTTAATAGGGATAGTTGGGTGTCTCGCTGTTGAAGTAACAATATTTTTCTTAAGCTGCATTTCTCTAAACACAATATATAAACCTGCGCCTATTATTATTATATTTCCGATATAATTATTTAATGTTGGAATTTCAGAGAAAACAAAATAACCCACTAAAACTCCACCAAATATTTGCACATAAAGAATTGAGCCAAAAATAGCTCCAGGTAAATGTCTTGCTGCATTTACTACAAAAATTGTTGCAATTCCCCTCATTAACCCTGCCGCTCCATTTAACATTAAGTGGTCTAAAGAGACTGGCTTAAAAATAAATAAGGCAAAAACTCCTGTTAAAACAAGCATTAATATTTTTCCATAAATCAAAAATGAAAATAAATTTTCTTTAAAGCCGTACTTTCTAACTATTAAATAACTTGCTGATGCAAATATTGGGCAGAAAAGCGCTAAAAAAATATAATTATCATACTCTGTGCCAAAAGGATTAATGGAAATTATTGCTCCAATAAAACCAATCAATATTGCTGTAAACCTTTTCCATCTCACCACTTCACCTAAAAAGAAAACTGATCCAAGAGTGATTAACAAAGGAATTAAAAATACAATGCTGTACATCGTAACCATTGGTAATCGATAAAAACCTGTGTAACCGAAAAATAATGCCAAAGCCATTGTTAAAGCTCTAAAGAAGTGAACTGTAAAGTTAGCTTTTTTTAGTTTTCTCCAACCGTTTAAAGTTTGCGTGTATAAAACTATTGGAATTAAAGCGAACCAAGAATTTACAAAAATAATTTGAACAATTGAATAATCTGAACCTAAATATTTAACAATTGAATCACTTCCTACAAACAGGAAATAAGCAAAACATGCAAGAATAAAGTCTGTAAGGTAGACCCTTTCCGTAACTGATTTCATTAATTAATTTAGTTTCTTAGAATAATCTTGCTTGGAATGATTATAAATAGGTAAATAATATTTAAATGTATATCCCTTGTTTAATGATTTCATGTAAGCTTTGTTCCAAAGAGCGACCCATTGCTGGTAAGTTTTAACTTTGATATTTTCTTCTTTGGCACTTCTTACGTAAAAACTTGGTAGTGGCTCTCTACCTGAACTTTGTCCAGCTTTATGAAACCTAATGTCCATACTTATCCTAATATTTTTTGAAACATTTGGAAGAGAACAGTGAATTAATCTTTTGTCTAAAATAATTATATCGCCAACATCAGCTTCAAGTGGAACCATTTTGCTATATTTATGGATAAGTTCTGAATTTTTTATTTCCACCTGACCTTTTGATCCGTGGTGGTGATTTAACAAACCTAGTTTATTACTTTTAGGTACAGCCAGCATACAGCCGTTCTTAGCATTAGTTTTTGTAAATGGTATCCAGACTGTCACCAAGTCAGTTTTGAATCTTGCTTTTTTATTTATAGTTCCTTCATCTTGGTGCCATGGTGTTCTACCAATTAAACCATCCATAAAATTTTTGCCTGAATTTATATTTGGTTTTTTCACCCTAAAAGTTTGAACTGGATTTGAAAAAATTTCTTTACCAATAATTTTTTCAACTATATTTAAAATTTTATCCGATTTAATTAGATTGAATATTGATTCAGGGTTGAAGTACTCAACATTTTCATGTTTTTTAAAGTTTTGCGGAGGTCTATTATTAAAAACTTTTTCAAAAGTTACCCCAGATTTTTTGGTTAATGCAAAATACTTATCCTGAAACTTTAATTTAAATAATCTCTTCGCTTCCTTTGTTGTAAAGTACTTTTCTATTAGTTTATCAGCTTTTGCTTCTAAATCATTAAGTACTGGTTTGATATCTTTTTGAAAATTAAGAACGTTTCTTACTCTTATGTAACCTTTTTCTTCCAGTTCTTCTTTTATTTTACTTTTCACGCTTTTAGAATCTTATTTATTTCAAAAATATTACACCTTGCAGATTAAACATCAAGTGCTTTTCTCATTTCTTCGTCATCCATTTTTTTACCTAAATAAGCCTCAATCACAGCGTTATCATCCTTGATCTGGGAAGGGGTACCCTCTGCTATCTTTTCACCATGATCAAGAACTGTAACTTTACTACAGGTGTCCATAACCACTTTTAATATGTGCTCAATTATAATTAGCGTTAAGCCGTATTTTTCTTTTAATCGCATTAATATCTTCATCAAATTATCAACGTTTACTGGTGATAGACCTGCAGCAGGTTCATCTAACATTAATAACTTTGGTTTTCCTGCAATAGCTCTAGCTAAAACAAGAAGTCTTCTTTGACCTCCTGATAGTTCACTTGCATTTAACTCTGCGTAGTCAGCCAAGCCAACAAAAGAAAGAAGTTCCATCATTTCCTCTTTAATGACTTTCTCTTGATCCCATATTTTTTTTCTACCAGTAACAGCATCAATAAAACTATATGGCACTAAAGTATGATAGCCTGACATTACGTTATTTATTACTGACATATCTTGATACAACCTCAGTAATTGAAATGTTCTAGCTAATCCAAGCTCTCCAACTTTGTGTGGAGGCTCATTAGTAATATCCTTACCATCAAACTCAATGTAGCTACCTGGATCTGGTTCATAAACACCAGATACTAAGTTAAAAAAAGTACTTTTTCCTGAACCATTTGGTCCAATAATTCCTCTAATTTCGTTTGCTGGCAATTCAAAATCAACTTTATTTATAGCTTTTAATCCACCAAATGCTTTCATTAATTTTTTAGTTTTTAATAACATTATTTAGTCGCTGCTCCTGTTTTAGTTTTAAATCTTCTATCAATAAAATATTTGTCAATAAATCCACCAATACCCTTAGGCATAAATAGAATTGTTAATACAATTGTTAAACCAAAAATAAATAACTGATATTCATATAGTGGCCTTGTTAAATCATAGACAATTGTAATAATTATTGCTCCGATTATTCCACCCCAAATATGGCCCAAACCACCAAATACAACCATTGCAAGGAAAGTTACCATTTCAATTACTGTATAATTATTTGGATGAATATATCCTGGAGGTAAATGAGCATATACTGCTCCAGCACCACCTGCGAACATAGCACTTAAAACAAAAGCTAGCATTTTATGTTTTTTTACATTTATTCCTGATGCTGCTGCAGAAATTGGATCCTCTCTTACAGCCATAAAAGCTCTACCAACCGAAGATCTTAAAACACTAAAAGAAAAATAAACTGCGATAAGCATTACTGGCATCGCTATATAATAATATTTGTCTGGAGTATCAAAAGGTACTCCAAAAATTATTGGCTGAGGTATATTTGAAATTCCATAAGTTGACATAAAAAAATCTCCGTTTTCAATAAACAATCGAATTGCCTCTCCACCACCAAGAGTAGCTAAGGCTAAATATGGACCTTCTAATCTAAAAGACGGAATTGCGAAAGCCACACCAAATAAACCAGCTATTAATATTGCTGCAGGCAAAGTTAACCACAAACCAGAACCTAAATATAAAAACATACATCCTGCAGTGTACGAACCGACTGCATATATCCCAACATGTCCTACAGTAACCTGACCGCAAAACCCTTTAACAATATTTAGTCCTGCAGCAACAATGATATTGATACAAATTAAACTTGCTAAATGTGATTGATATAAATCTGTAAAAAAAACAGATGGGACCAACATTAAAATTATAAAAGCAATAATAAAACCTAGAAAAGGATATTGTCTTATAATTTCTTTGAATTTATCCATTTTTTATTGCCTTAAGATTAAAAAATGAGCGGTAGTAATTAAACTACCGCTCATAAATTTTAGTTATTAAAGACCTGCGCTAGCGTTAAACGTAACTGTACCAGCTACTTTAGTCTTCCAGTTTTTACCACCTTTTGTGTACTCGATCATAACAGGTGTTCTGTTACCATCTCTACACTCAGGCGAACCAGCAGCACAGAAGCTGATTGGTCCTGAAGCTAAACCAGTAAAGTTAGTTATACCAGCAATAGAGTCTCTTACAGCTTTTCTATCAGATGCAAGATCACCGCTAAACTGTTTTTCTGCTTTTTCTAAAGCAGGTTTTAACATAGTTAATAAGTCCTCCATTTGAGAAAAGTCATGGCCAGGTACTACGCCATATCTACTTTTAATATGTTTAACAAATTTTTTAGCGATTGGTCTTGTGTCAGAAGCAGCGAAAGCAGCAGCATAAGATACACCAACAGCTGCTTTACCAGCGTTAGTTGGCACTTCTACTTTTGATGCTACAGAGTTTGCAACTCTAGCTACGCTCTTAGGTATTCCTACTTCGTAAGATTGAACTAAGCAACGAACTGTTTCATCTACTAAACCTGAACATACAAGTGCGTCTGGATTTGTTGCTTTAGCTTTTAATAAGTAAGATCTAAAGTCAGTTTCTTTTTCTCCAGCTTGCGCTTCATAAACAGGATCAACACCGTATTCATCTTTCACGTAAGCAATCATAGATTTAGAAAAGTCCATACTAGCTTGGTCCGGTACATAGATATGAGCTATCTTCGTACCAGCATTTTCTGCTGTGAACTTAGCTTGTACTATTTTGTAAAATCTAGATGAAACAGGAACTCTGAATATCCATTCACTTCCTGTTAATGTGATTTTTGAACTTGTTGAGTGCGGAATGATTTGTGGAACTTTAGCTTTAGAAATTACTGGTACCATTGGCAAAGTAACTGAACTACAGCTAGATCCGATTATAACGTGAACGTTATCTTGGTATGCAAGCTTCGTAGCATTTGCAACACCTTTCTCAGATTTACATTCATCATTGTAAAGTATCAAATCAACTTTTTTTCCGTTAATACCGCCAGAAGAATTCCATTCCGCAACAGTATCTTGAATTAACTCACCATGTTTATAGCCAACGTCAGATAGCATTCTAAATGAAACACCAATTTTGATGTCTTTAGCTTGTGCTACTGAAGTAACTAGTAAACTAACAGCAAGTAATAAACTTGAAAAAATTATATTTATTTTTTTCATGTTTCTCCCTTCATTAATTTATGTATCTTCGGCGTTTTTAATTGACGACGAAGCCTTTATTTAATTAAATGCATTAAATTAAAGAAATAAATTCAAGTCAACAGCTTATGCTTAAAATAAAAAGTTTAATTTCAGGTTACGGATCCGTACAAATACTTAACGGAGCCAATATGAAAGTTGACAATCAATCTATAGTTGCATTACTTGGCGGAAATGGAACAGGTAAGTCTACAATATTAAAAGCTTGCTCTGGAATAATTAGAACTTGGAAAGGTAATATAAATTTTAATGGTGAAGACATTCAAAATTTACCACCTCATGAAATTGTCCAAAAAGGTTTAGTACAAGTTACCCAAGGAAAAGACGTGTTTCCGGCTATGACAGTTTTAGAAAACTTAAGGTTAGGCGGTTTTACCCTTAAGTCAAAGCAAATTTTAAACGATAATATAGAAAAAGTTTTCAATTATTTTCCAAGATTAAACGAGAGAAAAAGCCAGTTAGCTGCAACTTTATCAGGTGGGGAGCTGCAAATGCTATGCATAGGCAGAGGACTAATGTCAAATCCAAAAATGATTATGCTAGATGAACCAAGTGCAGCGCTAGCACCGCAAATTGTTTTAGATATTTTTAAAAATATTAATAAAATTAGAAAAGATGGCCTAACAGTATTAGTGGTAGAACAAAATGTTAGAATGGCTCTTTTGCTTGCAGATTATGGTTATGTAATAAAGGACGGAGTAATTAATGTTGAGGGAGAGTCTAAAAAATTGATGTACGACGAGTCTGTGAAAGATTCATATCTAGGTGGGGGAGGTACAACAGCAAATGTTTAAAGGTTTTAAACTTACACGAAAACTTGAAAATACTTTGATGTTAGTTTTTACATTAATTTTTCTAGGATACATCAGCATGAGTCCAGATATGAACCTAGAGTCTCTTAAAGGTGTATTAATAATCGGTATCACTGTGGGAATAATTTACGGACTAGTAGCTGTAGGAATTTCTCTAATTTATACAGGACTAGATGTAGTTAATTTTTCACACGGAGAATTTTTCATGCTCGGAGCATTTACTGGTTTAACAGTTTATAATTTTCTTATCGATGGAGAATTAATTTACGCAATTTTTCCTGATGCTTATGGATGGGTAGGTTATGTAATTGGATTATTTTTTGCATTTGTTATCATGGGTCTTTTTGGTGTTTTAATAGAGAGAGTTTTTTTAAGACCATTAACAAAAAAAGGTGGTGGTTATACCGTTGCCGGAATGGGAATTATTATTTGTGGTTTTGGCTTATCAGTTGTCTTATTAAACTTAGCTTACATAATTTGGAACCCAACAGCACATCCTTTTCATGCAGATTTAGGATTACCAATTAATATAGGTGGCGTGACGTTGCCAATGACATATTTATGGATGTTGGTCACAGGATTTACTGTGGCAGGAGCTTTATATTTCTTTTTAAATAAAACTAAAATGGGCTTAGGTGTTCGAGCCGTAGCGCACTCAAAGGTAATTTCCAACTTAGTTGGAATTAACGTTCCACTTTATATTTCTATTATATTTGGAATAGCCTGTGCTCTTGCAGGATTAGCAGGAACTTTGGTTGGACCTACATATCAAGTCGTAGTTTATATGGGTTATATAATTTTATTAAAAGCCTTTGCATCTGCAGTTGTCGGAGGGTTCGGAAGTTTGCCAGGTGCAATCGTTGGTGGTTTCACCGTGGGTCTTTTTGAAACATCATGTGCCTTTTTTATTTCTGGAAGTCATAAAGATGCCTATGCATTTTTATTGATGATAGTAGTCTTACTTATAAAACCAACTGGTTTCTTTGGTGTGCAAGTTAAAATGAAAGCATAAATGGTTAATAAAAATCTCAAAGTCGCTGTACTCGGCGCAGGTGCCATGGGCTGTCTCTTCGGAGGTTTGCTTGCAGAAAAAGGATTAAGTGTAGTTTTAATTGATGTGTGGAAAGACCATGTTGATGAGATAAATAATAAAGGTCTCAAAATGATGGGTCATGGTGGCGATAGAATTGTAAAAATCAAAGCAACAACAGATCCAAAAACTTTACAACCAGTTGATGCCATAATTATAATGTGTAAAGCAACTGCGTTAGAGAAGGCACTTACAAATTCAAAAAATATAATAGGCGATAAAACTATGCTCATGTCTTTTCAAAACGGAATAGGACATGAGGAAATAATGCAAAATATAGCTGGAAAAGATAAAGTTTTGGGAGGATCAACTACCCAAGCATCTAGTATTCAAGGCCCTGGTATTATTCAAAATCATGCAAGTTTACCATCTTGGATTGGAGAGTATGATGGTGGCCACAGCCAAAGGGTAAAAGATCTTGCAGAAACATTTACATCACACGGTTTAGAAACTATCGCGGAAGAAGATATTAAAAGAAGAAAATGGATGAAATTATTTGCACTTACAGCGATAGGACCACTTTCTGCAATATTTGATCTTCATCACACAGACCTGTATATCGCAAATAAAAATCAGGACATGTCGAGGAACCTAGGCAAAGAAATAATCTTAGAGACAAGAGAAGTTGCTAAAGCAGATGGGGTAGATGTTAGCGAGAAAGACTGTCTAGAAATGTTTAATAGAATAGTAGACTCCAGACAAACCAACAAATCCTCAATGGCATTTGATGTATTGAAGAATAGAAAGACAGAAATAGATTTTATAAGTGGCGCTGTTTCAAAAATTGGAAAAAAACATGGGGTCAAAACTCCTCTAAACGATCTCATGTATAATATTATTAAAATCAAAGAGGGAATGTATATCTAGACCCGTGTCTAAAGAAATAATCTGGAAACCATCAAAAGATCTAGTTGAAAATTCAAAACTGACCAAGTTTTTAAACTTTTCTAAAATTCAAGATTATAATGAGCTTGAGAAAAAAAGTCTGACAGACCCTGGTTGGCTTTGGGATAGTGTTATCAAATTTTCTGATTTAAAGTTTTTTAAACCCTATTCAAAAATTATAGATGAAAGTAAAGGTATCCCTTGGACAAGATGGTGCGTAGATGGAAAGACCAATATAGTTCTTAATTGCATTGATCGTCATAAAGACAAAGATTTTTTTAAGGAGACTTTTATTTTTTCAGAACGGGAGGATGGTACAGAAACTTCAATTACCTATGAAGAATTTAATAAAAGAATCTCGAAAGTAGGAAATACGTTAAAAAATAATGGATTTAAAAAAGGTGATGTAATCGCACTTTATATGCCCCAATTTATTGAAACTTATATTGCATACTTTGCCATTTTAAAAATAGGCTGTATTGTTTTACCCCTTTTCTCTGGCTATGGCTCCAAAGCTGTTATTGAAAGATTAAATATTGCAAAAGCTAAAGGTATTTTCACCGTAGAAAAAACTTATAGAAAAGCAAAAGAGATTAGAATGTTTGATCAAATTAAAGTTGATCTTGATCAAGTTAAGTCATTAGAAAAAATATTTCTACTAGGAAATGATAAAGGTAAAAAAATATTCAATTGGGAAAACTTTAATAATGTAACAGACAAATTGAAAACCGAAGAGATGAATTCAGAAGATCCTGCTATTATTCATTTTACTTCAGGCACAACAGGAAAACCTAAAGGATGTGTTTATACCCACA
>CACIJX010000021.1 GCA_902587085.1 uncultured Pelagibacteraceae bacterium
AAAAGAGCAACAGAAAAAAAAATAAGCAAGGTATATTTTGATAGAGGTGGTTATAAATATCATGGTAGAATTAAAGCTCTAGCAGATTCTCTAAGAAAAAATGGATTAAATTTTTGATGAAAGAAAATGAATTTATAGAAAAGCTTGTTGCTATTAACAGAATAACCAAAGTAGTTAAAGGTGGAAGAAGATTTGGTTTTGCAGCATTAGTAGTTGTGGGAAACCAAAAAGGATCCATCGGTATAGGCAAGGGTAAATCTAAACAAGTGCCAGATGCAATTAAAAAAGCAACAGAATTTGCAAAAAGAAATATGATTAAAATTCCATTAAAAGACGGCAGAACATTACACCATGATATTTATTCAAAAAGCGGTTCAGGAAAAATCCTAATGAGATCTGCCCCAACAGGAACTGGAATAATTGCGGGTGGAGCAATGAGAGCAGTTTGTGAAGTAATTGGTATCCAAGATGTTGTTGCCAAATCACTTGGATCTCCGAATCCACATAACGTTTTAAAAGCTTTATTGGACGGTCTAAAAAATCAAAGTTCTCCAAAATATCTATCTACTATAAGAGGTAAAAAAATTTCGGAGATAATAAAACAAAGAGAAAATTAAAATGAAATTAAATTCACTAATTAAAACTAATTATAAAAAACTTAGAGTTGGTCGCGGAATAGGATCAACTAAAGGCAAAACGTCTGGACGAGGAGTAAAAGGTCAAAAATCAAGATCTGGTGTAGCAATTAAAAGTTTTGAGGGTGGTCAAATGCCTTTATTTAGAAGACTGCCAAAAAGAGGTTTTAAAAGAGTTCATAAAAGAAATATAGCTATATTAAATTTATCTGATTTAAATGAATTTTTAAAAAGAAAAAAAATAGACTTAAAGAACATAAATCTCAAATCTTTATCCGAAAAAAAATTAGTTTCAAAAAAATATGATAAGTTGAAGATTTTAGGAAATGGTGAAATAAAAGAAAAGCTAAATATTACAACAGACTTCATATCTAAATCAGCACGTATAAAAATCGAAAAGGTCGGTGGATCAATAAACTTAATTAATCAAAAAGCTTAAAAATGGCTAACGGAGAACAAATACAAAAAACATCTTCTAGCTCTAATGATTTAAGAAATAGAATAGTTTTTACAATTTTAATTTTATGTGTTTATAGATTGGGCACGTACGTACCTCTAGCAGGTATAGACCCTTTTGCTCTACAAGAGATGATGTCTACTAGCCAAAAGGGATTACTAGGTATGTTTAATGTGTTTTCTGGTGGTGCGGTTCAAAGAATGGCGATTTTTGCTCTTGGGATTATGCCTTACATATCCGCATCAATTATTGTTCAACTTCTTACTGGTGTTTCTGATTATTTTAAAAATTTAAAAGACCAAGGAGAACAGGGAAGAAAAAAAATTACCCAGATTACAAGGTACGGCACTGTTTTTATTGCAGCACTTCAGGGGTATGGCGTATCAGTTGGTTTGGAAAATGCAGGAAATATTGTTTTAAATCCAGGAATATATTTCAAAATGATGACTGTAATTTCATTAGTTGCTGGAACGACATTTCTTATGTGGCTTGGTGAACAAATAACCTCAAGAGGAATTGGAAACGGTATATCATTAATAATTTTTTCAGGAATTGTTGCCGAAATACCGAGAGCATTAGCTTCAACTTTTGAACTAGGAAGAACAGGTGCACTATCACCCGCTATGATAATAGGTATACTAATTTTAATTGTTGCTACTGTTATGTTTATTGTTTTCGTTGAGAGGGCAATGAGAAAAATACTTATTAATTATCCCAAGAAACAAATGGGAAATAAAATTTATGGAGGTCAATCTTCCCATTTACCTCTTAAAATAAATACTGCAGGGGTGATTCCAGCAATTTTTGCATCAGCATTACTGTTAGTTCCAATAACATTTTCTAACTTTGGTTTGTCAGACTCAGAATTTTTTATAAACTTTTCGTCTTTATTTTCACAAGGAAAACCTTTGTATATGTCATTATATGCTTTCGGGATAATTTTTTTTAGTTTTTTCTATACATCAATTGTTTTTAATCCAAAAGAAACTGCGGAAAATTTAAGAAAATATGGTGGATACGTACCCGGAATTAGGCCAGGAGATAGAACTGCAGATTATATTGAGAGTATTTTAGTAAAACTTACAACAATAGGGGCATGTTATTTAACAATAGTGTGTTTGATGCCAGAGTTCTTAATTGCTAATTATCCAATACCTTTTTATTTAGGTGGAACATCGGTTTTAATTGTGGTTGTTGTTGCGATGGATACAGTAACCCAAGTTCAAACAAGATTAATGAGCTCTCAATACGAGTCATTAATTAAGAAGGCTAAATTTAGTAAGTAAATTATGAATATAGTTATTTTTGGTCCTCCAGGTGCAGGTAAAGGGACTCAATCAAAATTTATTGTTAATAAATTTAAACTTCATCAATTATCTACGGGTGATCTTTTACGTAATGAAATTAAAAATAAAACGAAATTAGGATCTGAGATTTACTCAATAATAAATTCTGGTGAATTAGTTTCAGACCAAATAGTTGGTAATTTGATAGAAAAATTTGTTTCAAATAATGATTATAAAAACAAAATTATCTTTGATGGGTATCCGAGAACTTTAATTCAAGCAAAAAATTTAGATGATTTATTAAAAAAGTATAAACAAAAAATAGATATTGTCTTAAAATTGTCTGTTAGTTTAGAAACAGTTAAAAAAAGAATTTTTGAAAGACAAGCAATAGAAAAAAGAACTGATGATAGCGAGGAAATTGCAATTAAAAGATATAAAACTTATGAAAAATCATCTGAACCAGTTATAGATTATTATAAGCAATCTAATTTACTCAAAGTTGTAAACGGTGAGGCAGGAATACCAGAAATTAATAGTGAAATTAGCGGGTTAATTGACACTATCAAGGGTTGACTTTAAAGAATATGAACATATAAATACTAATTTGAAAAAATCAAAATATGGCTAGAATTGCAGGCGTAAATATTCCTCAAAATAAAGTTGTTCGTATTGCTTTAACATACATTCATGGTATAGGCAGTTTTAACTCAAAAATAATCTGTGAGAAATTAAATATACCTTTTAATAAAAGAGTGAATGCACTATCTGAAGAAGAAGTACTTAAGATTAGAGAATACATTGATCAAAACTATAAAGTGGAGGGTGATTTAAGAAGACAAGTTTCGATGAATATTAAAAGACTTGTTGACTTAGCATCTTATAGAGGATCTAGACATAAAAAAAAATTGCCTGTTAGAGGACAAAGAACACATTGTAACGCTAGGACTAGAAAAGGTAAAGCCATTGCTATTGCAGGGAAAAAACTTACACCTTTGAAGAAATAATAAGATGAAAAATAATAAAGAAAATAAGACTGTAAAAGAACAAGATATTTCAAAAACAATTAAGGTTGAAAAGCCTAAATTCAAAAAAAAAAATAAAGAAAAAAAAAATATTTCTTCTGGTATCGCTTTTGTAAATTCAACTTTTAACAATACTATTATTTCAATCGCAGATGAAAATGGGAATGTAATTTCATGGTCATCTGCTGGTTCAAAAGGTTTTAAGGGTTCGAGAAAATCAACTCCATATGCCGCTCAAGTTGCTGCAGACGATGCAGGTAGCAAAGCTTATGAATTGGGGTTAAGAACTTTGTCAGTCCAAGTCAAGGGACCAGGATCAGGTAGAGAGACCGCTTTAAGAGCATTGCAGTCTAGAGGTTTCAAAATAATTTCAATCAAAGACACAACTCCTCTTCCACATAATGGAACGAGACCACCAAAAAAAAGGAGAGTATAATGGAAAACACAAATAATATTTTTGATAAAAATTGGAAATCATTAACAAAACCAAGTAGGTTAGAAGTTGAAAGTAATGAAGATAAGTCATTGGCAAAAGTTGTTGCCCAACCTCTAGAAAAAGGTTTCGGACAGACTATTGGTAATTCATTAAGAAGAATTTTATTATCCTCTATACAAGGAGCAGCAGTAACTGCAATCCAAATTGACGGAGTTTTACATGAGTTCTCTTCAATAAAGGGTGTGAGAGAGGATGTGACTGATATTGTTCTAAATGTAAAAAATTTAGCAATTAAATTAAATTCTGACGGTCCTAAAAAATTAGTTTTAGATGCTGAGGGCCCTAAAGAAGTAAAAGCAAAAGATATAATTTTAGTTTCAGATGTTAAAATATTAAATCCAGAACAAACAATTTGTAATTTAGATGAAAAAACTAAATTTCACATGGAGCTTATTGTCAACACTGGTCGTGGATATGTGCTAGCTCAAAAAAATAAAACAGAGGACACACCTTTAGGAATGATTGCTATAGATTCACTTTTTAGTCCAGTAAAAAAAGTTTCATTTACAGTAGACAGTACCAGAGCAGGCGCAGCTTTAGATTTTGATAAACTAGTAATGGAAGTAGAAACAAATGGTACAGTTGCAGCTGAAGATGCTGTTGCATTTGCTGCAAGAATTTTTCAAGACCAACTATCTATGTTTGTTAACTTTGAGGATCCAAAAGAGATTCCAAAACCATCTGCACCAAACGAGCCTGAATTTAATAAAAATTTATTAAAAAGAGTTGAAGAACTTGAACTCTCTGTAAGATCTATGAATTGTCTTAAAAATGATAATATAATTTACATTGGTGATTTGGTGCAAAAAACAGAGCCAGAAATGTTAAGAACACCAAATTTTGGAAGAAAATCTTTAAATGAAATAAAAGAGGTTCTAAGTTCGATGTCCTTATATTTAGGAATGGAAATTCCAAACTGGCCCCCTGATAACATTGCTGAGTTGTCAAAAAAATTAGAAGAAAATACTTATTAAAATTATGAGGCACAAAATAGGTTATAGGAAATTAAACAGAACATCTGAGCACAGAAAAGCTTTATTCAAAAACATGCTAAATTCTCTTATAAAATATGAGCAGATAATAACAACTCTGCCAAAAGCAAAGGAATTAAGACCAAAAATTGATAAGTTAATTACATTGGGTAAAAAAGCTGATTTAAGTAAAAAAAAAGATCTTTTTTCTAAACTTCAAGACAAAAGTTCTGTAAAAAAAGTTTTTGAAACATTTTCAAAAAGGTACGCAAACAGAAAAGGTGGATATTCAAGAGTTTTAAAGGCTGGATTTAGAACTGGTGATGATGCTCCTATGGCTGTAATTGAATTAGTTGACAGAGATTTAAATGCAATAAAAGTCGACAAACCTAAAAAAACTGAAACTGCTAAAAAAGATAAAGAAATACTTTCAAAAGCCGCGACTAAATAATATAAAAGTAAGCATCCATGTTTAAAAAGTTTATAGTCAATAAAGACTATCACAACTCACGTTTTGACAGATGGTTTAAACAAAATATTTCCAATGTTCCACAGTCATTAATTGAAAAACTTGTTAGAAAAAGAAAGGTTAAAATAAATAAAAAAAAGGTGAAGACATCATACAGGGTACAGGTCAACGATATAGTTGAATTTCATTCAACTGAGGATTTTAAATCTCATAAGCAATCGGAAAAAATTAAATATAAACCATCAGAAAAAGAAAAAGGTGAATATGGTAAATTTATTATTGAAAATAATGATAATTTTATTGTTATAAACAAACCTTTCGGAATACCGGTTCAGGCAGGAACTAAATCTTTCAAAAATATTATAGACATTTTAAGAGATACAAAGTTTTTTGAACAAACAAAACCTTTTATAGTTCACAGACTTGATAAAGAGACATCAGGCATAATGATAGTGGCTAAAAATAGAGAATACGCTCAATTATTTACATCACTTTTTCGAATTAGAAAAATTCACAAAACTTATTTGGCTATAGCACATGGAAAGGTTAAAAAAGATTTAAAATTACTAAGAGATGATCTTACATCTTATCAAAAAAATAGAAAGGTTATTCAAAAAGCTATCTCATATATTAAAATATTAAAAAGTAATGACGAATATTCATTTTTAGAATTAAAACCAGTTACTGGCAGAAAACACCAGTTAAGAAAACAATTATATAATATTGGCAATCCTATAGTAGGTGATGACAAATATTCAGCTCCTAGTATTAAAAAGAAATTTAAACCAAAAAATATAATGCTTCATGCCTATAAAATTAAATTTATGATAAATAATACTAAGTATAATTTTAAGGCCAAATACGGAGTTGAATTTGAACAATTTATTAAAAAAAAATTTTAAATTTTTAAAAGTTGTTGGTAAAAAATCCTTTTTAAGTTCTTTTTAACTTGAGATGGAACTTTTTTTTCATTTTTTAATGAAGTAACTTTTTTATTATTTAAACCACAAGGAATAATCTTTTCGTAATCTTTAAGATTATTTTTTATATTTATAGAGAATCCATGATATGCAACCCATCTAGAAACTCTAATACCTATTGCCGCGATTTTCTTTTTTTTAACCCATATACCTATGTCTTTTTTATCTGCATATGAATCTATTTTGTAAAGTTTCAGAAACTTAATAATAGTATTCTCAATTTGTTTAACTAAATTTCTTATATCTCTTTTTCTTCTATTTAAATTAATAACAAAATAAACAATTTGCTGCCCGGGATTATGAAGCGTTATTTTTCCCCCTCTTTTAGTTTTAATTATATTTATTGATTTATCTAATACCTCTTCATTTTTTGACCTAATGCCAGCTGTGTAAGTTGTATGATGCTCTAAAAACCACACTAATTCACGCCCTCCATTCTTAACTGCGTTTACTCTTTTCTCAAGTAACCTAATGGCTTTTTTGTAATTTACGGGTTTTTTACTGATTTTAAACTCTATATCCATTTTAAATTGAATTTTATCATTAGATAAACTAAAAGTCTCAAAAATTAAAATAATCTGGTGAATTATGAGTTTAGTTAAATCTATTGGAAAACAAAAAGTAAATGTTGATTTTAATAAAGATTTTATTAATCTTTTCAGCGAAAAGATAAAGGTAAAAGATATTGCTTTTATAAATCAAACCCTCGAAGATCTACATGCAGCAGATGTAGCTGATTTAATTGAAAATCTTGATAATGATACAAGAAGTAAATTAATTGAAATTGAAGCGTTTACTATAGATCCAGAAATTTTTGTTGAACTAAATGAGTCCCTCCAGTCTGAGGTTCTTATTCTTTTAAGACCAGAGGCTATAGCAAAAATACTACGTAAGCTAGAGTCTGATAATGCACTTCAAATTTTAGAAAAAATAGATGAGGAGAAAAAGAAAAAAGTTTTAGATAAACTATCGCCACAAGATAGATTTCTTTTAGAAGAAGGATTAAGTTATCCAGAAGACTCTGCAGCTAGAATAATGCAAAGAGAATTTACCGCTGTACCAAGTGATTGGACTGTAGGTCAAACAATTGATTATTTAAGAGAAAACAAGGAACTACCTGAAGAATTTTTAGAAATTTTTGTAGTAGATAAAAATTTTAAACCCATTGGTACAGTACCATCCTCAAGAGTTTTGAGGACACCAAGAGCCTCTAAAATGAATTCAATAATGCGTGAGGTTCCAGTTTTAATTTCTGTCAATATGGATAAAGAAGAAGTTGGTCTTACGTTTGAAAACTACAATCTTGTATCTGCAGGAGTGGTAAATAAAGATAATAAATTAATTGGTATGATAACAGCTGATGACGTAGTTACAGTAGTACAAGAGGAGGCGGAGGAAGATGTTTTAAGATTAGCAGGAGTAGGTGATGAAGAAATTACTGATGGCGTTATAAAAAAAACTAAAAGAAGATTTACATGGCTATTACTTAATCTATTCACTGCAATTATTGCATCAATAGTTATTGGATTTTTCCAAGATGATATAGAAAAGGTAGTTGCCCTTGCAGTATTAATGCCAATTGTTGCTTCAATGGGAGGAAACGCAGGTATGCAAACATTAGCCGTAACTATAAGAGCAATTGCAAAAAAGGAAATTTATTCAGGAAATTTTTTAAAAATTGTTACAAAAGAATTTATTATTGGAGTATTAAATGGGGTAATTTTCGCAATAATAGCAGGAGTCATTGTGAATTTTTGGTTTAAGCAGATAGATTTATCTATACTTATCGCAGTTGCAATGATTTTAAATATGATAGTAGCTGGTTTGTTTGGGATTTTAGTTCCTGTTACGCTGAAAAAATTTAATATTGATCCTGCATTAGCATCAAGTGTTTTTGTAACTACAATAACGGATGTAATTGGATTTTTATCTTTTCTTGGAATGGGTTCTTACTTTTTTCTTAATTAAAAATTATCAATAAATCTTACCTTCCCGATATAGAATGCAAAAAATAAATTAAATTTGCTTCTTTTAGATTTTTTGAAAGTTTTAAGATTAA
>CACIJX010000022.1 GCA_902587085.1 uncultured Pelagibacteraceae bacterium
GTTTAAGAAAGATTTTAGTTCATTTCTACTCTGAAAAACTAAAGCCTCATCTGCAATTATTTCTATTTGAGGATATAGATAATTTTTACCCTTTTTTATTTTTGCTATTGGATTTTCCTTCCAATAAATTTTGTAATCACTATTAAATTCAATATCTTTATTATTAATAATTTCTTTAACTCTACCCGATAACTCATCGACGATTCCTTGTCTCGCAGCTTTCTTTAGTGATTTAAGATCTGTATCCAGGGTGCTTGCGGTAAATTCAAGGTTCAATTTTAAACCCTTGAGTTTTCCAACAAGTTGACCATCTATTACAATTTCATTATTGTTAGAAATTGTTGCATTTAGTTTTGCATCTTGTTTTAAACCTCTAGACAAAACACTTATTCTCTTATCAATAAAAGCCTTTGATAATTCTTGGTGCAATTTTTCTGATAAATTATCTTCTATTGTTTTGCTTCTCTCTATCCAATAATCTGAATTTTCAACCCAATTTTTCTTATTAGCTACGTAAGCCCAGGTTCTTACATTAGAAATTCTATTTGTTATCATATCTATATTTCCATTATATTTATCCAATTCCTTGAGTTCTTTTTTCATATAGTCATTAGGAATTAGTTTTTTATTTGAAATGAGAAAGTTATACACTTTGGTGACTACATCAATATGATTAAATGTCTTTTTCGTAAAATCTGGTATTTGACAGCACTCCCATAATAATTCGACTTTTTCCGAAGCCAATTTAATTTTCTTATCCCTGACAAGATATTTAAGTATATTTTCATCAATTGATTCTGCAATCTTTATAAGATTTTTGTTTTTTGGTTTTAATTCGAGAGATATTATAAGATTTTCTGGGGTACTAAAGTCAAGATTTGAATTTCTCCAAAACAATGATTTTACATCGTCTAGTTTATGTTGTTCAATCCTCTCAATTTCATCATGCTCTAAATTTTGACATTCACCAGTTACACCAAAATATCCATTATTCTTATACCTTCCAGCTCTACCAGCTATTTGAGAAATTTCGGTTGTTCTTAGTCTTCTAACTCTTTTACCATCAAATTTTCTTAAACTGGAAAAACTTATTTGATCTATATCCATATTTATACCCATTCCGATTGCGTCTGTTGCAACTAAATAATCAACATCACCTGATTGATATAGGTCAACTTGTGAATTTCTGGTTTTAGGGCTAAGAGAGCCCATGACTATTGCAGCGCCTCCTTTTTGTCTTCTGACTAATTCAGCTAAGGCGTATACTTCCTCTATTGAAAAGGCTATCAAAGCACTTTTTCTTTCAAGCCTTGATATTTTTTTATAACCATTATAATTTAATTTTGAAAATCTTTCTTTTTTTAAAAATTCTACTTCTGGGATCAATTCAGTTAAAATATTTTCCATTATTTGAGATCCTAAAAACATTGTTAAAATTTCACCCCTAGAATTTAACAATCTATCTGTAAATATGTGTCCTCTTTCCCGATCAGCACACATCTGTATTTCATCAATAGCAACAAAATCTACCGTTTTATTTTTTGGCATAGACTCGACCGTACAAATAAAATATTGAGAAGATGAAGGTATAATTTTTTCTTCTCCAGTTATGAGTGCTACTTTTTCTGTACCCACTTTTTCAACGCACTTGTCGTACACTTCTCTCGCAAGGAGTCTCAGCGGAAATCCAAAAATTCCAGAGTTATATTCAAGCATTTTTTCTATAGCCAAAAATGTTTTTCCAGTATTTGTGGGTCCTAACACGGCGATAATTTTATTTAGGGAGTCCATCATTCTTTTGTGCTATAATTTTTTTCGAATACTATATATTGATTATCATTGAGAACAAAAGATGATTAAAGCATGACCGAATCACTTTGTCAAACGTTCTATTTTAATAGTTTAATTCTATAGTAGATTAAAAAAATGGAAAATTTTGTAAAGAAAAACATTAGATCACTAAGACCTTCCGCGACACTTGCGATAAATGAAAAAGCAAAAAAATTGTCTTCTGAAGGAAAGAAAATCTTTAATTTTGGTTTTGGGCAGTCACCATTTCCTATTCCAGAAAAAATTGTTTCGACCTTGAAAAATAATGCTCATAGAAAAGATTATTTACCAATGCAAGGTTTAGAAGAACTTAGAGAAGCAATATCAAATAATTTAAAAAAAAATACTGGAGTAAATTATAAAAAAGAAAATATTATAATAACACCAGGATCAAAAGAGGCTATGCTGTTAATGCATGTAGCATTTGATGGCGAGATAATCTTACCGGTTCCAAGCTGGGTATCCTATGAACCTCAAGCTGATATAGCTCTTAATAAAGTTCATTGGGTACAGACTTCTTCTGAAAACAATTGGTACCCTTCAGGAATTGATTTAGAAAAAAAAATTAAGGCTATAGGGAAAAAAAATATTATTTTAATATTAAATTCTCCAAATAATCCTTCGGGGACAAAATGTGAAAACATGAAAGAAATCGCAGATATTGCAAAAAAATATAAGATTTTAATTTTATCAGATGAAATATATGCAGACCTGACTTTTGATGAAACTTACGAGTCGATCTCAAAATATTATCCTGATGGAACATTCATAAGTGGAGGATTGAGTAAGTGGTGTGGGGCAGGCGGATGGAGATTAGGATTTTTTGCAGTGCCAACTAAACTATCAAAATTCTTAAATGCACTAAAAACCTTAGCTAGCGAGTCCTACTCTACAGTTAATACACCAGTTCAATATGCTGCTGTAGAGGCTTATAATGGTGATTATAATAAATATAAATTGAAAACTATTAATATTTTAAAAAATCTTGGAAAATATGTTTATGATAAATTGAAATCAAACAAAATCTTAATTAACCCTCCACAAGGGGCATTTTATCTTATGCCAGAATTCATAAACTCAAAATTTAAAACCTCTTCGGAAATGTGTGAAGATATTCTTAATAAAACTGGAGTTGCTTTACTACCAGGATCAGACTTTGGTTTTAAACCTGACAAAATGTTAGTAAGATTAAGTTATACAGATTTTAATGGTGAGTATTTTTTAAAAAACTCAAGAAGTCATAACGAGACAAGTCTAGATGAAATTGAGAAGTTTGCACCAAATGTGGTCGAAGGTACTAAAAGACTAGTAGAGTGGTCAAAAAATCTTTGATTCAATCTGGAGTAAATGTCCAATTTAAGCTATTTGCCTTACATTAACTGTAGTGAATTGATACGGTTTTAATAACAATTATATAATTAAGGAGGGACGGTTATGAAAAAAATAATCTCAACAATCTCTGGAGCGTTGTTTTTATTTGCAATCAGTTTGCCAATCTCTATAGCAAAATCTGCTGAATTCTTTTCAATAGGAACGGGTGGACCAACTGGAGTTTATTTCCAAGTGGGAAATGCTATTTGCAAAATGGTAGCGAAAATTCAATCTGCAGAACATGGTAGAAAAAAAGGGACAGCGAAAGCTTTACGTTGCTCAGCTCCTTCAACAGGTGGTTCGACTTACAATATCGGTCAAATCATGCAAGGAGAGTTACAGTTTGGTGTTGCACAGTCTGACTGGCAGTATCATGCTTATAACGGAACAAGACCAGATAAAGTAAAACCTTTTAATGGTCTAAGAGCAGTTTTTTCTGCTCATCCAGAACCATTTCAAATTATAACAAGAAAAGGTTCAAAAATAAAAGATTGGAATAGTTTAAAGGGTAAAAAAGTAAACATAGGAAACCCTGGTTCTGGTCAAAGAGGTACTTTTGAAGTTTTAATGGAAGCACATGGAGTAGACACAGGATATTTTGGTTCTACATCTGAACTAACTTCGTCAGAACAATCAGGTGCTCTTTGTGATAAGAAAATCGACGCTTTTGGTTACACAGTTGGTGTTCCGAATGCAGGTGTTGCTCAATCAACTGATGGATGTGGCGCGAGTATCATTAATTTAGATACAGATGCTGTTAAAAAATTAGTTGCTGATAACCCATTTTATGCATTTGCAACAATTCCAAAAGGTACTTACAAAACTTCTAAAAAAGATGTAACTACTTTCGGAGTTATGGCTTCTGTTGTAACAAGTGAAGCAGTACCAGAAGACTTAGTATATGCAGTTGTAAAAGCTGTTTTTGAAAATCTTGATGATTTCAAAAAACAACACCCTGCATTTGCAAATCTAAATCCTAAGAAAATGATTGTAGATGGTTTATCTGCACCATTACATCCAGGAGCAGTAAAATATTATAAAGAAAAAGGCTTAATGTAAGCTATTTATTAAAAAGGCCCAGTTGATTAACTGGGCCTTTTTTTTTATTGTCTCATAATGAGTTCAGAACCAGATCCAGACAAACCAAATTTTTTTGAAAGATTTGATGAAGAAGGTGGTTCAAGAAGAAAATTAAAAAATTGGAATTTAAAACTTGTAGCCACGATTGCTATTTCGTGGTCATTATTTCAGCTTTGGTATGCATCTCCGTTACCATTCATATTAGATTTCGGAAAGATAATTGATGTACCAGCACGGTCAGTCCATCTTGCATTTGGATTAGCGTTATGTTTTTTAGCGTATCCAGGTCTTAAGAAAAGTAGAGACAAACCAATATCTATATTTGATATCTTCTTAGTAATTATAGGTTTAGTGGCAACATTATATATATTCTTTGATTATGAAGGCTTAGTTTATCGCCAAGGAATAATGGCCAAAACAAATTTATTTGGTTTTTCTATACCTTATGAAGTTATACTGGGATCTTTAGGAATTATTCTTTTGTTAGAGGCCACACGAAGAGCCATTGGAATTCCATTAGTAGTTATTGCATTAATTTTTTTACTTTTTTCAGTATTTGGACAATCAATGCCAGATCTAATTTCGCATCAAGGATTATCTTTGACAAGATTAGTGGGTTACCATTGGTTTGGAGGAGAGGCAATATTTGGGATACCAATTAGTGTTTCAGTCAGTTTTATATTTCTATTTGTATTATTTGGCGCAATTTTAGATGTTGCCGGAGGTGGAAAATATTTTTTAAATCTAGCATTTGCTTTAGTTGGAAAAATGAGAGGCGGTCCGGCAAAAGCAGCAATTTTAGCTTCAGGATTAACCGGTTTGATTTCTGGTTCGTCTGTTGCAAATACTGTAACCACTGGAACATTTACAATACCAATTATGAAAAAAACTGGCTTACCGCCAGTCAAGGCTGGAGCTGTTGAAGTAGCTGCTTCTGTAAACGGACAGATTATGCCACCAATTATGGGGGCTGCAGCTTTTGTTATGGCAGAACTTTTAGGCATATCATATTTTACTGTTATTACTCATGCGTTTTTACCAGCGGTTATTTCCTACATTGCTTTATTTTATATTTCACATTTAGAATCCGTGAAATTAAATATTAAAGGATTACCTGAAAGTGAAATACCTAAATTGGGAAAAACTTTTTTAGGAGGAATTCACTTTCTAATTCCAATTTTTATTCTTATTTATTTGCTATTAGTTGAAAGATGGACAGCTGCTTCATCCGTATTTTATTCAATATTATCATTAATGGTAATAATTTTTGTAAAAGAATTATTAGATGCAAAGAAAAATGATCTTAGTTTATCTAATGCACTTAAAGTAGGTTTTAACAAAGTTGTAGGTGGTCTTGAAAAAGGGGCAATTAATATGATCAGCGTTGCGATCGCGATAGCAACTGCAGGAATAATAGTCGGGGCAGTAGCTTCTACCGGGTTAAGCAACAACTTAATAGTTATTGTAGAAGCTATATCTGGCGGTAACATAATAACTTTATTAGTACTCACTGCCTTACTTTGTATTATCTTGGGAATGGGTTTACCAACAACTGCAAACTATTTAGTTGTTGCCGCTTTGATGGCGCAGGTAGTTGTGGAAGTAGGAAATGCTTCTGGTTATATTTTTCCGCTAATTGCAATTCATTTATATGTTTTTTATTATGGATTAATGGCCGATGTCACACCCCCTGTTGGACTGGCATCTTATGCAGCAGCAGCAATTTCAAGAGCAGATCCAATCAAAACTGGAATACAAGCTTTTTGGTATAGTTTAAGAACTGGAATACTTCCGATAGTATTTATTTTTAATAATGAATTGTTATTAATTGGTATAGAAAGTTTGTGGCATGGATTTTTAGTTGTTTCAACCTCTCTGATAGCAATTTTGGTATTCACCTCAGCAACACAGGGTTGGTTTATAAATAAACTTAGATGGTACGAAATTATTATTTTTATTGTAATAGCTATGTCATTATTTAGACCAGGATATATTTTGGATAAATTTTCTCCAAAATTTGAAAATAAACAACTCAATGCTGAACAAATTAGTTTGATTGAGTTTGAACCGAATAGGGATGTGCATATTAAAGTAACAAGGAGAACAGAGTACGGGGATCGATATAGACTTTTTGTTATAGATAAAAAAAGTTTTGAAAATCAGTACTCTTTAGAAGATACAGGTATAATTTTAAAAAATATCGATGGCAGAATTACAGTTGATAATTTGAAATGGAATGGAATGGCAAAAAAAATGGGAATGGAAACAGGAGATGTAATTAGTGAATTTAAAATCGAAAACTTAGACAGACCTAATAAAGCAATTATTTATCCATTTTCATTAATAACTCTTTTTATTTTTGGATATTTTAATTATAGAAGAACCAAAGCGAATTGATTTATTTATCAACTTTCAAAATTTTCCATACACCCGAAGTAACAGCTACTACGCTTTGAGAGTTAATAATCTCACAAGTTAAGAAAACTAAAGTATTAGTTATCTTTTGAACTTTTACTTTAGCAATAAGTTTATCACCTAATTTACCCGCAGATATAAATTTCATTTCTAAAGAAATTGTTACACATCTTTTATTACCAGCCACTTGATGCGCAGCATTACCCATACCAGTGTCAGCTATAAAAGTAAGGAACCCACCATGTGCCATACCAGCAGTATTTAGGTGCATTTCCTTTACCTCAGTTTCGTATTCAAAAAGAGTACTATCAATTTTTTTACCCTTAAGACCCCCAACATGTTTTGAGTAACCTGAATTAGTTTCATCCATATTTTCTTTTACCATACATTGGAGCTAGTTGTGAGAAAATAACTGCTGATAAAATTATCATTATTCCAAATATTTTAAATTCATTTAAATATTGATCTAAGACTATCCAAGCGGCAATGGATCCAAAAACACCCTCTAGAGAAAAAATAATAGCAACAGGTGCAGGGGAAAGATTTTGCTGACCAAAAACCTGTAACATAAAAGCTATCCCACTTGATAACACTCCCGCATAAATTAATTCAGTAGTTTCCATTGATATAAGTTTTAGTGAAATAAATTCAAAGGAGAAAGCTGGTATAAAAGAAATTAGAGATGCACTTAAACATTGAAACGTTGCAATTGTGATGGGGTAATTAAAAATCTTTAGAAATTTAGATATAAATACAATGTGAAAGGCCCAAAAAAAAGCACCTACTACAACTAAAGAGTCACCAAATCTCACACGTAGATTTCCAAGTTCACTTAAAAATAAACCTCCGACTAAACACATCAAAACTGAAGGCCAAACAGAATTATGAATTTTTTTTGAGAAAAGAAAGTAGGCTATTATAGGAACGATCACTACATACAAAACTGTAAAAACTGCTGAATTAGCAACATCGGTATATAAAAGAGAAACTTGTTGAAAAATATTTCCACCTGCTAAGAAAAAACCAAGAAAAAAAAGATAAATAAATATTTTTTCAAAACTTAATTTTGTCTCCTTGACTTTTTTAAATTCAAAAATAAAAAAAAAAGGTAATAGGGTGAAAAATCCTAGCAATAATCTGACAGCAGAAAATGTATAAGGTCCTATATAGTCCATACCCATATCCTGAGCAACAAATGCTGTTCCCCAAATTAATGAACAAGAGACTGCGCAAATTAGCGAAAATATTTTTTTATTCATTTAGACAGCTAGCTTGAATGCAAAATCTTTACCTAAGCTTTTAGATAAGTGGACGCAAAATCTTGCACCTTCAGCACCATCTATAACTCTGTGGTCGTATGACAAAGAGATTGGTAACATTTTTCTTTCGATAAACTGACCATTTACTTTCTTCACTTTTTCAAATGTTTTTCCCACTCCTAGTATTGCTACTTCGGGAGGATTTATAATTGGTGTGAAAAAATTTCCTCCAATACCACCAAGGCTTGATATTGTCATAGAACCACCAAAGAATTCTTTTTTATCAATTTTTAGCTCTTTACATAATTTACTTACCCTTTTAAGTTCCTCATAAATTTCTTTTAAACCCATTTGATCA
>CACIJX010000023.1 GCA_902587085.1 uncultured Pelagibacteraceae bacterium
AAAAATTTTTGTTAAGGATGGTACTTTTTCATCAATATTTAGTGTAACTAAAATTTTTATACGTAAATTATTTTCGTGACTTAACAATAAATAATATATTTTAAACCTTTTTTCTTCACTTGGATAATCGACTGCTACTATATCTATCAACTGTTTGAACTTACATTTTGCATCAGTTTTTAAAAATAAAATAGTAGAGTAAAGATTAATTAGCTCTAAGTTAATTTGAAGTTCATTATTTGATATAGAGGACTTTTTTATCTTCGTTGTCAGCTCTGAGTTAAGAAGTTTATTTAAGTCTGTAAGTTCCATTTTATCTTTTTATTGAGCCCTCTCTCCTAATTTTTTTTTGTAGCTGAAGTATTCCATATAATAAAGCTTCAGCAGATGGAGGACATCCGGGAACATAAATATCAACTGGAACAACCCTATCGCAGCCTCTCACAACAGAATAAGAGTAATGGTAATAGCCTCCACCATTTGCACAGCTACCCATCGAAATTACATATCGTGGTTCAGGCATTTGATCATAAACTTTTCTTAAAGGTGCTGCCATTTTGTTAGTTAGTGTACCAGCAACAATCATCACATCAGATTGTCTTGGTGATGCTCTTGGTGCTGCTCCAAATCTTTCAAGATCATATCTAGGCATTGATGTTTGCATCATTTCAACAGCACAACATGCCAAACCAAATGTCATCCAGTGCAATGAACCGGTTCTTGCCCAATTTATTAAATTATCAGATGAAGTGGTTATAAAACCTTTTTCACTGAAATCTTTAGCTATTTTTCTAAACTCGGGAGGAATCTCTTTTTCTTTATTTTTAAAATTTAAAAAGCTCATTCCCATTCTAAAGCTCCTTTCTTCCACTCATAAATAAAACCTACAGTCAAAACGAACAAGAAAATCATCATCGAATAGAAACCTAGTAGACCTATATTGCCTAGAGATATTGCCCAAGGAAAAAGGAAGGCTATTTCTAAATCAAAAATTATGAATAATATGGCTACCAAATAAAATCTCACATCAAATTTAATTCTTGAGTCGCTAAATGGGCTAAAACCACACTCGTAAGCAGACAATTTTTCTGGATCAGGATTTTTAGGAGAAGCGGCAAAATTAATAAAAACAAAGCCTATACTCAAGGCTAACGCAATAAATACGAATATTATTATAGATAGATAGTCTGTTAAAAATTCAAATAGCATTTTTTTTACCAATATGTACCCCAATACTCATAGTTTGAGGATTTTCATATTTTTTAATGAGTCTTTATATAACAATTGTCTTTACGTGTACAAGGTTACAGAAGCGCACATTTTAAGAGATAGATGAAAATGATTATCATTAATGGCGGGAGTGACGGGACTCGAACCCGCGACCTCTTGCGTGACAGGCAAGCGCTCTAACCAAACTGAGCTACACCCCCATTGGTGGGCGGTAAAGGACTCGAACCTATGACCCTCTCGGTGTAAACGAGATGCTCTACCAACTGAGCTAACCGCCCCAAAATAAGCAGATCCGAGATATACAACATTAAATTTGCAATGTAAAAACTAAAAAAAAATCAATGTAAATTAGCCTTTATAAAATGTAGTATTTAAACAATGATAATTCAATGTTCGTCGTGCCAAAAGAAATTTAACGTTCCTGATGGTGCTATAACGCCTGCAGGAAGGATTGTTCAATGCAGTTCATGTGGAAACCAATGGACACAATATCCGGTAAAGAAAAAGACTTCTTTCGCACCACAAGTATCAGCTAAATCTGCAAAAGCTCCTGTTAAAAAAGCAATAAAGAAGAAAGGTCCAACACCCTACTCTAAAGAATATATGCAGCAAAAATGGGGAAGTTCAGTTCAAAGCTATGCAAAAAATGAAGGTTTATCAAAGAAAACAAAAAAAATAACTGAGAAAGTAAAAAGAAAAAAAATAAAAGATATAGAAAAACCAGGGTTTGGATTCTTTAATTACTTAATTATGTTTTTTGTTTTTTCTACTTTTTTTGTTGGTGTTTTAAATTTTGAAAAAACAAGACTTTCTAGAAAATTTCCTTTTTTAGAACCATACATTGAACATTTTTTTGAGTCTTTAGAAATAATTAAGATATTTATTTTTGATTTTTTTAGATAAACCAAATGCCATTACGCGAATCTCCGTTATGGATACCCAAAGAGGAAATTAAAAGAAATTCAAATCTTAGTAGATTTTGTCAAAGTTTACACAAAAAAAAACTGTTAAAATATAATGAAAATTTTAATAATCTGTGGCGATGGTCAATAAAGAAACCAGAAATTTTTTGGTCGGAGGTATGGGATTTCACAAAAATCAAAGGATTTAAGGGAAATAAAATAATTAAAAAAAATAGTAAATTTATAAAAAATATCTTTTTTCCAAATTCAAAATTGAATTATGCAGAAAATCTTTTACCAAAAAAGAATAATGATATAGCTATTAAATTTTTTTCAGAAAACGGAAATAAAAAAGAAATAACATGGAAACAATTAAATATGAAAGTTGGAAAGTTTTCATATTTTTTAAAAAAAATAAATTTAAAAGAAAAAGATAGAGTTGCGGCTTACGTTCCTAATTGTATAGAAAGTGTTATTGCATTTTTATCAGTTTCAAAAAATGGACTCATTTGGTCTTCATGCTCACCGGATTTTGGTATAAAAGCAGTTATTGATAGGTTTTTACAAATTAAACCGAAAGTTCTTATTACTTGTGAATATTATTTTTATAACGGAAAAAAAATAAATATTTTAAAAAAAATTCCTGAAATCACAAAAAAAATAAATTCTATAAAAAAGGTAATTGTTTTTCCATATGATAAAAGTTTTAAGATCAAATTAAGTTCTGGTTATATAAATTTTAATTCCGCAATAGAAAAATCTAAAATTGATTTACAATTTAAAAAATATAAATTTAATCATCCTTTATATATTTTGTACTCAAGTGGAACAACTGGTAGACCAAAATGTATAACTCACGGCTCGGGTAACGTTTTAATTGAGCATAATAAGGAAATGTCATTACATTTTAATATAAAAAATAATAATAAAGTTTTTTATTATACCAGTACTGGATGGATGATGTGGAATTGGTTAATTGGTATATTATCTTCTGGAGCAACCATATTTTTATTCGATGGTTCACCAACGTATCCATATAAAGATGCATTAATAAAATTATGTTCTAAAGAAAAAATAAATTTCTTTGGTGTAAGCGCAAAATATATTGATTTTTTAAAAAAAGAAAAATTAAATTTTAAGAATTTAAATTTAAATGAATTAAAAATAATTGCGTCAACAGGCTCGCCATTAGTTAAAGAAAGTTTTGATTATGTTTATAAAAATATAAAACATGATGTTCAATTAACCTCGATCAGTGGCGGAACTGATGTGGTTGGTTGCTTAGTTTTGGGAAATATTTTTTCTAAAATTTATTCTGGTGAAATTCAAGGCGAAAGTTTAGGTATTGATGTAGATATATTTAATAACAAAGGAAAAAAAGTTAAAACGGAAGAAAAAGGTGAGCTAGTAATCAAAAAACCTTTTCCTACAATGCCAATAAAATTTTGGAATGACACTGGGGATAAAAAATTAAATAAAGCATATTTCTCTAAATTTAAAAATATCTGGTACCACGGCGATTACATTAAAAAAACTTCTAACGGTGGTTATATAATCCTAGGCAGATCTGATGCTACTTTAAATCCTGGAGGTATAAGGATTGGAACAGCAGAGATTTATAGACAGGTTGAGAATATAAACTTTGTCAGAGAAAGTTTGGTTGTTGGACAAGATTGGAAAAACGATGTTAGAATAATACTATTCATAATTTTAAAAGATAAGAAAAAACTTGAAAATAGAGATGTAGAATATTTGAAAAAGTACGTTAAGAAAAATTGCTCACCAAAACATGTCCCCCACAAAATTATTCGAGTTCCAGAAATTCCTAAAACGAAAAGTGGAAAAATAGTTGAGCTTGCAGTCAAAAAAGCAATACATGGTGAGAAAATTGATAACTTACAATCATTGGCAAATCCACAAAGTCTTGATTTCTTTAAGAAACTCTACAAGGATAAAAAACTCAATGAATAAAAATTATAAAGTTCATGAAATTTTAAATGCGGTAGATATAATTTTAAATCAATCAGATTTAAAAGGAGAGAAAAAAAATGAAAAAAATAAAGAGCCCTTAAAGCTTACAGATGAGATAGTTGTTGTAAAAGAAAATAAAAATATTCCAAAGGATACTGAAAATTTAATCTTACAAGCTGAAGAATATTTAAAGAAATAGCTACTTTTCTAAATCTTTAATACTAATAAAATTATCGGATAAGTCTTTATTGTAACTTTTAATATCATCAAAAAAATTCCATGCTAAAACAATAATGGTATTGTTCTTTTCGGATATATTTTTTTTACTTAGAATAGGAATTTTTACGCCTGGTATAAATTTGCCTTGTTTTAATTTATTATCCTCAATTATAAAATCAATCTCATTGGAAATCCCATAAAAATTTAAAGCAGTTGTAGCTTTAGCAGGAGATCCATAGCCAATTATTTTTTGACCTTTTAATTTTAACTCATTAATATTTTTTCTAACATTTTTTTGAATTTGATATATTTTATCAGCAAAATCTTTGTAGGTTTTAAAATTCTTAATACCAAATTTTTCTTCCTCTATTAATAAATTTTTAACACTTTTATCTGTTTTAGAATTTTTATTTTTTTTAACAAAAATTCTTAGTGAACCACCGTGAGTATTTATTTTTTCAGCTTTTGTTATTTGAGCATTAAATTGTTTAAAAAAATTAACTAATGAAGTTAATGACCAGTAATTGTAATGTTCATGATAAATGTTATCGAAAGTCAGGTCTTGTAAAGTATTTAAAAGATATTGCACCTCAATAATTATAACCCCTTTGTTATTTAGAAGTTTTAACATGCAGTCGGTCATTTCCTTTAACTTATCTGAGTGAGCGAATACGTTTGAGGCTAGTATTAGATTCGCATTTTTTTTAATTTTTTTTAGGTTTTTTAATTCTAAAAAACAGTTGATTGTTTTAATTTTATTTTTATTAGCAATTTTACATAAATTTTTTGCAGGTTCGACTCCAAGAATTTTTTTAAAACCTAAATCTTTGAAAGGTTTTAAAGCTATACCATCATTGCTACCTATATCAATTATATATGATTTCTTCGGGGATAAATTTAAATCTTTAATATATTTTCTTGCGGCTTCCTTGAAATGTTGCCTAAAAGACTCTGAGGTTGAGGATGTGTATAGATAATTTGAAAACATTTTACTTGGTTTTACAGAGACAGAAAGTTGGCAATTATGACAATCCTTGCAATAATTTAATTCTAAAGGATATAATTCACATTTATCGTCTTTTTTCTTCAATAAATTATTTGCCAAAGGTTGATAGCCCAGAGAAATAACTCTTTTTAAATTTGTACCCTCACAGGATCTACAATTAAATTTGTAAGAATTTAATAATAATTCTTTTTCTTTTTCGTCGACTATATTTTTTTTTATTGTGTGGGTTATTCCATAATTTTTGTGTTCTCTATCGCCCCTAACTAAATTTAAAAAAACTGTATCCTTAGAAAATATCATGGTGTGGGCTACATTTGGTTTTATAATAGAAAGCTGACCTTCATTTACAACCTGAGTAATTTTTGGAGAATTTGAATTTAATAAATCCTGAAATACTTCAATAACTTGTCCTTTTGTAAACAAGCATTTTTGCTCTTGTTGAGGATGATAATGATTGGCTCTCATAGTGCCTTTTTTTGACTCTATTAATCCTATTAAATTAATTGACTCTGTTAATTCGTGATTACTAATTTTTCCTCTATTGTCAATAAATTCATCTTTGCCATCTACAACATGCTCTAAGTCTTCGATTAAATCTTTTTTTGACCATCTTAATATCATTTCTTTTAAACTTTTCTCTAGTCCATAAAGAAATTTAAATCCTGTATCTAAAAGTTTTTTGTTTGACAAAGTAAAGCCTGGATAAGGAACTTTATCGTTAGTTTTTATTATATTTACCTTAGGGTTAAATTTTTTGCAAAGATCTGCAACATCCTTAACTTTAACGCTATCTTTTGATACATTAAATACTTCATTTGTTATATCATTTCTCTCTTCCATAAATTTAAAACATCTTACTGTATCAATTAATGGTGTTAAGGCTTTTAATTGATTGCCTCCTCCAAAAAGTCTAATAGTTCCATTTTGAGATGTAATTTTTGCAAATAAATTTGGCATAATATTTAGTCTCATTGTATCTGTAGAATACCCATAAACGGATGCTAACCTTAAAATCACATATTGCTTACCTGATTTAATTATTTGCTCTTCATTAAGATCCTTGCTTTTTGCATAGTTTAAAACAGGAAGTTTTACAAAGTCCTCTTTAATATTTTCTATTAAATCTTGTTTTCCTTCAAAAACTACATGAGTAGATGGAAATATAATTTTGCAATGTTTGGGTGTCTCAGAAAGAACAACTGATGTTCCTTTTTGGGCAATATCCATTAATTCTTTGTCAATTTCTGAATTTTCTTCGTCTTTGGTTCTTGCTGCATCAGTTATACCAGCCAAATGATGTACAACATCTGCATCGATTAGATATTTTTTTACTAAATCTAAATTTCTAATATCGGCTTGTATAAAATTAATATTCCAATTTCTTAATTGATCAACTCTCTCAGAGATAAAGCGATTATCAATAACAGTTATTTTATTATTCCAGCTTTCTCCGGAGTAAATTTTGCAGAGTTCAGTTCCTAAATATCCTAAACCTCCGGTAATAACGATTTTTTTCATAATGTTATTTATCGATAATAATGTGTTGGTTTAGTGACTTTAAACAATTAATGTGCGCTTGTAACTTCTGATTTTTCTTTATTTTTATTTGACACTTGATCTATTTCTGCCCATTTAACTGGTTTAAGTTCTTTTGTTAAAGCATGCTTAAGGACCTGATCTACAGTTTTGACGCTAACAATTTCTATACTTTTTCTAATAGTTTCTGGTATCTCAATTAAATCTTTTTCGTTATCAGATGGTATTAAAACTTTTTTTATTCCAGCTCTGTGAGCGGCTAAAAGCTTTTCTTTTAAACCACCAATTTGTAAAACGTTTCCTCTTAATGTCACCTCACCAGTCATCGCAATATCTTTGTTAATTGGAATACCTGTTATTGATGAAATTATAGATGTAACTATGGCAATACCAGCCGATGGGCCATCTTTAGGAGTAGCTCCTTCAGGTACATGAATATGAAAATCTTTTTTTTCAAAAATTGGAGGTATTATACCGTATTCAAGGGATTTTGATCTTACATAAGATTTGGCAGCTTTAACTGACTCTTGCATTACTTCCCCTAATTTCCCAGTAATTTGCATTTTTCCTTTTCCAGGCATGTTTACAGATTCAATTTTTAATATTTCACCACCAACCTCTGTCCATGCTAGACCGGTTGCTACTCCAATTTTATTTTCAGTTTCAATTTCACCAAAATTATATTTTTTTACTCCGAGAAATGTCTGCAGGTCGTCTTCTTTAATTTCATTATTTACTTTTTCTTTTGAGTCTATTTTTTTTACAATTTTTCTAGCTATTTTAGAAATTTCTCTTTCGAGGTTTCTTACACCTGACTCTCTTGTATAATCTCTTATAATTTTTTTATTTACTTTTTCTGTTATTTTCCATTCATTGCTTTTTAAACCATTATCATCGCTTTGTTTTGGTATTAAAAACTTTTGAGCTATATTTATTTTCTCCTGTTCAGTGTATCCTGGTATTCTTATAATTTCCATTCTATCAAGTAATGGTGGTAAAATGTTAAGAGTGTTTGCGGTTGTAACAAACATAACATCCGATAAATCATAATCGACTTCCAGATAATG
>CACIJX010000024.1 GCA_902587085.1 uncultured Pelagibacteraceae bacterium
AGTTATGCTGGATTTTGGTGGATGTTGACAAACAAAAATGCTGAGGACTTTAAGATTTCTAGAAGTCCCCAGAAAAAAATTAGGGCTTGGGTAGATTTTGTGCCTGCTAAAAACGGGGTTCTAATTGGTGGACCTATTTTTTTAAAAAATTGGATTATAAGATCAGAAATATCAGATGCTCTGCAAAAAATTTTTGTAAGAGATATAAAAAGTAATCAAGAAAAACAAATATTATTTGATGAAGAGAAAGTAATTTCATCCGGTATAAGTTTAATGCAAAAAGATAAAAATACTGACGTAATTAGAATTGGTTATGAGTCTCCAAAAACTCCAAATAAAATATTCGAATACAATTTAAAAACTAAAGAAAAAAAACTTGTTAAGGAACAAGAAGTGCCTTCGGGACATAATAGAGAGGACTATGTTGTTGAAAGACTCAATTGTGCAAGTCATGACGGCAAGAAGATTCCTATTACAGTCACATATCACAAAAAAACAAAATTAGATGGCAGTGCAAATTTGTTATTATATGGATATGGAAGTTACGGTAGTTCTATGTTCCCAAATTTTTCAACATCAAAATTTTCATTAATAGATAGAAATATTATTTGGGCAACATGTCATATAAGAGGAGGTCTTGAAAGAGGTATGGCTTGGTGGAGAGATGGAAAAATGATGAATAAGAAAAATACATTTTCGGATTTTATAAGCTGTGCTAAATTTTTAATTCAAAAAAAATATACTAGTACAAAAAAAATAATAGCTTATGGAGGATCTGCGGGCGGCCTTTTAGTTTCAAATGTAGTAAACCAAGAACCAAATATTTTTTTAGGAGCTATTATGGCAGTACCTTTTGTAGATAATTTAACAACTAATATGGATCACTCTCTTCCTTTAACACCTGGAGAAATATTAGAGTTTGGAGATGCTAAAAATAATAAGGAACATTTTGAATATATTCGATCTTATGCTCCTTATGATAATATCGAAAAAAAAGATTATCCAAATATTTTAATTACAACATCTTTATCAGACTCAAGAGTTTTGTTTGATGAACCAACAAAATATTGTGCTAAACTAAGAGATTATAAAACTGATAATAATTTATTGCTTTTTAAATGCGAGATGGATGCTGGACACGGATCTAGATCAGGTAGAAAAAATATAATTGAAGATACTGCTTTTGATTATGCTTTTGCATTAAAAATTGCAAAAAAAATTGATTAAAAACAGTTCTTGCTGCGAAAGGCGACTATTACATTTGTTGGGTCAATTTCAAACCTTCTCTCGCATTTAATTTTAAATTTAGAGTCGTAATAAACTAAAATCTTGTTTTGGTTTTCAAGCATTTCTACCGCATCAGGTTTTCCGAACTCAATTTTTAGTTGGGATTCTGTCTTTTTTAAAAATCTACTTAATTTTTCTGTCTCTTTTTCTGAGGCTTCATCAACTTTTTTTGTAACTGTTTTGCAACCTGAGATTAAAATTAAAATTAAATAGAAAATAAATATTTTTTTCATAAATTATTATTTTTTTTTCCAAGTATAGCAAAAATTGAGTGGCTGTCCGCTAGAGTTATAAACAATATACAACTTTAAATTTAAATCTAACCCATTTTGAACTTCCAAATTATTTTTTTCCGTTATACAGATGTTCAGCGGAATAAATTTAAAGATAGGATAAATTATGATGGATAAGTATTTTGAATATAGAAAACATAAGACAAATTTTAGAACAGAAGTAGTGGCCGGAGTAACAACATTTTTGACAATGGCATACATTATGTTTCTAAATCCGTTTATTCTTTCTGGCGAATTTGCTGGAACAGAAAAAGGTTTTTTTGATTTCGGTGGTGTATTTACAGCAACAATAGTAGCAACAGCTATAGCCTGCTTTATCATGGCGTTTTATGGCAAAACTTGGCCAGTTGGTCTTGCGCCTGGAATGGGTATCAATGCTTTTGTAGCTTTTGGAGTTGTTGCGGGTATGGGGTATACCCCTGCTGAAGCCTTATCTACGGTATTTGTAGCTGGAATATTTTTCTTAGCAATATCTTTAACCCCGATAAGGGCCTGGATCATTAACTCAATTCCAAAAAGTTTAAAATTAGGTATAGGAGCAGGTATAGGTTTATTTCTTGCTATCATTGGATTGGAAATCATGGGTGTAGTTGGCGATCACCCTGTTACTTTAGTGACCTTGGGAAATATTAAAAGTCCACTTGTCCTTCTTGGTTGTCTTGCATTTGTAGTGATGATTGTTTTAGAAAAACTTAAAGTAAAAGGAAATATTATAATAGGGATTTTGGCATTTAGTATAATTGCCTGGTTACCAATGTGGGATTGGACCGGTGCAACGATAGAGGGTGGAAAATCTCTTGCCAGATTTAATGGAGTTTTTTCTGCTCCCCCTTCTATGAGTTATCTTTTTGATGCTTTTGAGGGTTTTAATACTGGAAAAGTTTTTTGCTGGAAGTGGTTTAACTGTAATATTCACTCTTTTCTTCATTGATTTCTTTGATACAGCAGGAACACTAACTTCTGTAGCAAATGTTTCTGGAAAAGTAGACAGTAAAGGGAAAGTTCAAGACATAGATAAAGCAATGCTTGCAGACAGTGTAGGTACTGTTGCAGGAAGTTTGTTAGGAACATCAACTGTCACAAGTTATGTTGAGTCAGGTGCTGGTGTCAAAGCTGGAGGAAGAACTGGAATGACTTCTCTGGTAATAGGAGTCCTATTCTTATTATGTTTGGGCTTTGCACCCTTAGCGACTAGTTTGCCTAAAGAGATAGATGGAGCTGCACTGGTTTATGTTGCTGTTCTATTCGTTAGAAACATAACTGATATAGACTGGAATGATATTGCAGAGTCTGCTCCTGCAGTTCTTGCAATGATTACGATGCCGTTAACATACAGCATTAGTAACGGTATTGCTTTAGCATTTATTGCATATGCACTTATTAAAATATTAAGTGGAAAAGCAAGTAAAACATCTCCTGCAATTTGGGTTGTTGCAGTTTTAAGTGTTTTAAGTTTTTCGATCTAAATATATTTAAAAATTTTAGGGGCTGGACCTTTATCTGGTCCCTAATTTTTATGCTTTTTTGTTAAATCTTCTATCCTAATTTCTTCGTAACGTTCAAAAGGTTGAACTATCCAAGGATTGGTTTTTAGAGTAACCGCACAAAAATCTGGGTCAAAGGTAGATTTTGCTTTTTTCCATAAAACTGCAGTTTTAATTGATTTAATTTTTCCTTTAAGAGGTGGATATTTTTTTAACCATTCGATTGACCTATTTAAAGTAACTCCTGTATCAGACAGGTCATCACATAAAAGTAAATTTCCACCCAAGTTTTGAACCGTTGAGCTCATCTCCCTAGAAAAGGTAAGTTTTCCCTGTTGATCTTCAATTCCTTTACCTGAATAAGACTCAACAGCTAAATAAGCACATTTTAATTTAAAAACACGACTCAAGACATCAATAATAGGTGCCCCACCTCTCATTATTCCAATTAAAAGATCGGGCTTAAAACTACCATGAATTTTTATCGCTAGCTTTTCTACTATAGAGTTATATTCGTCCCACGAAATGAAAAGTTTTTCAGCCATAGAAAAAATTAAATCATTTTAAGTGATAAGTAAATAAAGGAATTTAATATTGTACTGGCTCATTATCAACTGAATACCATAATGCCATTACCGCTAAAGTACAGTAAGGTGAAAATTTTTTTTGTAACTTGTTCACAAAAGACTTAGGTGGAAGATATTTCATTTTATAATTATTTGAAATAGCTCTTAATAAACCTATATCCTGAACCGGCCAAATATTTGGTCTATTGTAAAAGAATATTAATACCATCTCACTTGACCATCTTCCTATTTGTCTTAGGGAGGATAGATAATTTATTGCATCCTCATCTGACATTTTTTTGATCAATTTTGGATTAAAAGATTTATCAAGAATTTTATTTGCAAGACTTATAATACCTCTGGCCTTCATTCTGCTAAGACCACATTTTCTTAAATCAGATATTGATAACTTTGAGACTATTTTTGGTTTAATTTTGCCTTTACATTTTTTTTCAAATTTAGAAAAAACTGAGTCTGCCGCAGAGACAGATATTTGTTGTGAAATGATTGATCTACTTAATGAGTAAAAGAAATTTTTTCTCGTAGTTAAATGACCTTTATAAGCTTTAATAAGTTTTTGCATTACTTTATCCCGCTTAGAGAGGCATCTTTTACTCTTATTCCACCACTTAGGTTTCATATCTAGTGGGAACTACTTGTTTTTTTAAGGTCTCTTCTCTTCTAAATATTATATAAGAGCCAGCAACAATAAATGCAGCACCAACTAAAGTTGTTAATTTAAGTGCTTCATCAAATAAAAAGTATCCTGCGGTTGCTGCAAAAACTAATGATAAATATTTTATAGGTGTTACTAAACCAGTATCTGCCATACGTAATGACTGGGTAAGAAGTATATTGGCATAGCCGCCTGCTAATCCTAATACAACAAATAAAAATGCTTCATATAAAGTTGGCCAAATCCAACCATCAACAATTGTTGCTAAACCAATTAACATTGATAAAAGAGAAAAATAAAAAGCTATTAGATAATTAGGTTCTGTTTTTGATAAAGATTTAATAGATAATGCAACTTGCGCAAAACCAAAAGCAAAAACTAACGGCATAAAATAAAAATAGTTAAATTCATAAAAAGTTGGTTTAATAATAATTAAACCTCCTATTATTCCAAGAAAAATTGCTGTTATTCTTTTTATTTTTATTTTTTCTCCTAGGAATAGGGCAGATAAAATAGTTACAAAAACTGGACCAAGGAAGGTTAAAGAAATACAGTCGGCTAGCTCAATATTCCTAAGACCTATGAACAAAGCTATAATTGCTATTGCACCCCAACTCGCTCGCCATGCATGGAGACCTGGTCTATTTGTTTTATAAAAAGTAAAAATTTTTTCTTTAGGAATTAATAAAAAGATAGGTATCATTCCAAAGAAAAAACGCATGAAAAGTACCTGGCCAAAGGGAGCATCTTTCAGATATTTCACAAGTATATCCATAACACTGAAACAAGCGACACTGGCAACCATATAAAGAATAGCTAATTGGGATTTTGTGAGCATTTTACCACCTTTAATTAATTGAGATAACATATTAGAATTTTAAAAGAATGAAAACCGCTTATTTTTCTCTTGGATGTTTTTGGAGCCCTCAATTAGAATTTGAAAAAATTAAAGGCGTAAGAAAAGCTGAAGTTGGTTATTGTGGTGGAGATGATCCAGGCACAAATTATGAAAAAGTTTGCTCTGGATCTACCAATCATGCGGAAACTGTAAAAGTAGATTTTGATGAAAATATAGTTTCGTATGATGAGCTTGTAAGAATTTTTTTTAAAATTCATGACCCTACACAGCTTAATAGACAAGGTCCAGATATTGGAACTCAATATAGATCGGAGATTTTTTATAAAGATGAAGGTCAAAAAAAGATTGCAGAAAAAATTAAGTCTGAGTTCAATGAAAAATTGAAGGGAAAAATTGTAACTAATATTTCAAAAGAAAAACTGTACCAGCCTGCAGAAGATTATCATCAGTATTATTTGAAAAAGAAAGGTATTTTATGAATTTAGTAACTACAGAATGGCTTGAAAAAAATTTAAATAACGTAAAAATATTTGACGCCAGCTGGCACATGCCATCTTCAAAAAGAAAAGCAAAAAAAGAATACGAAGAAAATCATATTAAAAGTGCAATTTTCTGGGATGTTGACGAGCATAGTGACAAGAACTCTCCATACCCACATATGATGTCTAATTCTGACTATTGGACTAAAATGCTTTGGTCTTTTGGCATCGAAAATAATGATCATATTGTAGTTTATGATTATAGCGATATTTATAGTTCATGTAGATTGTGGTTTGCTTTAAAATATTTTGGTCATAAAAAAGTTTCTGTTTTAGATGGGGGTATGAAAAAGTGGCTAAAAGAAAATAGACCTACCAGTAAAAGGATAGAGAAAAACTCAGTAAAATTTAATATATTAAATAAATATAAAGCTTATGAAAATACTGAATTGATTAAAAACAAAAAACAAATAGATGATAATATTAAAAATTTTTCTTTTCAAACTGTTGATGCAAGAAGTCGGGATCGTTTTCTCGGAAAAGTAAATGAGCCTCGTCCTGAATTAAAAAAAGGTTGCATTTTAGGATCTAAAAATATTCCTTTTAAAGACTGTATCGATCCTATTACAAACACTTTCAAAAAAAAAGAAGAGCTAAACAAAATTTTTACCAAAAATAAGGTAGATACCTCAAAGCCTATTGTTTTCACTTGCGGTTCAGGAATGACAGCATGTGTTTTAGGCCTAGCATATTCTTTAATAAGTGATAAAAATGCAGTGATTTATGATGGCTCTTGGTCAGAATATGGAAAAAAATGAAAAGATCTAAGAAAGTTACTATAGGAATAATAATATTTTTTGTAATTGTAGCTACAGTTATTGGTGGCAGAACTGCAATGGGTATTTATTTTAAGAAAAAATTCGGTAAACGTCCTCCCCCTGGTGTTATTGTTGAAGTAGTTGCTAAAAAAAGATTTAGTCAAACTATTGAAAGTTATTGTACTGCATTAAGTAGCAAAACCAAATCTTTTAAAATTAATAAAAGTGAATTACTCGAACCTATAAAATTTAAGTCTAAAGTTAAAAGAGGGGATGTAATAGCTAAATTAAGAAATAAAACAATATTAGCACCTTTTGAGGGTAAAATTGGAACACGAGGAATAAGTTCATCAATTTTAGGAACTGACTCCGTAATGGTAACCTTGGATGATGCAGAAAAGATACTTTGTGACCTTCAAATCCCTGAAGTATTTGCTGCAGTTCTAGAAAGTGGTTTAAAAGTAAACGCAAAATTTATTGCATATAAAAATAAATCTTATAGTGGTGTAATAATTTCACATGCTTCAAGAGTAAATGCACAAACAAGAAGCATTCTTGCTAGAGCCCAAATAAATAATGAAAATTTAGATATTTTGCCTGGTTCTTTGTTAGATATAGAGCTCTATTATAATAATAAAGAAGCTCTATCAGTTGCCGATACAAGTATTATTTTTGAAGATGATAAAAAATTTGTTTATAAAATTTTAGATAATAACAAAATAGAAAAAACAGAGATCATAACTGGTATCAGAAAAGACGGTAATCTTGAGATTTTAGAGGGTCTTTATGCTAACGACAAGGTTGTTAGAGAAGGTTTAGCAAGACTCGCTGATGGTATGAAAGTAAAACCTCTCGTAAAGTAATATGCATAATTTTTGTTTACTAAATATAAGAAGGCCAGTTCTAAGTTCAGTGTTTTCTTTATTGCTGGTTGTTTTTGGCCTTTACACCTTTTTTGAACTTAGCACAAGAGAACTCCCTAAGGATCTTCAGCCGCCCGAAGTTGTTATCTCAACAAAGTATACAGGGGCGAGCCCTTCGATAATTGCCTCAGAAATTTCTGAGCCAATTGAATTAGCCGTTGGAGGGGCAGAGGGGATTAAATCAATTGATACCATTTCAGAAATAGGTAGAAGCACTATTAAAATAGAATTTTTCACAAGTGTAGATATTGACGATGCTGCTAATGATATAAGAGAGAGAATTGCAAGAGTAATTGATAACTTACCAGAAGATAGTAAAGCACCGGAAGTAAGGAAAGCTTCTGCAGGGTTTTCTACAAGCATGTGGTTGTCGGTTA
>CACIJX010000025.1 GCA_902587085.1 uncultured Pelagibacteraceae bacterium
TGCTGCAGCATCTTGATAAAGTTGTCTTACTCTAAATGTTTCTCCATACCAATACTGAGCACTTCCAGCTAATTCATTATCTTTGTTTTTTTCTATAAATTCTTTTAAAGCAAATTCAGCAGTTTCGTAATCTCCAACTTTTATAAAACTTACTGCAAAATCGTATTGTTCTTTTGGAGGCTTGCTTGGTAACAAAGATTTTCTAGATGCTTTCTCAGTAACCACTAAACCTGCAGTTTCGATTGACTGAGTTTGTTGAATTTGTTTTTCGTTTTCAAGATCGCTATCAGATATTCTTCCTAAATCTTGGGGCAAATCAGTGCCTGGTAATCTTTTTTTCTCTGAGCTCTGATTCTGATCTGAAATTAAAACACGGGAATTTTCTATATCGTTAAATCTCATTTGATTATCAGATTGGATTTTCGTTATTCTGTTGGACAGCTTATCTATCTTAAAATTTATTTCTTCATATCGATTTGTGATTTGTCTAAATTGTTCCTCAATTTCATTTAACTTAATTAGATGTCTTGTAAGAACATCTTCATTTAATCCATCAGAGTTAGAACTGGTTGTTCTCATTTCTGAGGTTTTATAAAATGCTTTTTCCAAAGTTTTAAGATCTTTATTAATTGTTTCAATTTGAATGATAATTTTTTTTAAATCTTCACCTTCTTCTGCATTGCTGAACCCAAGGGGTAAAAGTAATATAATGGCTATAAAAAATTTGAACAAAAAATTTGATTTTTTTAGAATCATTATGAATTTTTATTTATACAAAATGGCAAAAAAAAGACCCTGAAATTCATTACAAATGACAGGGTCTTTAAATTCTTGAAACTTATTAATTTGTTTTAACAGTTACTGATCTTCTGTTTTGAGACCACGCAAGAGGAGTTGATGCAGGATTAACCGGTTTTTCTTTACCATAGCTAATCACACTCATTCTTTTGCCCGAAACGCCATAAGTTAAAAGATAATCCTTAACTGCGTTTGCTCTTCTCTCGCCTAAGGCTAAGTTATATTCTCTTGTTCCTCTCTCATCAGCATGACCTTCGATAGTAACATTAACGTCTTTATTTTTTCTTAAAAAAGTCGCTTGCTTTCTCAAAGTATCTCGAGATCTAGTTGTCAAACTTGATTTGTTTGTTGCAAAAAACACTCTATCAGGAACACCTTTTGCTAAAAACTCAACCGTCTCAGTTCCTGTATAAACATCATCAGATGTATCTACTGATGCTTTTTTTGCTGTAGAACAAGCTGATATCAGCAATGTGCTAAATACAACTAAAATAAAATTTCTTAGTGCACTATTAAACTTCATTTTTTTCTCCTAAATATATTTAAGGTTAATGTAATATTCCAAATTTAATCGAATCTTGCAAGTATAAATTGTACCTAAAAACCACTATTTTGAAAGCAATGAGGACCAGGATGGGTCTGAAGCATCAGTTTCGGTTTTAATCATTCTTTCATTATAGCCTGTTATATCAATTGACCAAAGTTTTGCTGTAAATCCTTTTCCTTTACTATCTGATTTTGTCTCTCTATAAAAAATTAAGACTCTACCATTTGGAGACCAAGATGGTGCTTCCTGGTAATAATTTTCTGTTAATAATCTTTCTCCAGTTCCGTCTGATCTCATCACGCCAATATAAAACCTACCTTTATGCATTTTTGTGAATGCAATTAGATCCCCCCTTGGTGACCAAACAGGTGTTCCATAGATCCCTGTTCCGAAAGTAATTCTTTTTACTTGGGTTCCATCACTTCTCATAACATAAATTTGTTGAAGTCCACTTCTGTCGGAGTTGAAACAAATATATTTGCCATCAGGAGAGTAAGATGGTGATGTGTCAATTGATGAATGATCAGTTATTTTTTCTACAACTCTTGTTTGTAAATCCATAGAATATATATCTGAATTACCCTCTTGAGCAAAACTCATTATAATTTTTTTTCCATCAGGAGAAAACCTCGGTGCAAAAGTCATACCAGGAAAATTTCCAACAACCTCTTGTATTCCTGTTTCAATATCTAAAAGATAAACTCTGGGCATATTTTTAAAGTATGACATATAGGTAACTAATTGGTTTGTGGGATTAAACCTTGGCGTAAGAACTAACTCATTTCCAAGGGTCAAATACTTTGTGCCGTTTCCGTCCTGATCCATAATAGCTAACTTTTTAATTCTTTGATTTTTTGGACCAGTTTCAGATACATAAATTATTCTTGTATCGAAATATCCGGTTTCTCCTGTTAATCTTTCATAAATTTTATCTGAAATTATGTGTGCAACTCTTCTCCAGTTATCTTCAGTAGTAGTAAAAGATAAAGCTATCATTTCCTTTGCTGCAGTCAGATCCCAAAGTCTAAATTCAACTTTTAATTTTTTATCTTTGACTAATAGTTTTCCTGTAACTAAGGCTTGAGCTTTAATCAGTCGCCAATCCTCAAATCTAGGTTTTAAGTGGGCAATATCAGGTTTTTGAACAAATGCTTCCTTTTTTAATGGATTGAATAAACCAGTAGATTTAAAATTTTTCTCAATAATTTCAGATATCTTCGCACCAAGTTTTTTTTCTTCAAGAGACTTATAGCCTTCGGAATTTTTATCAATATGTAATGGAGAAACAGCAATCGGAAGAGGATCAAGGTTTCCCCTTGTGATGTCCACTGTAATTAAACTATTTGCGTTTTGAATGCCTAGCATAAAAAATAGTAATATTTGAAATAATTTCATCATATTTTAACCTTTTAGCATTTCTGTGGGGTCGAAATTTAACTGTAAATCCTTCCATCTCTCATATCCAGTTGGTGGAACTTTTAGTGGCTGGCAGATTCGAACAGCTCTTAAAGCGCTTTCAGCTAGGACTTTATAAAAACTTTGTCCAGGGATATTCATTCTTTCATGGTCTAATATTTCAGATTTTATTATTGTTCCATCTTGTTTCAGCTTTAATTTTATCCTTACAAGAAGTTTGTTATCATAAGGTAGACCTAGTGGTACACTCCAACAACCAAAAATTTGAGCTCTTAAAGCATCCTCTTCGGATAAGGATAGACCTTTTGCGAAAGAATTTTTAACACTGCTTTGGGTTAATTTATTAGACTTTTTTTTTGTATCCGCTTCTTGTTCTTTGGCCTTATCTATTAGGGCTGCTATTTGGTCTGGATCAAAAAGTTCTTTTTTTTCAAACTCTGAGGCCTGTCTTATTTGTGGCTTTATTTCTTCAGGATTTTGTTTTTTTTTAACTATTTTTTTAATGTCTTCTTTCTCTTCTGGTAATGGTATTCTGTCTGGTTTTTCTTTTGCTTTATCTGCAGGAGGAGCTTGTTCTGATACTACTCTTTTATCCTCTTTTTTTACTTTTTCAATTATTTCTCTAGCTTTAGGCGCGAATGGAATATTTGTCTTGTCAGAAATTTCAATAAATTCTACTGAAACTATTGGAGGCAAGTCAATTGGTTCTCTTAACATGAAAGGTAAAGTTAATGCAGTAATTGAAAGGACAAGTGCATGAAAAAGAAAAGAAAATAGCAAACCTCTGGTCATAATTCATCAATTTTTATATGGTTCGGATATAAGTGCGACTTTAGAAAAACCTGCGCCAGATAATCTACCCATAACTTCTAATACCCTTCCATAGTTAATCGTTTTATCGCCTCTAACATAAATTCTTGTATCTGTTCTATTCTTTGATATTGCCAATAATTTAGGAACAACTTTTTGAAAAGAAACTTGATGCTCTTGAATAAAAATCTCACCTTTAGAATTAATTGATATGGTTAAAGGTTCTTGGTCATCAGGTAAAGAGTCTGCAGCTGACTCGGGTAGATCTACTTGAACACCAACTGTTAATAATGGTGCTGTAACCATAAAAATGATTAATAGCACGAGCATAACGTCGACGAAGGGAGTAACGTTAATCTCACTCATGGGTTCTTTTTTTGAGCGATTGATTATAAAAGCCATAATTTAAATAATTGATAAAAATCTTTTAGAAAAATTATCAATCCTTGCCAAATACCTTTGGGAGTCACTATTAAATTTATTGTAAGCTATCACTGCAGGTATTGCAGCCAATAGTCCTAGAGCGGTTGCAAATAAAGCTTCGGCAATACCTGGAGCGACAATTGCTAAACTTGTATTTCTTGAAATTGCGATTGATTGGAAAGAATTCATTATTCCCCAAACTGTTCCGAACAATCCAATAAACGGAGCTGTAGATCCTATAGTTGCTAAATATGTAAAATTCTTTTCTACACTTTTCATTTGATTATCTATTGAAACTTCAAGTACTCTTTCAACTCTAGCGCTTTGAACAGTAGATGATTTAGATCTTGTTTTTATTACTTCTGACATTGCAGACTTGAAAATAACTGTTAAAGGATCCTCATTTTTTTGTGGTAAATTTTTATAAAAAGCTTCAGCAGATTTTGACTTCCAGAATTTATCTTCGAAGGATTTTGTAGATTGTTCAATTCGTCTAAAAAGTCTAATTTTATCAAAAATTAAAGCCCAGGAGAAAATTGAACTTGCTATTAAAATTATAATTACGCTCTTTACTACAAAATCTGCCCTGATGAAAAGTTGCCAAAGAGAGAAGTCATTTACACCTCCTAGTCCAACTACTTGTGTTGCAATCTCTTGTTCCATTGGAGTTAATTACTTGTAGAATGTGTCATCAATTTGGCGTTTGAATTTATAAAACTATTGTTTACTCAGCAAACTGGGATTTGCACTCTTTAAAAAATCTGGCTATTAATATGGCGTCTGCTTTATTAACGTCCTTCTTTTTACGCAAACGATCGGATATGGAGGGATACATTTCTATTACTTTAGTGCGACTAGCATCTTTTGAAGCATTAATAAGTTCAAAATGTTTTTTCCATTTATTAGGTCTAACGTAAAAAATTGGTAGATTTAAAGAAGCACAAATTCCTTTAATAGCTCCAAAAGTTTGGCCAAAGTTAAACATGCTAGTCACGCCTTGTCCAGGCATTGCGCTCACTTGCTCTACAATCACAAAAGTATCATCATTGGTTAGAATATGACTTCTTATGATCTTTACCAATTGTGCGCTATTTAATTGATTTTTGTTTTTTTTGCCTTCGGCCATAATTGGCATATCAAAGAGATCAAATATTTTTAGGTTATCTAATATTGCAACTGCTCCACTTAGTCCAGGGTCTATGCCAATTATTCTCATCAAAAATTAACTATAAATATTACAATTATGAAAAACATTTTGAATATCATCATTTTCCTCCAGAAGTTCTAGCATACTTTCTAACTCAAATGCCTCTTCTTTTTTTAGCTTAACTGGACTTTTAGGTCTCCACTCAATAGCAGAATAAGTTAGATTTTTAATTAATTTTTCAATTTCATTTTTTATTTTATAAAAATCCTCTTTTTTTGTAACTATTTCATAAAAATTACTACAAAACTTACAATCTTTAGCCCCGACTTTTGCTGCAAGATCAATAGCCATATCCTCTGAAATACCTTTGTTCGAAACTTGAATTATTCCACAATTATCAAAAAAATGTTTTGTCGAACCGGTACTACCTAAGCTACCACCAAATTTCTGTAAAGTAGTCCTGATACTACTAGCGGTTCTATTTTTATTATCTGTCAAACTTTCAATAATAAGTGCAATTTTTTTTGGACCAAATCCTTCATATCTTAAGTTTTCAAAATTTTCGTTTTTATTTATTTCTGATTTATTAATAGCTCTCATAATATTGTCTTTTGGCATGTTAGCTTCTTTTGCTGTTTCAATTGCTGCTCTAAGTCTATGATTGGTGCCAGGATCTTTTGAACCAGTTTTTGCTGCAACTGTAATTTCTCTTGAAATCTTAGAAAAAATTTTTGATCTTAGTTTGTCTTGTCTTCCTTTTTTATGTTTAATACCTGCCCAATGTGAGTGTCCAGCCATTGACTATTTTCTCTCCTGCAAAGACCCGCCTAAGATAATTTGCTGAACTTTACTAGCTAGTCCAGTTTTGTCATCTGCTGTAACTAATATTCCTGAAATAGTTGCTTCTCCACCAGAGGCTGGAAAATGCTTTTTTGCAGATTGATCTTTTAAAAATTTTTTAAGTGAATTATCTCTGTCCATGCCTATAACCGAGTTATAATCTCCGCACATTCCCAAGTCTGTTTGATATGCTGTACCTTTTTCCATAATCCTACAGTCAGAGGTAGGAACGTGAGTATGGGTGCCAACTACAACTGTTGCTTTACCATCAAACATATATGCCATTGCCATTTTCTCACTTGTTATTTCTCCGTGTATATCAACAACTATAAAATCTATATTTTTTTTTAACTCGTAGATTTGTAAAAATTTTTCAGCAGTCTTAAATACATCTTCACTTTTTTTCATAAAAACATTTCCCATAAGATTTATCACAGCAATACTTTTATTATTTTTTGTTTTAAAAATACCAATACCTTTTCCTGGAGAAGGCTGAAAAAAATTCTCAGGTCTAAGTAATCTTTTTTCGTGCTCAATAAAATCCATTGTTTCTTTTTCATCCCAAATATGATTACCAGATGTAATTACATCTGATCCTGCACTAAAAAAAACCTCTAAATTTTTTTTCGTAATACCTACACCTTGATCACCGGCGTTTTCGCCGTTTAAAATTACAAAATCTACTTTGTTTTCCTTTATTATTTTGGGTAATTTTTCTTTAATCGCTCTTTACCTTCAAGGGATTCTAAGAACGCTCCAC
>CACIJX010000026.1 GCA_902587085.1 uncultured Pelagibacteraceae bacterium
TCTAAATTCCATAAAAACCTTTAATGCGATTATAAATCCTTAATTTTTACCTTTACGAACAATTTATGTGTCATTCTGACCCTGGAAAGTCTTTTAAATAGTATTATTTTCTAATAAAAGAACAATAATAAAATTTTATGGATAAACCAGAAAAAAAAGGCAATAGAAGAGATTTTTTATTTACCGCTAGCTATACGATAGGTGCCGTAGGAATTGGCGCAACAATTTGGCCGTTCATAGATCAAATGAATCCTGACAGTTCCGTAAAGGCTTTAGCGACTACTGAGGTTGACATTAGCCAAATACAGCCGGGAAATTCAATTACTGTTTTATGGAGAGGCAAGCCAGTTTTTATTAAAAGGAGAACAGACATGGAGATACAAGAGGCCCGTTCAGTTAAATTAGATGATCTGAAGCATCCTGAAAAGGATGAGGACAGAGTAAAAAAACCTGAATGGTTAGTAATGATGGGTATATGTACTCATCTTGGATGTGTACCACTTGCTGATAAAGGTGAGTATAACGGCTGGTTTTGTCCTTGTCATGGATCACATTATGATACGGCTGGAAGAATACGCAAAGGTCCAGCACCAGTTAATATGGAAGTACCTCAATATACATTTTTAGATGATAATACAATTAAGATTGGATAAAGGAAAATGAGTGAAAATACTTACACACCGAAATCAAAATTTGGAAAATGGTTTAACGACAGGTTACCTCTACTTACTCTTGCCTCTCATTTAACAGATTATCCTACTCCAAAAAATTTAAATTATTGGTGGACTTTTGGAGGAATATTAACTTTTTGCTTACTTTCTCAAATTATTACAGGAATTGTTCTTGGTATGCACTATGTTGCTCATGCAGATATGGCTTTCAAAAGTATCGAACATATTATGAGAGATGTGAACTATGGTTGGTTAATTAGATATATACATAGTAATGGTGCATCAATGTTTTTTCTTGCTGTTTACATACATATTTTTAGATCACTTTTTTATGGTTCCTACAAATCTCCGAGGGAGGTTATATGGATACTTGGAATGCTTATATACCTTTTAATGATGGCTACTGCTTTCATGGGTTACGTTTTACCTTGGGGACAAATGAGTTTTTGGGGTGCTACTGTAATAACAAATTTGTTTAGCGCGATCCCTTTTGTAGGCGAAAGCATTACTACTTGGCTTTGGGGAGGATATTCTGTTGACAACCCTACTTTAACGAGATTTTTTAGCTTACATTATTTGTTTCCTTTTTTGATTTTAGGACTTGTAGTACTTCATATTTGGGCTTTACATGTTCCAGGCAATAATAATCCTGTTGGAATTGATATCAAGAAACCATCAAAAGATACTGTTCCATTTCATCCGTACATAACAATAAAGGATCTGTTTGCTTTATTAATTTTTATAATAATTTTTTCCGGATTTGTATTTTTTGCACCAAATATTCTTGGCCATAGTGATAATTATATTGAGGCAAACCCATTGGTAACTCCTAAACATATAGTGCCGGAATGGTATCTTTTACCTTTTTATGCAATTTTACGTTCTGTCCCCGATAAACTTGGTGGAGTTGTTCTTTTATTTGCTTCAATTTTTATTTTAATGGCACTCCCATGGCTAGACAAAAGCAAAGTAAGATCTTCAGTTTTTAGGCCAATTAATAGATACTTTTTTTGGATACTTTTTATTGACGTGTTAGCACTAGGGTATGTGGGGGCGATGCCAGCAGAAGGAATTTATCTTTTAATTGCTAGAGTTGGTACAATTTATTATTTTGCACATTTCTTAATAGTTCTACCTATTTTGAGTAGAGTTGAAAAAACTCTTCCATTACCTCTCAGCATCTCTGAACCCGTTTTAACAGGCATGCCTAAAGCTGAATTATTAAGAAATGATAGAAAAGATGTTTAAAATTTTAATTTTTTTAAAAATCATATTGATCTTTTTTGTATCTACAGGTTTTTCGAGTAGCAAGGAAATCGAAATTCCTAAACAGGAATGGACCTTTAAAGGTATAACAGGAAAGTTTGATAGAAGCTCTTTACAGCGAGGATATCAAGTTTATACCGAAGTTTGTGCCTCTTGCCATTCTATGGAATTATTAAGTTACAGGAATTTAGGAGAAAAGGGCGGTCCGGAGTTTTCTTTAGAACAAGTTAAAGCAATTGCAGCAAATTTTGAAGTTAATGACGGTCCCAACAGTGATGGCGAAATGTTTACTAGACCAGGAAGGCCATCAGATAAATTTGTTTCACCTTACCCGAATATTCAAGCTGCTACTGCGGCAAATGGAGGAGCTTATCCTCCTGACATGTCTGTATTAGTTAAAGCAAGAAAGGGTGGAGCGGACTATATTTATGCAGTTTTAATGGGGTATACAGATCCTCCACCAGGTTTCAAAATTGAGGAAGGCGTTTATTATAATAAATATATGGATGGCAACAAAATTAAAATGTCAAAACCTTTAGCAGATGATTTGGTATCTTACTCCGATGGAACAAAAGCAAGCGAGGCTCAAATGGCAAAAGATGTAACTACATTTTTAACTTGGGCTGCCGAACCACATTTAGAAACAAGACACAAAACAGGTTTAAGAGTTATGATGTACTTAATCATTTTAACCATTTTAGTTTATTTTAGTATGAGAAGACTCTGGGCAAACCTTAAGGACTAAATCTGAAGAATAGAACATCACCGTCCTTAACTATATAATTTTTTCCTTCCAATCTAAGTTTACCGTTTTCTTTTGATTTTTCAAAACTTCCATATTTTTTAAAGTCATCAAAAGTTACTACTTCAGCTCTTATAAAATTTTTCTCGAAGTCACTATGAATTACTCCAGCTGCTTTCTGAGCTTGCGTATTTTTTTTTACTGTCCAGGCTCTTGTTTCTTCAGGCCCAGATGTAAAAAAAGTATTTAAATTTAATAAATCATATCCATTGATTATTAATTTATCTAACCCACTTTTTTCCAATCCAATATTTTTCATATAATTTTCTCTTTCTTCTGGTTTTAAATCTATAATTTGACTTTCAATATCAGCACAAATAGTCACTAATATATTTTTAGAATACTTTTTTCTTAAGTCGTCTGTATATTTGTTTCCACTTTTCACACTTTTTTCATCGACATTACATACTATTATAAATGGTTTTGGAGATATTAAGCCTATTTCTTTAAGAAATTTTTTGTCTTCTTGATCCAAATTTTCATACAAATTTTCGTTTTTATTCAATTTACTTAGTAAATTTTCAAGTAACTTGATTTGTTTTTCTGTCATTTTTTTTTTTGAATTTTTTTGTAGCTTTTTTTCTACTTGGCTTATGTCAGCTAGTAAAATTTCAGTCTTTATGGTTTCCAGGTCATCTATTGGGTCTATATTTCTATTTACATGTTGTATCTTTTCTGAGTCAAAACATCTAACCAAGTGGACCACTGCATCAACCTCTCTTATATGAGAAAGAAATTTATTTCCTAGACCCTCACCTTTTGAAGCACCTTTTACTAATCCTGCAATATCGACAAAAGTTATATTTGCATTTATTATTTTCTTAGATCTTGAAAGTTTGCTCAGCTTGTCAAGTCTTTGGTCTGGAACATCTACAATTCCTATGTTTGGATCGATTGTACAAAAAGGGAAATTCTCTGCTTGTGCATTTTTGGAAGATGTTAAAGCATTAAATAGTGTTGACTTACCTACGTTTGGCAAACCGACAATACCACATTTAAATCCCATTCAAGTTTTGGTTTACCTTGCTTGAGAATAGATCTATTTCTTTGTTAATTAGTGTTGGAATTAGTTTTACAATATTTTCAGTGATGTCCTTAATTCTCTCTTCTTCATTTTCATTAAAGTCTTCAAGCACATGATTATTTACTTTACTTTTTTGTTTTGGTTTTCCTATTCCTACTCTAACTCTTGAGTAATCTTTTCCGATAGATTTATCGATGGACTCAATACCATTATGACCAGCACTACTTCCACCAAATTTTGCTTTTACTTTCCCAAGATCAATATCAATATCGTCATGAAAAACGATTACATCTTTTGCATTTATTTTGAAATATTCAATAAGTTCTTTGATACAAACTCCTGAGTTATTCATAAATGTTAAAGGCTTAATAGCATAAACTTTTTTATTATCGATATTTCCAGTCGTCAAAAGTCCCTTAAATTTTGGTTTTTGCTTCGAGAGACTGAACTCATTGTTTATAGCATCTATAATTTTAAAACCAATATTGTGTCTGTTATTATTATTATTTGGACCTGGGTTTCCTAAACCAACTAACAAAAGCATAAAATTTATTTTTTCTCGGTTTGTTTTTTCTCACTAGAAGGTTTCTTATCTGCGCTGGCATCTTTACTTTTTTCATCCTTTTTTCCTGCAGGCTCGCCTTCTTTTGCTGGTGCTTTAGCTTCTGCACCTTCACTTGTAGCAGCTGTCTCACCCTCAGCACTTTCATCAGTAGTTTCCTCTGCTGGTTTTTCAGGTTCTTTGACTATTGTAGGAGCGGCGATAGTAGCAACAACAAAATCTCTATCTGTAATTGTTAATTCTGAATTCTCAGGCAATTTCACTGAAGAAATTCTTACACTCGCGCCAATATCAAGGCCAGATAAACTTATCTCGATGTCTTCAGGAATACTTTCAGCTTGGCACTTAAGTTCAATTTTTCTTCTGACAATATTTAAAACTCCACCTTTTTTTAATCCAGCACATTCATCATTATTCTTAAATTTTACTGGAATTTCCAATATTATTTTAGATCCTTTTACAATTCTCATAAAATCGATGTGAGTTGGTTTTTCCGACGTTACATGATAGGCCACATCTCTTGGAATCACTTTTTCTTTTTTTCCATCAATATCTAAATCAATTACTGTAGATAAAAAATTTTCTGACACTAATACATCTTTAATTATCTTTTCTTCAATACTTAATTTTAAATTTGGACTTTTTCCGCCATATAGTACTGCTGGTATAAAACCTTTAGATCTAAGAGAATTTAAATCACTTTTTGTTTTAGTGTCTCTTATAGCAGCTTTTAAGTTATTTATCATTTGAGTGAGCATTTATAACCCAAGTTTAAAATAAAACAAGCTTTAATTGAATAAATCTGACACAGAAGTAGAATTTGAAATCCTCTTTATGGCCTCTGCCATTAAAGGTGCTATAGATAGTACTTGAATTTTATTAATATTTTTTATTCTTCTTGAATTATCTATTGAATCTGTGATCACTAATTTTTTTATTTTCGACTTTTTAATCTTATTGATTGCCTCACCGCTCAATACCGCATGTGTCACAAACACATTTACATCTCTTGCACCTTTTTTAATTAGCGCATCAGCAGCGTTTACAATTGTTCCACCACTATCAATTATGTCATCCACTATTACACAATTTTTATTTTTAACATCTCCAATAATGTTCATTACTTGAGATTTTCCAGCTTGCGGTCTTCTTTTATCAATAATTCCTAAATCAGCGTTTATTTTTTTAGCAAGACCTCTTGTTCTTTCTATTCCACCAGCATCTGGTGAAACACATACGAGATTTTTACTTTTGATATTTTTTTTTATATATCTGGCAAATATAGGAGTAGTAAATAAGTTATCAACTGGCATATCAAAAAACCCTTGAATTTGACCAGCATGCAAGTCTACAGTTACAACTCTATTAGCTCCAGCGTTTGTAATTAAATTTGAGACAAGTTTTGCTGATATTGATGTTCTGGGAACTACTTTTCTATCTTGTCTAGCGTAACCAAAATAGGGTATTACTGCAGTTATATTTTTTGCAGAGGATCTTTTCAATGCATCAATACATAATAAAAGTTCCATCAAATTATCGTTAGCTGGTGTTGAAGTAGACTGAATTACAAAAACACTGTTACCTCTAATATTTTCATTTATTTCCACATAAATTTCGCCATCTGCAAAATTTTTGATGTTGGTATTAATCAATTTTAATTTAAGGTGCTTAGATATTGCCTTGCTTAATATGGGATTGCTTGTTCCTGATAAGATTTTCATTAGAACACTTTCTTATACATCCATTAGATGCTGGTTTCAATTAATTTTGTAAATTAATTTTTTTTAATCACCGATATGCATCTGCCGTAGTCATCTTGGCCTAATTTTTTGGCCCTTCTATGGCTAAAATATTCACTCTCTGAGGCAAAGCTATCAATTTCTATATTATCTATTTTCGAAACATTTAGATCAGTTAGCTTTTTGTTAACAAATCCTCTTAAATTAAAATTAAATGAATTTTTTTCGTTTTTAAAAAAAAATGAGGTATTGTTTTTTGATTTTTTAATAAATTTTTCGTAAAAATTGGCTTGAACTTCATAGTTTTTTTGTGAAATACATGGCCCTACTGATACAATAAGTTTTTTTGGATTTCCTCCCATTTCTATAAGTTTTTTCG
>CACIJX010000027.1 GCA_902587085.1 uncultured Pelagibacteraceae bacterium
GACTAAGTACTAATGTTTTGTTTTCATCATTATCTGATACGTTTTTTATTTTTGTAATTTCACAATTTAAGAATTTTTTCTCCTCTTTTTTAATAGAGTTTATTTTAACTCTCTCCAAACCTTCAACCAAAACCTTTACAGTACCATCTGGTAATTTAAGTAGCTGAAGTACTTTGCTTAAACATCCATAAGAATAAATATCTTTATCTTGAGGATCATCAATTTCTGAATTTTTCTGAGCAACTAAAACTATGAATTTGTCAGATTTCATAACTTCTTCCAAGGCTTTAATAGATTTTTTTCTTCCAACAAAAAGAGGAACTACTGTTGATGGGAAAATAACTATATCTCTTAATGGTAGCAACGGTTTTAGATTTTCCATACTCATAATATATTGAATATGTATATTAAAATTACTTATTTCAAGTGATATTTAAGCCACAGATGTTGATTTAGTTTTGGAGTAGCTGATAAGGGGTTCTGATTTACCTTTAACCACATTTTTATCGATTATTACTGATTCGACATTTTCCATATCTGGTAAGCTGAACATAGTTTTAAGAAGTATTGATTCTAAAATTGATCTCAATCCTCTTGCTCCTGTTTTTTTATTTATAGCTTTTTTTGCAATTTCGGTTAAAGCATCTTCTCTAAATTCAAGATTCACGTCCTCAAATTCAAAAAGCCTTTTGTATTGTTTTAGAAGAGAATTTTTTGGTTCTTTTAAAATTTTAATAAGTGACTTCTCATTTAATTCCCCTAAAGTAGCAACAATAGGCATTCTGCCAACAAACTCTGGTATTAAACCATATTTGATTAGATCCTCTGGTTCTAACTTTTCAATTATTTCAGATATAGTTTTTTCTTCATTGCTTTTTACTTTTGCGCCAAAGCCGATGGATGAACCTTTGCCTCTGCTCTCAATAACCTTGTCTAAACCAGCAAATGCACCACCACATATAAATAATATATTTGTTGTATCAACTTGTAAGAATTCTTGCTGTGGATGTTTTCTTCCACCTTGAGGAGGAACGCTAGCTATTGTCCCTTCCATAATTTTTAAAAGGGCCTGCTGCACTCCTTCGCCTGATACATCTCTAGTAATGGAGGGATTTTCAGATTTTCTACTAATTTTATCAACTTCATCGATATAAACTATTCCTTTCTGTGCCTTTTCAACATTGTAATCAGCAGCTTGTAAAAGCTTTAGAATAATGTTTTCAACATCTTCACCTACATAACCCGCTTCGGTTAAAGTAGTGGCATCTGCCATTGTAAATGGTACGTCTAGAATTCTTGCTAAAGTTTGAGCTAAAAGTGTTTTACCACAACCCGTGGGGCCAACTAGTAAAATGTTTGATTTTGAAAGTTCAACGTCTTTATTATTCTTTGTCTCGTGATTTAATCTTTTGTAATGATTATGAACTGCAACTGATAATACCTCTTTAGCATGATTTTGCCCAATAACATAATCATCTAATATTTTGCAAATTTCTCTTGGTGTCGGAACGCCCTCTTGATGTTTTATTAAAGAACTTTTATTTTCTTCTTTAATAATATCCATACATAGCTCAACACATTCATCACAAATAAAAACTGTTGGTCCAGCTATTAGCTTTTTCACCTCATGTTGACTTTTTCCACAAAAGGAACAGTAGAGTATATTTTTATTTTTTTCAGACATAACGAATCAATATTACATTTTTAAATGTTAGTAGAATCCATGGCAAGTATAAGTTGAGTAAAGTTCTATATATTGTGTATTATTTTCTCTTTTCAACTACAGAGTCTATTAAACCAAAATCCTTTGCCTCTTCGGGAGTCATAAAGTTATCCCTCTCTAGTGCTTGGGAAATATCTTTAACTGATTTACCTGTATGTTTTGAGTAAATCTTATTCAGCCTCTCTTTTAAAGAAAGTATTTCTTTAGCATGAATTTGTATATCAGTGGCTTGTCCTTGAAAACCCGCAGAAGGTTGATGAACCATGATTCTAGAATTTGGAAGAGAAAATCTTTTTCCTTTTTCTCCAGCAGATAAAAGAAATGAGCCCATGGATGATGCTTGACCTATACACAAAGTAGAAACCGGTGATTTAATATATTGCATCGTATCATATATACCTAAACCTGAGGTCACTAATCCTCCAGGACTATTTATATAGAAAAAAATTTCTTTTTTTGGATTTTCTGATTCTAAAAATAAAAGCTGTGCTGTAACCAATGATGCCACTGTATCGTTTACGCCTCCAACTAAAAAAACGATTCTTTCTTTTAAAAGTCTTGAATATATATCATAAGCTCTTTCTCCCTTGTTTGTTTGCTCAACAACCATAGGAACAAGATTATTTAACTGCTCTTCTATTTTACGAATCATTGCAATATCGCTTATACATTTTAAATTAAGTTTTTGCTAATTTTATTTATTTTTTCTTTTAATTTTCGTTTTTTTCTGGTTTTTTTTATTATTTTCGTTTGAAGTTCTGGTGCTGGTTTTTTTTGTAAAATCTTTAAGTATTTGTTCAGCTTCTTTGAGAGTAACTTTTTTTTTGTTTAATGTGATTTTAGATTTTATCAATTCTAAAATTTTTTCCTCATATAAAGCTCCTCTCAAACTTGTTACAGCACTAGGATTTTTTTGGTAGTAATCCATAACCATTTTTTCTTGACCAGGCATAGTTTTAATCTGTTTTTCTATTTCATTTTTAATTTCACTTTCATCAATTTTTACTTTATTTTTTTCTGCAATTTCATTTAGAACTAATCCAGTTTTTATTCTTGTCTTCGCTAATTTAATATTTTTTTCTTTGTTTTTTTCTATATCTTCTTTTTTTTGGCCCTGTGAAATAATTTTTGCTTCTTGTTCAATTAAATTGGGAGGTAGATCCAATGAATGAGATTTTTCTAATTGTTCTAAAATATCTTTTTTAGTAATTGCTCCTAAGCCATTTTTATATTCGTTAGAAATTTGTTTTTTAATCAAAATTTTTAAATCTCCAAGATTTTTAGCTCCAACTTTTTTTGCTAACTCATCATCTATTTTGGTATCAACTGGTTTTTTAATATTTACAATTTTACAATCAAAAACAGCCTTTTTATTTGCTAAATCTTTTTTTGGATAATTTTCGGGTAAATTAATTGAAACATTTTTATTTTGATTTTTTTTTAATCCTAATAGTTGTTCATCAAATCCTTTAATAAAAAGATCTCTTCCTAAAATTAGTTGTATATTCTTTCCCTCATTGCCCTCAAAATCCTTTCCCTCAGACTTTGCCTTGTAATCAAAAACTATCATATCTCCTTTTGAGGATTTTTCATCTAAAGTTTTATCTATAAAATTATTTTGTGACTTTGCTATTTCCTCAATTCTTTTATCAATTGTATTGTTATCAACATCTATCTCGTACTCGGTTGTTTTTATTTTTTCCAGTGGTTTTAACTTAAATTCTGGCAGTGTTTCCAATTCTATGGTGTAATCTAGATCTTTACCCTCTCCAAAAGTCTTTAGATCAATTTTCGGTTGTCCCGCCACTTTAATTTTTTTTTCTTCAATTGCTTTAGCTGAGCTTTCTTTCAAAATAGAGTCGATTACCTCACCGTAAATTGCTTTTCCAAATTGACTTTTGATCACACTTGGAGGAACTTTGCCTGGCCTAAAACCTTTCAATTGAACTTTATCTTTCAATTCAAATAATTTTTCATCTAATTTTTTTTGTATAGTCCTTTTGTCAACTAAAACACTTAAATTAATTTTAAGACCTTTTTTTGATGTAATTTTTACTTTCATTTTTATATTTGGTGGGCAAGAAGAGACTCGAACTCTTAAGCCTTGCGGCACTAGTTCCTAAGACTAGCGCGTATACCAATTCCGCCACTTGCCCATTTTTAACTTATTTTTAGCAACTTATAACAACTATTGCTTTTTTTCGAAACTATAAAGTAAAGAATAAAAGATAATATAAATAACTAATAAAGAAAAAAACCAATATTTACAAATTAATCCATTATCAGTGAAAAAAAGTCCGGGTAATACCATGCAAATATAAATAAGATTTATGAGTATAGAATTTAAATAGTTACAATCATGAAATTTTCCTGACTTAGCCAAAAATCTATACAGAAGCATATGCAGATGCTGAGAATCTGGCTTGAATGGCGATTTTCTTGAATACAATTTTCTAAAAAAAGAAAAGAAAACTTCAAAAAACAGATAAAAGAGTATTACGCAAAAGAAAAAAGACGATACTTGTTGGTTTAGATTGTTGGTATAAATTATATTTAAAGCAGTTAGTGATCCAAATAAATATGAGCCACTGTCACCTAAGAACATTTTTGCTCTTGGAAAATTAAATAATAAAAAGACTAAAAGTATAACAATTTGTGAGGTAATAATAACTGTAAGATTTTCATTTCCATTATTTAAATTTATGAAAAAAAGTATTGAATTTATTATAAGTAAATGGATAGTTAAAAGACCGTTGAAACCATCAATTAAATTTGCACCATTTACAATAAATAAAAAACATAAAAGTATAAAAATGGCTGAAAAAACCTTATTATTCATCCATATATTCAAAAATTTCAAGTCTATAGAAGAAATCTGAATTGATTCAAAAAATATAAAAGCAGTCAGTATCAAAATCATTAACATTAATCTATAACTTGGATTAATTTTAAATTTTAAATCTTCCAAAAAACCTAGTGAAAACATTGCAATAGATAAAATAAAATAATCAAATACAAATACGTCAAACAGATAATTAAATAATATAAAAAATACAATTAATGAAACTATTCCTGACAAACCACCGCTTCTTGAGATAGCTTCTTTATGAAAAGCTTGTGGTTTTTCAAAATCTTGGTCCATTAAAATACCTTTACTAATTTTATTTGAGAATTTGCTTGTTAAAAGAGTTACAAAAAAACTTAAAAGCGAAATAATTGAAAGCAGACTTAGTGATGCTGACTCTGTTGGCATTATAAACTTTTGATCCCTTTATTTCCCCGTTTTACTATATATATACCTGAAATTATAATTATTAAAGATGCTAATACTTTCCAAGTTATTTGTTCATCCATTATTAAGTACCCAAATAAAACACCAAATATTGGTATCAAATAAGCTACTTGGGTTTGAAAGACCATTCCAACTTTAGTTAATATATGAAACCTAAGTAACCATGCTACGCCTGTAGGAAAAACACCTAAATAAATTAATGCCACCGTTGATTCTATTGAAGGATTTAAATTTACCCAAGGTTCTTGGTATATGCAAAAAGGTATTAGAAAAATTAATGACCATAAAATTGTTGAAGTTGAAACATTTTCATTACCCTCATCTTTTAGAAATTTAAGTGTTAAAATTCCTCCAACAACATAAAAAGTAGACCCGCATAGAATCACTATTACATAAAATATATTACTTTCTGATATAACTAATTTGTCAAAAAATAAAAAAACAATCCCTAAAAAACCAATTAAAACCCCTGCTGATTTATATGCATTTAACTTTTCATTTTTTGTAAAAAAATGG
>CACIJX010000028.1 GCA_902587085.1 uncultured Pelagibacteraceae bacterium
ATAACTTTTTTGATGACCTATCAAGAAATATTTTATTTTTTGTTTTGAATTTGTATATATCATCATAATTTGGTTTATACAGATAGTTCACTTTTAATCTTTTTAATACTTTTAAATCATTTTTGTAATTTTTGGGATAGCAATTAAAGTCCTTTTTTTTATCAAATTGTTTAGGATTCACAAATATGCTTACAAGTGTTTTTCCAGATTTTTTAATCGACTTTTTTATCAGACTTTCATGACCTTTATGTAGAGCGCCCATAGTTGGTACAAAACTAATATTACTGATATTTTTTATTTCAGATTGTAGCTTTTTTTTGTTCGTAAATAATTTCATTTGTAAAATATTTGTTTAGCTAGTAAAAGGTTTTAATGGTTAAACAAGCAATCATTCCATTAGCAGGATTAGGTACAAGATTATTGCCACTGTCAAGTATAATTCCAAAAGAATTGTTGCCAATAAATGGAAAACCAAATTTGGAATATATAATGGAAGAATGTATTCAAGCAGGAATTAAGCAATTTATTTTTGTAGTCCCAAAAAATAGAACGAGTATAAAAAAATATTTTTTTAATGATGCTTTCTATAAAAAAATAATCAAAAAGAAAAAAAAAGATAAACGCCTCAAGGAAGTCTTTAAAAAGATTAAACGCTACCAAAAGATGATAAAATTTGTTTATCAAAATAAACCAGAAGGAACCGGACATGCAGTTTTACAATGTAAAAAATATTTAAGTGGAACACATTTTTTAATGTTATTAGCAGATGATTTAATTGTTAAAAAAAATTGTTCAAAAGAAATGATTGCTTTGCACAAAAAAACCAAAAGTTCGGTTATAGCAACTAAAAAAGTTGATAGAAAAACAGTATCAAGATGGGGAATTCTGGGATTTAAACTTAAAAATAAAAACTCTTTTTTGATTAATGAGGTAATTGAGAAACCCAAATTAAGTGAAGCCCCGTCAAATTATGCCATAATTGGAAGATATATCTTACCAAAAAAAATACTGTCTGTTTTAAAAAATCAAAGTAGAGGCAAAGGCGGAGAGATCCATATTACAGATGCTATAAAAACATTAGTTAAAGAAAATGAAAAATTTTATGGAAATATATTTAAAGGAAAATATATTGATTGTGGAACACTTAAGGGATTTATTAATTCCGGACTTACAATTTCAAAATATTTATAATTACTTAATATGAAGATTTGCATGATTGGTACCGGATATGTTGGATTAGTAAGCGGGACTTGCTTTGCAGACTTAGGAAATAAAGTTTATTGTGTAGATAAAGATACGAAAAAAATAAACAAATTAAAAAAGGCAATCTCACCAATTTATGAACCTGGATTAGATGATTTAATTCGTAATAATTTTAGAGCAAAAAGATTAGACTTTACCGATGATTTAGAAAAAGCTGTAAAAGAGTCACAAATAATTTTTATTTGTGTTGGAACTCCAACTAAAAAAGGATCAAATTTGGTCGATCTTTCACAGGTATATAGTGTTGCAAAATCTGTATCTAATTATATTAAAAGCTACAAGATTATTATAACTAAATCGACTGTACCTGTGACTACCGGTGATAACGTGGAAAAAATAATTGGAAAGAAAGTTAAAAAATCCCTGTTCGATGTTGTTTCAAATCCAGAATTTTTAAGAGAAGGTGAAGCTATAAGGGATTTTAAATACCCTGATAGAATTGTTATTGGATCTGATAATAAAAAAATTTTTAAAAAAATGGAACTTTTATATGAGCCTCTTATAAAAAAAGGTGCAAAATTCTTTTGCACTTCTAGAAAAGGTGCAGAATTAATTAAGTATGCTTCAAATGCTTTTCTAGCCACTAAAATTACATTTATTAATGAAATTGCCAATTTATGTGAGTCAGCAGATATAAATGTTGAAGATATTTCTGTTGGTATTGGCTCAGATGCCAGGATTGGAAGTAGATTCCTAAGAGCTGGCCCAGCCTATGGCGGATCCTGTTTTCCAAAAGATACAAAAGGACTAGTTTCTATTAGCGATAAATTTAAAACCAATCTATCTATTGTAAAAGCTGTAATAAAATCTAATCAGAATAGGAAAATTTTATTAACAAAAAGAGTTAACAAAATAATGAATAACAAAATTAAAAATAAAAATATTACCGTTTTAGGAGTTACATTTAAGGCAAATACAGATGATATGAGAGAATCGTCAAGTCTTGTCCTTATACCGTATTTATTAAAGAAAGGGGCGAAAGTTAAATATCATGATCCATCTGGACCCAAAAAAGAATTCAAGAAAAACGCAAATCTTTTGTACGAAAGGACTTTAAGCAAAGCCTGTGCTGGTGCAGACTTAATTATTATAAATACCGAGTGGGATGAATTTAAGTCTATAGATTTTAGAAAAATAGTTAAAAAGAATAATTTTAAAGTTTATGATATGAGAAATCTTTATAACCCAGTAGAATTAAAAAAAAGAAAAATAAAATATTACTCGGTCGGTAGGTAAAAAATTATAACTCAAATATTCCTTCAATTTCAACTGCCGCACCTAATGGTAGTGAGTTTACACTTACAGCGGCGCGTGTATGTTTTCCCTTTTCACCAAATATATTTGAGATTAAATCAGAAGCACCATTAATAACTTTAGGTTGATCGGTAAAAGTGTCGATTGAATTAACGTATCCGGTTATTTTAATACACCCTTTAATTTTATCTAAACTACCACATATTTTTTTAAGTTGTGCCAAAAGGTTTAAAGCACAAAACCTTGCAGATTCTTGACCTTGTTCTAAAGTTAATTCTTTGCCAATTTTACCTTTAATTAATTTTCCTTCATGATTTAATGGTAGCTGTCCTGAAATAAAGATTAAATTTCCAACATTTTTAGATGCCACATAAGCTCCAACAGGATCTGGTGCTTTAGGTAAACTAATATTTAATTTTTTTAAATTCTCTTCTGCACTCATTTTTTTTTCTTTCTTTTATTTTTATCGTATTCTTTTCTCTTATCAATCAAAATTAAAGCTTCCTCCATTGTTATTTCAGCAGGATCTTTGTCTTCAGGTATTGTAGCATTAAGAGATTTATATTTAATGTAGGGACCGTATTGACCTTTCATAATTCTTACTGGTTTTTTATCTTCTGGATGTTCACCGAGATTCTTGATTTCAGATGAAGACATTCTTCCAGGCCTTGCTTCAGAAATTAATGTTGTTGCTCTGTTGAGACCAATTGCAAATAATTCATCAACGCTTTCAATTCTTGCAGATTTACTTGAACATTTTAAATAAGGACCAAATCTACCAATATTAATAGTAATATCCTCATTTAAGTCCGGATGCTTACCTATTATTTTTGGTAAAGAACATAAATATTTTGCCTTATCTAGATCTATATTTTCTATTGGCAAGCCTTTTGGTATAGAAACATTTTTTAAATTTTCATTTTCTTTTTTCTTTTTTTTCTTTTTTGTCTTATTTTCTTCTAAATCACTGGTTTCAATTTCAAATTGTAAATAAGGGCCAAATCTTCCATTTTTCAGAAAAATATCTTTACCAAAATCATTTTTGCCAATCAATTTAGGTTCAGCTAAATTTATTTGCTGCGAGGCTTTTGATTTAGATAATGGTCTTGTAAATTTACATTCAGGATAATTGGAGCAACCTATAAATGCACCACCTCTGAAACTATTTTTAAGACTTAGTTCGCCAGTGTTACAAAGTTTACATTTTCTATCAATAGCATCATTATCGTCTCTTTCAAAAACAAGATCGCCTAAACTTTCGTTTAATAAATCCAAAACTTCTCTTGTCCTTTTTTCTTTAACTTGACCTACATTTGTATAAAAATCCTTCCAAAAACCATCCAAAACTTTAACCCAATCAACTTTACCACTTGTAATCTCATCTAGTTGATTTTCCAATTCAGCAGTGAAATTGTAATCAACATATTTCGTGAATAATTTTTCAAGAAATGCAGATAGTAATTTACCTCGATCGGTTGGATGAAATCTTTTATTTAATAATTCAACATAATTCCTGGTAGATAAAACCGAAATTATACTTGCATAAGTAGAGGGCCGGCCAATTCCTAATTCTTCCATTTTTTTAACAAGACTAGCCTCGGAATATCTTGGTGGTGGGTCTGTGAAATGTTGATCATCTATTAATTCTTTTATGGAGACTTTGTCTCCAATTTTTACCTCAGGTAAAATGTTTTTTAGATCTTCATCTTTTTCTTCAAATTTGTAGATTTTTAAATACCCATCAAATTTGATAGTAGAACCATTTGATTTAAAATTAATTTTTTTATTCTCTGACTGTATTGTTATACTTTTTCTATCAAACTCTGCTGGATTCATTTGAGAAGATACAGCTCTATTCCAAATTAATTCATAAAGCTTAGATTGGTCTGTGCTTAAATATTTTTTCATATCCTCAGGTTTTTTTGAAACATCTGTCGGTCTTATAGCTTCGTGTGCTTCTTGTGCATTCTTTGCTTTTTTTCCAGAATAACTATTTGGATTATCAGGAAGATATTTTTTACCATGTTCTTTGGTTATAAAACTTCTAAAATCAGAAATAGCTTCGTTGGAGATCTGAGTTCCATCAGTCCTCATATATGTAATCAAACCAACAGCATCCCCCTCGATGTCTATACCCTGGTAAAGTCTTTGTGCTATCTGCATAGTTCTTGATGCTCCAAAACCGAATTTTCCAGAAGCTGTCTGTTGTAGAGTTGATGTAGTAAATGGTGCTAATGGATTTCGTCGATAAACCTTTGATGAAACATCTGTTATTTTATAAGATTGATTTTTGATTTCATTTAATGCTTTTTCGGATTCTATTTTTTTTCTAAAGGAAAACTTTTCAACTTTGTCTCCAGCAAAGAAAGATAGTTTTGATTTAATAAGCTTATCATCATATTGAAAGTTACTAGAAATGGTCCAGAATTCTTCAGGTTTAAAAAGTTCTATCTCATGTTCTCTTTCAGTTATTAATCTAAGAGCAACAGATTGAACTCTCCCAGCAGACTTTGATCCTGGTAACTTAGTCCATAAAATTGGTGATATATTAAAACCAACAAGATAGTCTAAGGCTCGTCTAGCCATATATGCATTAACCAAAAGTGACTCAATTTCTCTTGGATTGTTAATTCCATTTGTAACAGCTTTTTTTGTAATTTCATTAAAAACAACTCTTTCAACTTTTTTTCCTTTTAAAAGTTTTTTATTTTCAAGAATTTCCCTAACATGCCATGCAATAGCTTCACCTTCTCTATCAGGATCTGTAGCTAATATAATTCTTTCTGACTCAGCGGCTGCATCAGTTATTTCTTTTACGTATTTTTTTGAAAAAGTATCTAATTCCCATTCCATC
>CACIJX010000029.1 GCA_902587085.1 uncultured Pelagibacteraceae bacterium
GTTACTCCAAAGTAATACAAGGACCCTGGCTTATGGAAGAAATGAAGGGTCAGGCCAAAGCTGTGGGGACTGAGATGATTCAGGATCATATAAGTAAAGTGGATCTTTCCAAAACACCTTTTGAAGCCGTGGGGGATAGTGGACAAGTTTATACTGCTGATAGTTTTATTATTTCTACTGGAGCTCAAGCAAGATGGTTAAATTTAAAATCGGAGCAAGAATTTAGGGGATTTGGTGTTTCAGCTTGCGCAACATGTGATGGTTTCTTTTTTAAAGAAAAAGAAGTAGCTGTAGTGGGAGGCGGAAATGCAGCTGTTGAGGAAGCAATGTTTTTAACCAAGTTTGCTTCTAAAGTAAAACTGATTCATAGAAGAAACGAATTGAGAGCAGAAAAAATGCTTCAAGCAAAATTAAAAGCAAATAAAAAAATTGAAATTATATGGGATAGTATAGTTGAGGATGTTTTGGGAGAAAATAATCCAAAAGTAGTAAAAGGAATAAAAATTAAAAATGTCAAAACAAATAAAGTTAGTAATATTAAATTGGATGGATTATTTGTAGCTATTGGACACGACCCTGCTACATCTCTCTTTAAAGGCCAATTAAATATGGATAAAGAGGGATATATAGTTACGAAACCGGACTCTACTGTCACTAATGTACCCGGTGTTTTTGCGGCAGGTGATGTTAAAGATAAAGTTTTTAGGCAAGCAGTTACAGCAGCTGGTATGGGCTGTATGTCAGCCCTTGAGGCCGAAAAATTTTTATCTTCGCAAAAGTAAATTTATGTGCCCGATTTGTTGGATATCTGGTTTTATAGCTGCCTTATTTGGAGGTTCCCTTTTGGCAATAGTTAATCATCCAATATCATGGATCTTAAGTGTGGTCCTAATTTTATATGCTGGTTTTAAATTTTATGAAGCAAAACAAAAAGGTAAAAAAATGAATGATGATACTAAAGCTAAAAATAGACGTACAATTTTTAGATTTGTACAAGGTGTTATTGTTGGCTCTATTGCTTCAATAGCTATATTTTATAGTTTAACTTTCAAAGAACATCAAAGAATGCATGATCTACTTGAAAAACATGGTATAGAAAAACATGAGCACTAAAGTTTTATTAACTGGTATAAGTGGATGGATTGCAAAACACACTGCGATAGAATTATTAAATTCTGGCTATGAAGTTTTAGGAACAGTAAGAAACAATAATTTAATTGGGCAAACAAAAGAAACTATAAGTAAATATGCCTCAACTGATAAATTATCATTTGTTGAATTAGATCTTGTCAAAGATGATGGATGGAATCAGGCTGCAAAAGGATGTAAATATATATTTCACATTGCCTCACCTTTTCCAATGAAAGTTTCAAGAAATAGAGAAAGTTTATTACCTCCTGCTGTTGATGGAACTTTAAGAGTTTTAAAAGCTGGAGTAAATGCAGGTGTGGAACAAATAATTAAAACTTCCTCAATTGTTGCAATGTTTAGAAAACCCAATAGAAGCAATCCTTATACTTTTGGAGAAAATGATTGGACTGATGAAAATTGGGTGGAAGGTGTGAATGACTACTTTTTGTCAAAAACAAAAGCAGAAAGATTGGCTTGGGAGTTTATGGAGAGCAAAGGATTAAAAAATAAATTAACTTGTATTTGTCCTGGTGGAGTTTTTGGAGATGCTTTAGATAAAAAAGGAGGTACATCCATAGAATATGTTAGACAATTTATGGCAGGTAAATTTCCAGGTGCGCCCAAATTTGCAGTTTTAATTTCTGATGTTAAAGATATAGCAAAAGCTCATGTTGCCTGTATTGGAAATAAAAAAGTCGGTGGAAGAAGATTAATAGTTGGAAAAGAAGTAAAAAGACTGGTTGAGTTATCTCAATTGATGGCCGAGGCGATGCCTGAATATGCAAAAAAACTTCCCAAAAAGGAACTTCCAAATTTCATGGTTAAGTTAATAAGTTATATAGACTCAAGCGCTAAAATGATGATACCAGATCTAGGAATTTTAATGCAAACTGACACTACTTATGCAGAAGAATTATTAGGTTTTAAATTTAAACCTGCAAAAGATTGTATGATTGAGAATGCCAGATCAGTTGTTAGACTGGGATTAGTTTAAGCTTTCACAAAAAGATTTAATTCTATCTAAAGCCTTTTTAAGATTTTCCATAGAAGTTGCATAAGAAATTCTAAAATATCCATCTAGTCCAAAAGCAGAACCTTGAACAACAGCAACTTCGGCTTTCTCAAGCAATTTTTCAACAAATTCTTTATCTGTTTTTAACTTTGTTTTTTTATTTAATAATTTTTTACAGTTAGGAAATACATAAAAAGCACCACTCGGCTTTAAACAACTCAAACCATTAATGCTATTTAAAGTTTCAACAACGTAATCTCTTCTCTCTTTGAAAGAATCTGCCCTAATTTTTATAAAATCTTGAGTTCCGTTTAAAGCTTCTACAGCTGCTGCCTGGCTAATCGAAGAAGGGTTTGTTGTAGATTGTGATTGAATTTTTGCAACAGCTTTTATTATATTTTTTGGGCCAGCTCCATATCCTATTCTCCAACCAGTCATCGAATAAGATTTGCTTACGCCATTCATTGTTAATGTTCTATCTTTTAGGGCTTGAATTTGAGCGATAGTAAAAAACTTAAAATTATCATAAGTAATATGCTCATAGATATCATCGCTAAGTATATAAACGTTTTTATTTTTTATTAATATTTTTGATATGTCTTCTATCTCTTTTTTTGAATAACAAGATCCTGTTGGATTAGACGGTGAGTTTATAATTAACCACTTAGTTTTTTTCCCTATTGCCTTTTTTAATTTTTCTGGGGTTATTTTAAATTCATTTTTTTCTGAACATTTTACAATTTTAGGTTTGCCGCCGGCCAACAACACCATATCAGGATAAGATACCCAATAAGGTGCGGGAATAATTACTTCGTCACCAGGATTTAGAGTTGCCATGAAAACGTTATATAGAACTTGCTTTCCTCCTGTCCCAACAGAAATTTGATCAAGCTCAAAAGATAAATTATTTTCTCTAGAGAATTTACCTTGGATTGCCTTTTTAAGTTTTGGTGTACCGTCAACAGCTGTGTACTTTGTCTCTCCTTTTTTAATAGCTTCTATAGCTGCATCCTTAATATTGTCTGGAGTATCAAAATCCGGCTCCCCGGCTCCTAGACCGATAACATCCCTTCCAGCAGCCCTCATTTCTCTAGCTTTTGAGGTGACAGCTATAGTTGGAGATGGTTTTATTCGCTTTAAACTATTGGAAACTATGCTCATTGAAATTTATAATATTTTGTTATTATTAACATAAAATGCAAAATACTTACCAAGAAAAAATGGGTGATTTAGAGGCTAATAACGCTCTTGTTAGAAAAAAGCTTGAGGGAGGAATTAAATTTAAAATAAAAAGTAGCTTTCAACCTGCTGGTGATCAGCCTCAGGCTATAAAAAAAATACTAAAAAATTTAAATAATAAACAAAATGAGCAAGTTTTATTAGGCGTAACTGGATCGGGTAAAACCTTTACAATGGCCAAAGTAATTGAGTCTGCAAATCGACCGGCTCTTGTGCTTGCTCCAAATAAGACATTGGCAGCACAGCTTTATGGAGAAATGAAAGGTTTTTTTCCAGAAAATGCTGTTGAATATTTCGTTTCGTATTATGATTATTATACTCCAGAAGCGTATGTCCCTAGATCAGACACTTATATTGAAAAAGAAGCATCTATTAACGAACAGATAGATCGAATGAGACATTCAGCAACAAGATCTTTGCTTGAAAGAGATGATGTAATTATAGTTGCTAGCGTTTCTTGTATCTACGGTCTTGGATCGGTTGAAGCTTATAGTAAAATGACTCTGACTTTAAAAAAGAATTACGAATATGAGAGGGATCAAATAATAAAAACTTTTGTAAATTTGCAATACAAAAGAAATGATCAGAATTTTTTTAGAGGAACTTTTAGAGTAAGGGGAGAAAATTTAGAAATTTTTCCCTCTCACTTAGAAGACAGAGCTTGGAGATTAAGTTTATTTGGAAATAAATTAGAAAAAATCGAGGAATTTGATCCTCTAACTGGTGACAAAACAAATGATTTTGGAATAGTTAAGCTATACGCGAATAGTCATTATATTACCCCTAAGCCAACTATTGATCAGGCTATTATTGAAATTAAAAAAGAGCTTAAGGATACTTTGGAAAAACATAAAGCTGATAACAAACTTCTTGAAGCGCAAAGATTAAGGGAAAGAACAAAGTTTGATTTAGAAATGATTGAAGCAACAGGGACTTGTGCTGGAATTGAAAACTATTCAAGATTTTTATCAGGTAGAAAAAAAGGAGAGCCCCCACCCACACTTTTTGAATATTTCCCTGACAATACAATTGTGTTTGTAGATGAAAGTCATGTCACTGTTCCACAACTAAATGGAATGTATAAAGGTGATCATACAAGAAAAAGAACTTTGTCAGAATATGGTTTTAGATTGCCTTCATGTATGGATAACAGACCTTTAAAGTTTGAGGAATGGGATGCAATGAGAACTCAAACTGTATTTGTATCAGCGACGCCAGGACCATGGGAGCTAAAACAAACTCAAAACCAATACATTGATCAGGTTATAAGGCCAACTGGATTGATTGATCCGAATGTAGAAGTTCGGCCAGCAAAAACTCAAGTAGATGATTTATTGCACGAGTCTAAAAAAATTATAGAAAAAGGATATAGAATACTTGTCACAACCCTTACAAAAAAAATGGCTGAAGATTTAACTGAATATTTACATGAAAACGGTCTTAAAGTTCGATACATGCACTCTGATATAGATACCCTAGAAAGGATTGAAATAATTCGTGATTTAAGAATGGGTGTTTTTGATATTTTAGTTGGAATAAATTTGTTAAGGGAAGGACTTGACATTCCTGAATGTGCTTTAGTTGCAATTTTAGATGCAGATAAAGAAGGTTTTTTAAGATCAGAAACATCCTTAATACAAACT
>CACIJX010000030.1 GCA_902587085.1 uncultured Pelagibacteraceae bacterium
GTCCAATTTATGAGGATTTTGTAATAAGCGCTGATGGAAAAACCTCTGGTATTCTTGTTTATATTAAGCCTGATAAAAAATTATCTGATTTAATTGAAAAAAGAAATGATTACCTCGATAGAAAAGACAAAGGTCAGTTAACTTCAAAAGAAAAAAAGTCTTATAGTGCTTTTTTAAATAAATATAATTTATATAAAAAATCCTATAACAAAAAAAACCACAAGAATATAAATGAAATAAGAAAAATCATAAGTGAACATCCCACTCCTGGAAGGGTAAAAAATATTTCGTCAGATATTTATCCAATAATTCATCTTGGTGGAATTCCCATGATTGCAGATGATATGATGACATTTATAAAAAATGATATCGTGGTATTTGGAGCTGGAGTATTTTTATTCATTGTTTTTACTCTTTGGTTCGTTTTTAGAAATCTTTTGTGGGTGTTTATACCTCTTTTAAGCTGTTTTTTTTCCGTTCTAATAATGATTGGTTTTCTTGGATTGGTTGGTTGGAAAGTAACAGTCATATCATCAAATTTTATTGCTTTAATGCTTATTCTGACTATGGCAATGAATATTCATATGAGTGTTCGATATTTACAATTTAGAAAAGAAAATCCAAATACTTCGAATGATGAGGCTATCCTCTGGACTTCTAAAAAAATGTTTTGGCCGATACTTTATACGGTTTTAACAACTATCTGTGCTTTTCTATCTTTAATATTTAGTGGCATTAAACCAATTATAGACTTTGGTTGGATGATGACAGTAGGATTAATAGTTTCAATGTCTGTTACTTTTACTTTGCTACCTTCAATTTTAAATATATTGAGTAAAAAAAATACAAATTATAGAGAACAAAAAAAATCAAAAATCACATCCTTTTTAGCAGCTGTGGCACAAAAAAAAACTAAGACAATTTTTGCCTCAACAATTCTTGTAATTTTTATAAGTGTTTTTGGTATAACAAAGCTTGAAGTGGAAAATAGTTTTATAAACTATTTTGACAGAGAAACAGAAATATATAAGGGAATGAAATTGATTGATGAGGAGCTGGGTGGAACAACACCGCTTGATATAATTGTTAAATTTCCTCAAAAAGAAAAGGACAATGATACTGATGACGATTGGGGGGAGGATACAGAAGATGATTCAAAATATTGGTTTACAAGAGATAAAATAGACAAGATCAATATGGTACATGATTACTTGGACAACTTGGATGCGGTAGGTAAAGTTATATCTTTTACATCTATGGTAAGAGTAGCTGAGGATTTGACTGGGGTTGAAAAATTAGGCGGGCTTGAAATGGGTGTTTTATATACAAAAATACCTGACTCAATTAAAAAAGAAATAATTGACCCTTATATTTCAATAAAAAGTAACGAAGCTAGAATTGGTTTGAGGGTTTTGGATTCAAAGAAAGATTTGAGAAGAAATGAATTAATAAAACAAATTAATTATGATTTAGAGAATAAATTAGGATTAAAACGTGAAGAATTTAAACTGGCCGGTGTTTTAATTTTGTTTAATAATCTTTTGCAAAGTCTTTTTAAGTCTCAGATATTAACTTTAGGAGTTGTTATGGCTGGAATAACTTTAATGTTTTTAATTCTTTTTAGAAATCTAACTCTATCATTAATTGGGGTGGTACCAAATTTTATGGCAGCTTTTTTAATCCTCGGCATTATTGGTCTTTTGGGTATACCTCTGGATATGATGACAATAACTATTGCTGCAATTACAATTGGTATCGCAGTGGATAACAGCATCCATTATATTTATAGATTCAAAGAGGAATTTGAAAAAACTAAAGATTATAATTTAACTCTTGAAAAATGTCATAATACTGTAGGTGTGGCAATTTTAAATACTTCTATAACAATAGTTTTTGGTTTCTCAATATTGGTATTATCGAATTTTATTCCTACAATTTACTTTGGTATTTTTACAGGTATAGCAATGCTATTAGCCATGGTATCGGTTTTAACATTGTTGCCAAAACTAATATTAACATTTAAGCCCTTCAAAGATGCTTGAAGATATATTGTCTCTGATAAGAGAAAATGTAGTTTTGTTTGATATAATATTTTTAATTTTTATTATTTATTTTTCAATACAATGTTTCTCTAAAGGTTTCTTTATAAGTTTAATGTCGTTCTTAAAATGGGTTTTGGCCCTAATTATAACTATAATTTCAGTGCCTAAATTAGAACCTTATATTTCGGAATATATAAATAATACTTATATTTCGGAGATTGGTCTTGGAATTACAGTTTATATATTAAGTTTATTCATTTTGATTCTGATTGGAAAATCTCTGGGTCGCTTGTTTTCTTACACTGGTATGGGATCTGTAGACAAAGTTTTTGGATTTTTCTTTGGCATTTTCAAAGGTTATGTTTTTGTTGTGTGTATATTTTCAATCGTAAATTGGTTTTATTCCTATGAAAAATGGGATATGACTTTAAATAATTCATACTTTTTTTCTATTACTGAGAAAGGGAGTAGATTGTTAATTGAAGAATTCCCAGAGCAAAAAGATTTAGAGAACACGAAAGACGAAATTGAAAAGATCTAAAATGAAAAGTATTAGAGAAGAATGTGGTGTTTTTGGTATACATAACTCAAGAGATGCTTCGGCATTAACTGCATTAGGACTTCATTCTCTACAACACAGGGGTCAAGAGGGTTGTGGAATAGTATCTTTTGATGGAAATAATTTTCACTCTGAAAAAAGACATGGTTTAGTAGGTGATAACTTTACTAATAAAGATGTTCTAAAAAAATTACCCGGAAATTTTGCTATTGGTCATAATCGCTACTCTACTACCGGAGAGACCTCTTTAAGGAATATTCAACCATTTTTTGCTGACCTCTACGGTGGAGGTATAAGTCTTGCACATAATGGTAATCTAACAAATGCTATTACACTTAGAGAAAAATTGGTTAAGGATGGTGCTATTTTCAGAACAACATCAGACACAGAAACCATCGTACAATTAATTGCAAAGTCTAATAGAATAAAAATTGTAGATAAAATTATTGATGCACTTTTTCAAATTCAAGGTGGTTTTGCTTTGATATTTATGACAAATAAAAAATTAATAGGTGTTAGAGATCCTTTTGGAATAAGACCGCTGATTTTAGGTAAAATAAAAAATTCATACGTACTTGCATCCGAAACATGTGCGTTAGATATAATTGGAGCAAAATTTATAAGAGAAATTGAAAATGGAGAAATAGTTGTTATAGAAAATAACGTTTTAAAAAGTCTTAAACCATTCCCGAAAAAAAAAGCTAGGCCTTGTGTTTTTGAGTACATTTATTTTACTAGACCGGATAGTCTTTTAAGAGGTAGAACTGCATATGAATACAGGAAGAAATTAGGTTACGAACTTGCTAAGGAAACTGAGAATATTGGAGATATCATAATACCTGTTCCAGACTCTGGTGTTCCCGCATCTATAGGTTTTTCTCAGTATAAAAAAAAACATTTTGAACTTGGTTTAATTAGAAATCACTATGTTGGTAGAACTTTCATTGAGCCTGAACAAAATATAAGAAGCCTCGGTGTAAAATTAAAACTTAACGCCAATCAATCAGCAATAAAAAATAAATCTGTTATTTTAATAGACGACTCCTTAGTAAGAGGCACCACTTGCACAAAAATAGTAAAAATGCTTTATGACCATGGTGTTAAAGAAGTTCACGTTAGAATTGCTTGTCCAGAAATTAAATTTCCAGACTTTTATGGTATTGATATGCCTTCAAAAAAAGAACTGTTAGCAGCTAACAAAAGTGTAGAGGAAATGAGAAAACACATAGGTGCAAACTCTCTTAAATTTTTAAGTATAGATGGAATGTACAAAGCGCTTTGTGAAGAAAGCAGAAATAAATTATATCCACAATTTACAGATCATTATTTTACTGGCGATTATCCAATAAAGCCGATGAACATTAATGATAATAACAATATTACCCAATTATCTTTCTTAAGCGGAAAGTCGACAAATTAGTTTATTGATAAATCAGTAATCTCATTTTACTGTCTATTAGATAAATTTTGCCATCAACTATTGAGGGTCTTGAAAAAAAACCTGCACTAGCAGCTTTTGTGTAACTGGAAACTTCTCCGTTTCTATAATCTAAAAATAAAAAATAACCTTTTGAAGTAGTTGCCATGATTTTGTTTGAAATTAAAAAAAGAGAAACTATATTTCCAGTTTTTTTAATTTTAATTTTTTTATTATTAAAAAGGTTTTTAGACCAAATAACATTTCCTGTTTTTGCATTTACACTTAAAAAAAAACCATTTTTTGATGCTAAAAATATATAATTTTCCGTGACTACAGGTCTTATATTTGTACCAAAGGGTAATTCCCAATTTAT
>CACIJX010000031.1 GCA_902587085.1 uncultured Pelagibacteraceae bacterium
ATAGTTGTAGATAAAGAACCAGATGGAATTGCGAAAATACATGATAAAGATAACGAAGATGTTATTAATTCAAAATATATACTCAACGCTGCAAAACGAGAAAATTTTCAAAGAGATCGTATTCAGAAAGGTTTAAAAGAAGCAGATTCAAACGATATAGTATTAATTTCTGATCTAGATGAAATTCCAAATTTAGAGCAAAATAATTTGAAACATATTAAAAATAAAATAATACTTTTTAAACAAAAATTATTTTATTATAAATTTAATTTAAAATTAAATTCTTTTGAGTGGTTTGGAACAAAGGCTTGCAAGAAAGTTAACCTTATATCTCCACAATGGTTAAGAAATGTTAAGGATAAAAAATATCCTTTTTGGAGAGTAGATTCTCTATTTTCAAAGACAAAATACCAGGATATTCGATTTATAGAGAATGGTGGTTGGCATTTTTCCTATTTGAAAACTGCAAAAAGTATTGAAAAAAAACTTTCATCTTATTTGCATCATCGAGAATACGATTTAGAACCAATTGGTGAAGATAAAATCCAAAAAATGATAATAAGCAAAAAACCAGTTTACAATCTGAGGATAGATATGAAAAAATCTAAATTTGGAGGAGGAGAAGAACTAATGTTAACCAATATGGATGAACTACCTAACTATATTAAAAATAATAAAGAAAAATATAAAGAATGGTTGGAATAATACATGAATTCTAATGCGATCATAACTCTTGCAGATTCAAATTATTTCGAGCTCCTTGGAGAACTTATTGATTCAATAAAGTTACACAAAGAAAGCAAAGATGTTTCAATATGTATTTTGGATGCAGGGTTAAATAAAGAGCAACTAAATATCTTAAAACCAAAAGTCCATTCAATAAAAAAAGCTCAATGGGACATAGAGTTGCCAGGATATAAAACTTTAAAAAAAGAATGGTTAAAAAGTCAAGTTTCCAGAGCATTTTTACCCAAATATTTTCCAGAATTTGAAAAATATCTTTGGATTGACTGCGATGCCTGGGTAAATTCTTGGAATGCAATAGATTTATATTTTAAAGCTTGCGAAAATGGAAAACTTGGAATTACCCAAAGCATTGGTCCAGGATACAGAATAATGTCCAAGGTAAAATGGTTAATTGGTAAAGTTGCATTGGTAAAATCACAAAATTATAAGCATGCAAGGGCATCTGGAATTGAAAATCATATTGCTAGAAAACTTGCTTTTGCTCCACATATAAATATTGGGGTCTTCTCATTGGAAAAAAATTCTAATTGCTGGAATATTTGGCAAAAAAATTTAAAAAAAACATTGTCGAAGGGTAAAGTTTTTGGATCTGAAGGATTAGCAATTAATATAGCTGTTTATCACGATAACGCGGATGTTGAATTTTTACCTCTCAAGTGCAACTGGATCACAAGTCATTTACTTCCAAAATATGATACAAATAATTCAACATTTGTTGAGCCTTTTTTGCCAAATGAAAAAATTGGAATAATCCATCTTGCAGCTGGTATATGGAGAAACAATAAAGATATGAGATTAAATAAAGATGTAAAAGTTGAATTAAAAACTTTAGAGGGTAAAAAAATTGAAAAAAGTTTAAGGTTTGGAATTAAATAATAATGAAATTTCTTTCTTTTTTATTCAAGGGAAAGTCTAAATTTGGAGTCTATGACGGTAAAAATATTACTGATCTAACTGGCAAAATAAAAGAAGCCAATACTCTTAGAGAGCTAATATCAAAAAAAGGTATCAACGAAGCAAAAATCTTTGTAACCAAAAATCCTGGAAAAATAAATATTGATGAGATTGAATTTCTTCCTGTAATACCTGATCCAGGCAAAATTGTTTGCATAGGACTTAACTATCATGATCATGTTGAAGAAACTGGTCGAACTGTTGAACAAAATCCAGTTGTTTTTTTCCGGGTCCCAGAAAGCCAAACAGCGCACAACAGATATATTCAAAAACCAAAAATTTCAAATTATTTAGATTATGAGTGTGAAATGGCGGTAGTGATGGGTGAAACGGGAAAACATATTAATCCTGAAAATGCATTAAATTATATTATAGGTTATTCTTGTTATAACGAATGTACAGTGAGGGATTGGCAACAACATACGAGTCAATTTGGCATGGGAAAGAATTTTGAAAAAACAGGAAGTTTTGGACCTCATATGATATTGGCCGAAAATATTTCTGACTATAAAAAACTCACTATCAAAACCAAACTTAATGGTAAAGTAATGCAAGAGGCAAAGCTTAGCCAACTAATTTTTGATATACCAACACTCATTTCTTATGTCTCGAAAGCAATACCTTGGAAGGCTGGAGATGTTTTGGTTACTGGAACTCCTGGAGGTGTTGGTTTTAAAAGGAAACCTCCAGTTTTTCTTAAAGATGGAGATAAAGTTGATGTTGAAATTTCGGAAATAGGTTTGCTCTCAAACATAATTAAAGAAGAAAAAAATTAATAGGTATAATGATTAAAGTAAATATTTTAAAAAAAATTTATAGATTTTTTAATAAATTATTTTTTATTTTTTTTGCCAAAATAATATCTTTTCCAATTAAATTAATTGGCCTTAGAATAATTCCACCCTATGATAAGTTAAAAAAAATTAATCTAGAATATTCTAACCAAACCAGAAGAATGGTTTTAAATACAAAAAATATAAATTCATTTAACAATATATATATTGATACATCACTTAATAAATCTTTATTGTGTGATTTAGGTAAAAAATACAAAACTAACAAATCCCCTTATAATGATGGACATAGGAGCGGTTTTACTGGTTTTTATAATTTATTATTTTTAAATTTAAAAAATAAAAAAATAAATTTTGCAGAAATAGGAATTGAGAATAACAATTCAACTAGGATGTGGAGAGATTATTTTTTAGATGCAAATATATATTGCTTTGACTCGGATAAAGACAGAATTAACAATGCAAAAAAAGATAATTTAAAGGATACTTCTTATTATTTTATGGACGTAAGCTTAAATGAGAGCATAACTGAGGGTTTTAAAAAAGCAAATTGTAAATTTGATGTAATCATTGATGACAGCACACATTTTTTTAATCATCAGATAAATATTATAAAATCTTCTGGTCAATTTTTAAAAAATAATGGTATTTTAATAATTGAGGATATTTATAGGTTTAGAAAAGAACATTCTGAGTCAAATTATTATGATTCTTTAAAAGAAATTAAAAATTTATTTAATGAAATTACGTTTGTTGAAACTAGCCATATGAATAATTTTACATCGACCTGGAAAAACGAGAAAATATTACTTTTAGTTAAAAAGTAAAGAGATATAATAATAGACTAGATTTATGAAGAAACTTTTAGGGATCGTGACTCTGAGTTTGCTGAAATATTGTCCTATAAAATAAGTCAATTAAGGTTTTATGAGTGGTGATAAATTAATATCGTTTATAGTAACAGTTTATAATAAGGAGCAATTTATTAATCAGTGCCTTAAATCATTAAATGAATTAAATAAATTTAAAGAATTTAAAAATAAATTTGAAATTTTGGCAATTAATGATTGCTCATCTGACAGATCATTTGAAAAACTTCAATCTTGGGAGACTAAAATTTCTAATTTAAGATTGATTAATAATAAAAAAAATATAGGAGTATCAAAATCTCGAAATCTTGGTATTGCGAAATCGAGAGCTAAGTATCTTTTTTTTATTGATGGGGATGATCATATTATATCAAAAAATTTCAAACAAATTATTAGGGATAAAAAAATATTTAAAGATGATCTTTTAATTTTTTACAATACAATTTTGGTAAATAAGTTTCTTATAATACCAAAAATTAAAAAAACCCAATCTAAATCAATATTTGATTCTATTGAAAATACTTCAAATAGCACAAGGTGGACTGTTTGGAAATTTCTTTTTAGTAGAGAATTTTTATTAAAAAAAAAAATTTTTTTTAAAGAAGATCTGTATCAAAACGAAGATTGGATTTTCATTGCAGAAACAGTTTCTAAAAAGCCAAAACATAGTTTAATTAAAAAACACTTATACTGCTACAATCATAATTTGGATAAGACGTTAACAATAAAGATTTTAAAAAGAAATTTTTTCAATTCAATTAAAACTTATTATTATCTCAAAAAAATCAATTCAAACGAATACTCAAAAAAATTATTAGGATCGATGATTAAAAAAATCATAAC
>CACIJX010000032.1 GCA_902587085.1 uncultured Pelagibacteraceae bacterium
ACTAATGATAATAGTTTTTTAAAAATAAATGAAATTATTCGTAAGTTTAAAAATGTTTATGGTACATACGGGATTCATCCACACGAAGCAAAAAATTATACAAACCTAAATTTAGAAAGAATCAAATTAAATTTATCTAAAAGTGATAAAATAATAGGTGTTGGAGAAAGCGGTTTAGATTATTATTATAATCATTCAGATCCTAAGTTCCAAAAACAATTATTTTTAAAGCATATTAATGCCAGCCAGGATACAAAGAAAACATTAATTGTGCATTCTAGAAACGCAGAAAAAGACATGTTTGATATTATTTCCTCTGAAATAAAAAATAAATCTTTTAAAGTATTAATGCATTGTTTTACCGGTAGTAGAGAATTTGCTCATAAACTTTTAGATATTGGTTGTTATTTTTCTGCAAGTGGTATTATTACTTTCAAAAAAAATTCTACTCTTGCTGATACTTTCAAATCTATACCTAATGATAAAATTTTGGTGGAAACAGACTCGCCTTATTTATCACCAGAACCTCTGAGGGGTAAGATTAATGAACCATCTAATCTAATACATACAGTTAAATATTTGGCAAAAATTAAAAACGAAACTTTTGAAAACACCTCATCTTTTACAACAAAAAACTTTTTAAAATTATTTAGTATTAAAATTTAGAATGAAAATAACAATTTTAGGATCTGGAAGTTCTCTAGGATCTCCTTGGATAACAAATTATTGGGGGAAATGTGATAAAAATAATCCCAAAAATATAAGAACACGATGCTCTGCATTTATACAAGAAAAAGATTTATCGATTCTTATAGATACATCTCCAGATATTAAAAAACAATTTTTAGATAACAATATATCAAATGTTGATTATGTTTTATATACACACGAACATGCTGATCAAACAAATGGAATTTTTGAATTGAGACCGTTTTATTGGTTCAAAAGAAAAAAAATAAATATTTATGCAGAGAAAAAAACTTTAAGATTATTAATGAAAAGACATGATTACTGTTTTTATGGTGGACATGGTTATGTGCCTATTCTTAAAGGAAATTTAATAAAAAAAAAACTTACTTTATCTAAAAATAAAACTAAAATTAATTTTGTATGTTTTGACGTTAAGCATGGAGAAATTAACTCCACAGCATATGTTTTTAATAAAATCGCTTATCTAAGCGACTGTAATGGTGTTAAAAATAAAGATATGAGTAAGCTAAAAGATTTAAAGCTTCTAATAATTGATTGTTTAAAAATAAATCCACATCCAACACATTTCAATCTTGAGCAATCAATAAATTTATCAAAAGAACTTAAACCTAAGAAAACTATATTAACAAATTTACACACTGATCTTGACTACGAAATATTAAAAAAAAGCTTACCAAAAGGCATTGTGCCTGCATACGATGGCATGAAATTTAAAGTTTAGATTACTTTTTCAGTGCAGTCTCAACAGAATAGATAAATTTTTTAGATGTAGGTTTCGTAAATGAAGCATAGGTCTCAAATATTTTTCCATCTTTACCAATTATAATTTTATGGAAGTTCCATTTGGGAACAGCCTTTTTACCGTAGTTTTCTTTAGCCCAAATATAAAAGGGGTGAGCTTTATTACCTTTAACCTCTACTATTTGCATCATTGGAAAACTGATACCAAATTTAGCTTCACAAAAATTTTTAACTTCTTTATTTGTTCCAAGTTCTTGGTTAAATGAATTTGACGGGACTCCAATTACTACTAAACCTTTATTTTGATAATTTTCCCATAATGTTTGAAGATCTTCATATTGTGATGTAAAACCACACTTGCTTGCAACATTTGTAATGATAAGAACTTTATTTTTAAATTCTGAAAGTTTTATTTGAGAACCATCTAAATCGTTAAAAGAAAAATCATGGGCGAGCTTTTTATAATTTGAACTTGCATTTGTTAAAAAAAAACTGAACATTATTAAAGAAATTATAATTTTTTTCATTTTTTTGGGCTTAAAAATATTAGCATATAACCAAAAATAGTAGAAAAAAACGAGCCAATCAGCACACCTATTTTAACGCCATCCAAATGCTGCGTCGCATCAGCAAAAGCTAAATTTCCAACAAATAAACTCATTGTAAAGCCTATACCGGTTAAAACACCTACACCGTAAAATGTTACCCAATTTGTATTATTTGGCATTTCTGCAAATTTTAATTTTATAGAAATGTAAGAAAATATGAAAACACCAATTTGTTTACCAAAAAATAATCCGCACAAAATACCTAATGGTACAGGACTCATAAGGCTTTCAAAATTAATTCCCTCTAGCGAAACTCCTGCGTTTGCAAATGCAAATAATGGCATTATACCAAATGCAACATAAGGCGAGATCGCATGTTCTACCTTTAATAATAGTGAATTACTATGTTTTTTGTTATTATCTTTATGAGGTATTGTAAGTGCTAGAAGAACTCCTGCAATAGTAGCATGTATTCCTGAAGCATGAGTGAACTCCCATAAAAAAATACCAATAATTAAGTACGGGAAAAAATTTCTAATATTAAATCTATTTAATACCAATAAAAGGATAACGCAAACTAACATTAAAACTAAATAAAAAATTTGAACTTGACCAGAATAAAAGAAGGCTATTATTATTATTGCACCTAAATCGTCAATAATAGCAAGTGCTGTAAGAAATACCTTTAATGACAAAGGAACTCTTTTGCCAAGTAATGATAAAACACCCAACGAAAAAGCAATATCTGTTGCAGAAGGTATTGCCCATCCATTAAGAGTAATTGGATCTTTGAAATTAATTATTATATAAATAAGAGCGGGAACAAGCATACCACCAATAGCTCCGACAATAGGAAGCATTGCTTGTTTTGGATTTGATAATTCTCCCTGAATGAACTCTCTTTTAATTTCTAAGGAAACTAAAAAAAAGAAAATTGCCATTAGTACATCATTAATCCAATGTAATATGGACAATTTGATCCCAATTTTACCTATACCTAAAAATAAATAGCTATTTAAAACCTCGTAATATGTGCTGCTTAAATCGGAGTTACTTACAATTAATGCAATAATTGCTGCGAATAATAGAATTAGACCAGATGCCGCCTCTAATTTAAAAAACCACTTAAATGGTTTAGAAATATATTGTATCATGCCAGTTTACTTTATGAAATTGAATGTTTCCTTATATATACCTGTATACAATGGGGAAACCACAATTAAAAGTGTTTTGGAAAGTGTTTTTAAATTAAATCCATCTCCTCAAGAAATAATAGTTGTTAATGATGGTTCGTCAGACAGAACATCAGATATTCTTGATAATTATAAGGAAAAAATAATAATCATTAATAATCTAGTTAATAGGGGATTGGCCTATTCTAGAAATATTGGCCTAAAAAATGCCCGATATGACGAAATAGCATCATTAGATTCTGATGTTGAGGTTGATACTGAATGGTTAAAAAATCTTTACGATACTAAAATGAAATTTAATAGTTCTATTTGCGGTGGCAAATTAATTGAAAAATATAAAGATAAAAACATATATAATTTTTGGCGACATGTTCATGCAACACAAAATAATTTTGGTACTAAAGATATACATAATTTAAAAAGACCCGTTTCTGGCTCTAACTCATTATTGTCAAAAAATGCCTGGCAGTCAGTTGGAGGATACGACGAGCAATATACAACAAATGGTGAAGACTCAACTTTTTGCCAAAAACTTATACAAAAAAATTTTAAAATTTCTTTTTGTAGTAAGGCCAGAGCGTATCATTTAAGAAATGATAATTTAATGTCTTTAGTAAATTCTGTTAGAAGAGCATATATTTATGGCGCTGGACTTAAAAAACCAACTTTCATGAGATTTATTCAAAGAACGATTAGACATTTCAAAAATTTCATTCTTTATTCAATTGAGGATATAAAAATTTTAAAATTCTCATTAATATTTATAAATTTTGCCATTTTTCTAAATCTTTTCATTAAGGAGCTAATTGGTTTGATCAAAAATAAACCGGATTATGTCTAGTACAAATATTGATATTATTATACCCAACTTTAATA
>CACIJX010000033.1 GCA_902587085.1 uncultured Pelagibacteraceae bacterium
CATGAATTTCATCATAGTCTTCTTTGGGTAAAAGATCGGGTTTTTCTTGATAGAGTAATTTTTTTCCAAAGTAATGAAATCTTTTATCTTTAAATCTTTTTAAATATGAAAGTTTTTTATCCCAATCAACCTCATGAAAACCAGGTAAAATTTTATTATCTTCCGCTGGAGGAAAATTATACAAACTTTCCTCTTCACAAAGGTCCTCTTGTGATTGTGTTTCGGCTTTTTCTTGGGCCTCATCTCTGAAAATTACCTCAACTTTTTCAGCAAACTTTTTATTTTTTCTAACAATATCTGCTCTTTCTGTTAATTTATTAATTCCTATCATTTTATATTCTTCGAAATTATCAATATAAGATGGATTCATAACAATAGGGTGTTTATTGTGACGACACGTTCTCAAAACTTTAGGGGTTTTTTTTAATTCTTCTTTTAAGACTTGAATTGGCATGTTCATATAAATATTTGGATCATGTTTTAAATCAAATGTTTTTGGCCACTGGTAAATTGGATGTTGACAAACAAAGGTTTGAACAAAAGGAACGACTTTTCCGTAATAAAACTCGTTAGCACAAAAAAGCTTTTCATTTTTAATTATTTTTAGGCTCTCTTCTTTGTTTGAGGTCAAAAGGCTACTATTCCAAACGCTAGGAGATTTCTTTCTTATTATTCTGGCAATCTCCAATGTAGCACTACAATCGCCTATGGCTGTATGAGCTACGTGTTTAATCCCATTAAGTGGAGCCATAGTATCAAGTTTGTACTCTAGATTTCCTTTTTTATTGGTCGCATTCTTTAAAGTATTTGGGTAGTAGAGATTTGCTGCCCTTGCTAGGTTAAGTAAGTCTCCCTCTTTATTTCCGTTAGTTGTAGATGTAAAGGGATAGTGTAGATTTTGAAATAAAGTATTTCTTAAAAAAATTTGATCAAACTCAATATTATTCCAACCAATGTATGTAACTTTTCCCCAGCCTTTTAATTTTTCAACAAACTGTCTGACCATCTCGTAATGAGAAAGGTTAGTTTCTTTTAATTTTTTTGGAGAAGTGTTGCTTACAATCAGGGACATCGCTTCTGGAATAATTCCAGGAGACAATCTGCATCTAGACTCAAATCGATCCAACTCATTTAGCTGGTCATCAACTAAGATGGCTCCTACTTCAATAATTTGGCCCCATTGTTTATTGGATGAACTTGTTTCAAAATCATAAAATACAAAATTTGACATTTAGGAAATATATTTACTTAAAGGCTTTAATTTTATCAGGATTTTCTTCTACTGTCTCTTTTATGGTTCCTGGATCTTTAATATTACTTAAAGTGTTCATTATAGAACGAGCATCTCTACCAAAAGTATCAGTTGTGGTCATAGCTTGTTCCAATTTTTTTCTTAAATCTACTATTCCTTCGAAATGTTTTTCAAATCTTCTAGATATTAATTTTAAATCGTTATAAATCTGAGTTGCATGCTTTTGAACCTTAAGTGTTTGAAAACCTAAGTGATAAGATTGTAAAAGTGCTGATAGAGTATTTGGTCCAGCTATAGTAATTTTATATTTTGTTCTTAGCTCCTCAAGTAAAAGCTCTTTAGTTTTTGGGTCTCTATAACTTGAAAGTTCGGCGAATAATCCTTCTGTAGGAGCATACACAATTGCAAAGTCAGTAGTTTTAGGAGGAGCAATATATTTTGAGCTAACTGCTTTTGCTTTATTTCTGAAGGCTGAAGCTAAATCTTTTCTTGCATCAGCCAAAGCCTCTTTGTCTTTTGCTTGGTATGCATTATCTATATCTTTAAATTTTTCAATCGGCCAATGACTGTCAACTGGGACAAGTACATCTTGAAGTTTTATAGCAAACTCAACTGTGTCTCCTGTTTCATCTGGTTTCATTTTAACATTTTCTATATATTGAGATGCGGGCAACAGATCTTTTAAAAGTGATGCTAAAGAAAACTCTGCTAAAACTCCATATTGTTTTACTCCTGCAAGAATTCGACTAAAATTATCTTGTCCTTTATTTAAAGCCTCGACCTGTTTATTAAATACTCCCACTTTTTCATCTACTCTTGTTAAAGCGCCTGACATATCTTTTGCGATGTCTTTAGACATGTGTCCGAAAGATTGACTGAAAGACTCTTTGAAAGAATTAAATTCGTTTTTGAAAGACTGAGTAGGATCATCTATTTTTTGTTGTTTGTTGCGTAATATAAAAAATACCACAGCAATGTTTAAAATTAATAAAACAACTACAAGTGTAATAAGTAATATATCCATTAATTTATATATACGGTGTATTTGCCAAAATACAAATTTTAATTTAAATAATGTAATTCATGAGATTTTTTGCATATTTTTTGTCTGTACTATTAATTTTTACTACTGCAAATTCAAAAGAATTCCGAATCGATTTTAGTGATGAGGGTATGAAGCTTCTTAAAAAAAGAGGGTTTGGAAAAAAAACTCAGTATACGAATGGCAAAGATGATAAAGGTTGGTACTTAAAAGCTGAAGCAAAAGATAGCGCAACTGGTTTGGGCATGGAAATAGATAAAGAGCTTCTTAAAGAAATGCCTTTTTTAAATATTACATTCAAAATTGAAAAAGATTTTACAAATATTGACCAGAAAACTAAAGATGGTCATGATTGGACCGCAAGGGTTATGGTTGGGCATGGAAAAAAAATTGGTGCAAAACTTGTAAGTTTAGCTCATTCATCATTTCTAGAAGAAGGTTTTCTACAACAAAGTCCTTGGACAAAAGGAAGTAGAGATTATGTTATTTCAAATGATAAGAGTGGAGAATGGCATACCAGAAAGATAAATGTGAGGGAATTACTTGAAAAAACTCACGGAATTTCCTTTACAAACTTTATTGCTGTATTTTCTGACTCAAATAACTCTAAACAAAAAATTATTGCATATTATCGTGATATCTATTTTAGTAGTGAGTGATGAACATAAAAGTAGAGCCATTTAAAAAAAATATTGGTGCTTCCATCTCCTATGATCTTAGGTTAATAGAGCCAAAAATTATTAATGATATTAAGCAAACACTTGATAAATATGGTTTTGTTTGCTTTAGAGATCAAGATTTGGAACCGGGGGAATATTTAAAATTTGCAGAACAATTAGGAAAAATTAAAGAGTACCCGATGTTAAAAGACTTAGAAAATTATAAAGGTATTACAGTCGTTGAAAGAAAAGAGAGTGATAAGGGTAAATCATATGGAGAGGGATGGCACACAGATAGTAGCTATCTAAACAAAACACCAAAATATACTTGCCTTATGGGCAAAGTAGTCAGAAAAGACCAAGGTCAAACACTTTTCGCCTCACAATTAGCATCCTACGATGCTTTAGATAAAAAAACAAAAGATAAAATTCAAAATCTTGTAGGTATATTTAGTTCATCTGGACCAATATCAGTTACAAGACTTGAGAGAGAAGCTGAGAGAGGAACTGGAAAATCAAAAAATTTTATTGCAGAGCATCCAATAGTGAAAAAAGTTGGAAATAGAAAAACACTTTATCTAAGCCCAGGTCATACAATTGCCATAAAAGACTTAAGTGAAGAGAGCTCTAAAGAACTTTTAAAATTTTTATTCAACCATCAAACGAAAAAAGAGTTTCAAAATAGCTTTTATTGGGAAAAGAATACCATAGTTATTTGGGATAATCATTCAGTCCTTCATTCCGCTACCCCATTCCAAGGAAGAAGATTGATGCATAGAATTATTTTGGACGCATAAAAAAAACAAAATTCAGCCCCTCTTAAAACATGAATCATATTTAAGTCTTCAAATATGAAAAATATTATAATCGTTTTAATATGCGGATTATTTCTTTCAAACTGTAGTAATCGTTACG
>CACIJX010000034.1 GCA_902587085.1 uncultured Pelagibacteraceae bacterium
ACTTGAAAAAAATAAAGCTAACAAAATTGTTTTAATATCAGAAATTGAAATACTACTTCAAGAAAATAATAATAAAAATTCTATTAAGAAGGTAATGGACAATATAAAAACAATTGGATTTGGTAAAACAGCAAAAAAATTTAGTATTTCTGAATCTTCTGCTAATGATGGAAATATAGGTTGGATAGATGAGAATAAGTTATCCAAAAATATATATGATAATGTAAAAAATTTAAAAAATAATCAAATAAGTAAACCCATTTATTTAGATCAAAGTATTTTGATTATAAAAAAAATGGGAGAAAAAATTATTGAGCCAAATATTGAAAAGATAAAAGATAGAATTTTAGCCGTTGAAAAAGAAAAAAAATTGCAAATGTTTTCAAACTCACATTTTTCAAATTTAGAGAGAATAACGCAGGTTGAATTCTTATGAAAAATATTCTCGGTATAGTTGCGGGTGATCCCATAAGTATCAATTCTGAGATAATTGCAAAAACCTGGAAAAAAAGATCTCAGTTTAAAAATTTAAAAATATTTATTATTGGTAGTTTAAATTTACTAAAGGAACAATTAAAGGTTCAAAATATTAAAATCAAACTAAAAAAAATTAATAGTTTAAAATTCAAACATTCTAATAATGACCTCTTAGTTTACGATATTCCAATAAAATTTGAAAAACCTTATCATATATCAAGAACAAATAGATCTTCTTATGTGCTTAACTGTCTGAACAAAGCGATAAGGTTATCAAAAGAACGAAAAATAATTGGCTTTATAAATTGCTCTATCAATAAAAATGAAATTTTTAGAAATAAAAAATTTGGTGTTACAGAATTTTTAGGTAACAAGTTAAGTATTTCGGGAGAAGAAGGAATGTTAATATATAATAAAAATCTTTCAGTCTTGCCATTAACTACGCACATAAGTTTAAAGAATGTATCTAAATCAATTTCAAAAGAAAATATTGTAAAAAAGGTTATGCTTATTAATAAATTTTATATGAAATTTTTTAAAATTAAACCTAAAATTGGTGTACTTGGGCTGAATCCACACAACGATGAATTTACTCAAAATTCTGAGGAAAAAAAAATTATAATACCTGCAATAAATAAAGTTAAAAAAAAACGTATTAATGTTCATGGCCCACTTTCAGCAGATACAGCTTTTTTAAAATTAAAAGAAAATGACTATGATGTTTTGGTTGGAATGTATCACGATCAAGTACTATCACCCTTTAAAGCTTTATTTAAATTTGATGCAATAAATATAACTATTGGTCTCCCTTTTTTAAGAATCTCACCAGACCATGGTACAGGCAAAGTGCTTTCAGGGCTTATTAAAAGAATTAGTGACAAAGTTTCGTCTAAAAGTATAAATACTATTGAGGATATAGAAAATCTTAAATGATTAATTTTAAAAATAAAAAAATATTAATAACTGGTGCTACCGGTGGAATTGGAGGATCACTTGTAAAAACATTTATTTCACTTCAAGGAAATGTTCTTGCAACTGGTACTAAACCTGAAAAGTTAGAAAAATTAAAAAAAGAAAATCCAAATATAAAAATAAAAAAGTTTGATATATCAGATCATTCTAAGATTGAAGAATTTGTTGAAAATGTATCTTCAGATTTAGGCGGTATAGACATATTGGTTAATAATGCGGGTATTAATTTAGACAATTTATCTTTAAGGATGAAAGACGATGAATGGAAAAGAGTAATTGATATAAATTTAACATCAACTTTTTTATTATCTAAGTACTCAATAAAAAAAATGTTAAAAAATAAATTCGGTAGAGTAATAAATATTACTTCAATCGTAGGACATAGCGGTAATCTTGGACAGGCAAACTATTCAGCTTCGAAAGCAGGCATAGTAGGAATGTCGAAAAGTTTAGCAATTGAATACGCAAAAAAAAATATAACTGTAAACTGTGTTTCCCCAGGATTCATAGTATCAAATATGACTACTAATATTTCCGATAAAGTTAAGCTATTTTTGACATCAAGAATTCCAATGGGGAAACTTGGCAGTGGCGAAGATGTATCAAATTGTGTTGCATTTTTAGCGTCAGATGGAGCTTCATATGTAACCGGAGAAACTATACATGTAAATGGTGGTATGTATATGTCTTGACAATGAAATAAAATAATTTAATAACAATTTTAAGTTAATTCAAATAAGAGGTTAATCAAATGTCAAAAGATATTTCAGCAACAGTTAAAAGAATAGTAGTTGACCATTTAGGCGTAGAAGAGGACAAGGTAACAGACGAAGCAAGTTTTATAGATGATCTAGGTGCAGACAGTTTAGATACAGTGGAGCTAGTTATGGCTTTCGAAGAAGAGTTTGGTTCTGAGATTTCTGATAACGAAGCAGAAAAGATTTTAACAGTTGGAGATGCAATAAAATTTATTGAAAGCAAATCCAAATAAGCTTAATCAAACTTCAAGTGATCAGCAACTTAAGCAGAAAACCTCTTATGATTGTATTATCATCCCCCTCAGGTGCTGGTAAAACTACATTATCAAAAAAAATTCAACAATCAGACAACTCTTTTAAAATTTCAGTATCGCATACGACAAGAAAATCAAGACCCAATGAAGTTGATGGAGTGGACTACAATTTTGTAAGTGAAGAAAAATTTTTAAACTTATTAAAAAATGATGCTTTTTATGAGCACACTAAAATCTTTGGTAACTACTATGGTACTTCAAAATTATCTGTAAATGAAATTTTGAATAAAAATTGTAACGTACTTTTTGATATAGACTGGAAAGGTGCAAAGCAACTTAGCAATTATAAAGAACTAAACTTACTTAAGTTATTTATTCTACCACCAAGCAAAGAAGAACTAGAAAAAAGGCTTGTAGCTAGAAATCAGGATGATAGAGACTCAATCAAAAAGAGGCTTTTAGCGTATTCTGAAGATATTAAGCATTCAAGCGAATATGACCACGTTTTAATAAATGATAATGTTGAAAAGTGTTTTATTGAAATTAAAAAAATTATTTCTGATCGATTAAATAGTTAATTTTTTCTATTAATTTTTTCGTAAAATTCAGCAATTCTATAGTAATCGTTATTTGAAAGTTCAGAGGGTCTTAAGTTTAGGCTTATTTTTAAATATTTAGCAGCAGATTTATAGTCTTTAAATATTTTTGAAAAAGGTTTATTTATCATTTTTCTTTTACTTGAAAAAATAATATTTGTAATTTTTTCTAGGTTAGATACATCTTTAATATTATATTTTATCTTTTCTTGGGGTTTAAACACAATTATTTTCGAGTCTACAGACGGTTTTGGAAAAAAACAATTTCTTGAAATATTAAAACTTTCCTCAATTTTTAAACGAAAGTTCGTTAGGACCGCTATTCTACCGTATTGTTTAGTATTGGTTTTAGCCAAAATTCGATCCGCAACTTCTTTTTGAAACATAAAAATTATTTTTTTAAAAAAAGGCGGCCATTTTCTGACTTTAATAAATTTTGCTAAAATTTGTGTTGATATGTTATAAGGTAAATTACCGAAAATTACTGAATCTTTTAACAATGAATAATTTAGTTTATAGCTTAATATATCTTCATTGATTATTTTTATTTTTTCATTATCACCAAATCTTTCTTTTAATAAATTTGAGAACCTATAATCTT
>CACIJX010000035.1 GCA_902587085.1 uncultured Pelagibacteraceae bacterium
GCAGAACTACAGAGACTTTGATTTTAGCAGTCCATGGGAAGGAACCAAGTACATGAAAGAAATTAAGGAAAAAAATAAAAATGAATAAACAAAAGAAAACAATGAATTTAAATTTTGGTCCCCAGCATCCTGCTGCTCATGGAGTTTTAAGACTAATACTGGAGCTTGACGGTGAATTAGTTGAAAAAGCTGACCCGCACATCGGATTACTTCATAGAGGCACAGAAAAATTAATTGAACACAAAACTTATACACAAGCTTTACCGTACTTTGATCGACTTGATTACGTAGCTCCAATGAATCAAGAACATGCCTTTGCTCTTGCAACTGAAAAGTTATTAAAAATTGATGTTCCCATAAGAGCTCAATATTTAAGAGTTATTTTTTGCGAAATTGGAAGAATTTTAAGCCACCTTTTAAATGTTACCACTCAAGCATTGGACGTAGGTGCTTTAACACCTTCTTTGTGGGGCTTTGAAGAAAGAGAAACTCTTATGACTTTTTATGAAAGAGCTTCAGGATCTAGGCTTCATGCAAATTATTTTAGAACAGGTGGAGTTCATCAGGACGTTCCTAACAGTCTTTTAAAGGATATCGAAACATTTTGCGAAAAATTTCCTAAAACACTTGATGATTTAGAAAATTTATTAACTGATAATCGAATTTTTAAACAAAGAAACGTTCAAATTGGAATTGTATCAAAAGAAGATGCTTTAGCGCATAGTTTTTCAGGCGTGATGTTAAGAGGATCAGGAATCCCATGGGATTTAAGAAAATCCCAACCATATGAGTGCTATAAGAATCTAGATTTTAAAATTCCTATAGGAAAAAATGGAGATTGTTATGACAGATACCTGTGTAGGATGGAGGAAATGAGAGAAAGTGTAAAAATAATTAAGCAATGTCTAAAACAGATTCCATCAGGTCCAATAAAGACTATAGATGGAAAAATATCACCACCTTCCAAAAAGGAAATTAAAGAGTCCATGGAAGCATTGATTCATCATTTTAAGCTCTTTACTGAAGGTTACAGGGTAACTAAAGGAGAGGTTTATTGCGCTGTGGAGGCTCCTAAGGGAGAATTTGGAGTTTATCTTATATCCGATGGAAGCAACAAACCTTACAGATGTAAAATAAGAGCACCAGGATTTTCACATTTACAGGCAATGGATTTTTTAATTAGAGGACATATGCTGGCAGATGTACCTGCTGTTTTAGGATCACTGGATATAGTTTTTGGTGAGGTTGACAGATGAGTTTAAAAAAAGTCCATGATATACAACCCGATAAATTTGAGTTTACTAAAGAAAATTTAGAAATCGCAAATAAGATATTAAAAAAATATCCCAAGGATAAAAAAAAAAGTGCTGTGATGCCTTTATTATATTTAGCTCAAAATCAAAATGATAACTGGATACCATTATCTGCTCTAAAGTATATTGGGAAATATTTGTCTATGCCGTATGTAAATGTCTACGAAATTGCAACTTTTTATACAATGTATAATTTATCTCCTGTTGGAAAGTATTTTGTACAAGTATGTACTACCAGCCCATGTTTATTAAGAGGAGCAAATGAACTCGTGAAAGTTTGTCAAAAAAAAATTTCAAAAAACCAAAATACAATGTCAAGTAATGGATTATGTTCTTGGATGGAAGTTGAATGTTTAGGTGCATGTGTAAATGCTCCAATGATGCAAGTAAATAATGATTATTATGAAGATCTGAATAAAGAAAATATGGAAAAAATTTTAGAGTCTTTTTTACAAGATAAACCTTTAGAGTCAGGTTCTTATAGGGGAAGAATAAGTAGTGCACCTGAAAAAAAAGAAAATAAAAATAATGGAATAAATAATGCTTAAACAAGAAGATAAAATATTTAAAAATTTATATAATAATCTTGGATGGAAACTCGAAGACTCTCTTAAAAGAAATGATTGGTCAAATACCAAGGAAATTATATCAAAAGGTAGAGAATGGATAATTAATGAGATTAAAACTTCTGAATTAAGGGGAAGGGGAGGAGCAGGTTTTCCAACAGGTGTAAAATGGTCGTTTGCCCCAAAAAAAGTAGGTTCAAGACCACATTATTTAGTTATTAACGCTGATGAGTCAGAACCTGGCACTTGTAAAGATCGTGATATTATGAGGTTCGAACCTCAAAAATTGATAGAAGGTTGTTTGATATCATCTTTCGCTGTAAATGCCCACACTTGTTATATTTATATTCGAGGAGAATATTTGAATGAGGGAAAAAGACTTCAACAAGCAATTGATGAAGCCTATGAAAATAAACTAATTGGAAAAAATGCTTGTGATACAGGTTGGGATTTAGATATTCATATACACTATGGTGCTGGCGCATATATTTGCGGTGAAGAAACAGCTTTACTTGAGAGTTTAGAGGGTAACAAGGGACAGCCAAGACTAAAACCTCCTTTTCCTGCATTAGTTGGTTTATATGGATGCCCAACAATTGTAAATAACGTTGAAACAATTGCTGTAGTTCCAAATATTTTAAGAAAAGGTGGTAAGTGGTTTGCATCAATAGGTCGTCCAAAAAATACTGGAACAAAAATTTTTTGTATTTCCGGAAATGTCAACAATCCATGTAATGTTGAAGAAGAAATGGGTATACCTTTAAAAGATTTAATTGAAAAACATGCGGGAGGTGTCATCGGTGGGTGGAAAAATTTACAGGCTGTTATACCCGGCGGATCCTCAATGCCATTAATTCCAAAAGAGACATGTGAAACTATAAAAATGGATTTTGACTCTTTGATAGCCGCGAAAAGTGGTCTTGGAACTGCCGCTGTTATTGTAATCAATAAAGATCAAGACATAGTTAAATGTATGGCTAGAATTGCAAAATTTTATAAACACGAGAGTTGTGGACAATGTACACCTTGTAGAGAAGGTTCAGGATGGATGTGGAGAATTCTTGAGAGAGCCGCAAGGGGAGAAGCCACTTTTAAGGATATTGATTTACTTTCTGATGTTACAAAACAAATAGAGGGTCACACTATTTGTGCATTTGGAGAGGGATCTGCTTGGCCAGTGCAAGGTCTTCTAAGGCATTTTAGAAAAGAGATAGACAAAAGGTGTTTTTCTGAACCAATTATTAAAAAAAAGAGAAATATCCCATACTTAGTCGATCAACATTTACTTGAAAAATAAATATGCCAAAAATAACTATTAACAATAAAGACATAGAATTCGATAACGGCATGACCGTTTTACAGGCCTGTGAATTAGCCGGGGAAGAAATTCCCAGATTTTGTTATCATGAACGTTTATCTATCGCAGGAAATTGCAGAATGTGTTTAGTTGAAATGGAAAAATCTGCCAAACCAATAGCTTCATGCGCAATGCCAGCCACTGATGGCATGAAAATTAAAACAAATTCGCCAATGGTTGAAAAAGCAAGAAAAGGTGTAATGGAATTTTTATTAGCTAATCATCCATTA
>CACIJX010000036.1 GCA_902587085.1 uncultured Pelagibacteraceae bacterium
AAATATTAATTTGATCAATAATTAATTTAATGATTTCTTTTGTTGGTAAATTTAGTCTTTTTCTTCCAAAATTTTCCGGATCGTTAAAAGATGGATGTGCCCCTATGCTTACACCATTTTTTTAGAAATTTCTACAGTTTTTCTCATCGTAGGTTTATCACCCGCATGATAACCACAAGCAACATTAGCCGAATTTACTATACCTAATAGTAAAGGGTCATTTTCTGTAGAGCAATACTTTGAGGTTTCACCTAAATCACAATTAATATTAATTTCCATATTTTAAACCATTATATAATATCTATTATAACAATTTATGTTAAAAAAAATAACCAATATCGGAGACTGTGGTATCATATGCGACTTTGGAGATGAAGTAAATAAAGAGACAAATAAAGAAGTAATCCAGCTTTTTAATTTTATAAAAGATTCTGTAAAAACCAAAAAAATTAAAGGCATTTTAAACTATACCCCTTCTTATAATAAACTAATCATAAATTTTGAGTTAGGCAAAATAAAGTCTAAAAAAATAATTGATTTTATTAAAAACAGTGATTATTCCAAAACAATTTTTTCTCAAAAAAATAAAATTATAGAAATTCCAATATGCTACGATGAGGAATTTGCTTTAGATTTAAATAGAATGGAGGAAAAAACTAAGTTGAATTTCAGAGAAATAGTAAAAGAACATTTAAATACAGATTTTTTTGTTTACATGATAGGTTTTGTACCCGGACAACCTTTTCTTGGAGATATAAATCGAAATCTTTACCACGATAGATTAGACACTCCTCGCATAAAAATTAATAAAGGATCTGTCGGTATAGTAGAAAAGTTTTGCACTATTTACACTTTTGAAAGTCCAGGTGGATGGAATATTATTGGTAAAACTCCTCTTGATTTATTTGATATTAACAAAAAAAAAACTAGCATTTTGTCGCCTGGTGATACAGTAAAATTTAAATCTATTACAAAAAAGGATTTATTATATTTTAAAAATGAGTAATTATTTTAAAGTTTTAAGGCCCGGTATAAATTCTACTTTTCAAGATCTAGGAAGATTTGGCTTGCAACACCTTGGCATTGTAGCGAGCGGATGTATGGATCAATTTTTATTTTGTACTTCAAACAAGCTAGTTGGAAACAAAGTCTCCGAAGGTGCTTTAGAGTTTGCTTATCAAGGGCCATTACTTGAACTTGCAGGTGAGACTGTACTTGTAGCTATTACTGGAAAAGTAAACTTTAACATCATCAACAAAAATGGTGAAATAAAACAGGGTTTATCAAATACAAGTTTTGAATTATCAAATGGAGATAAAATCGACATACTCTCAACAATAAATTCTGTTTATGGTTATTTTTCAATTTCAGGAGGTTTTAAATTAAAAGAAATAAAAGGGAGTGTTTCAACTTTAGTTCGAGCAAAAATTGGTCCAAACAGTGGCGATAAATTAAAGTCTGAAGATAAAATATTTTTTAATAAATCTAAATTTCTAGATAAAACAAAAAAAATTCATTTTGATTTTGATGAAGATAATACTATTAGAGCTATGAAAGGATTACAAATTGATTATTTTTCAAAAAAAAGTCAAGAAGATTTTTTTTCAAAGGAGTATGAGATTACAAGACTAACTGACAGAATGGGCATGAGGTTGAAGGGCAAAGAATTAAAAAATTTGGTTAATAAAAATATAAAATCGGAGGGTATTACAAAAGGATCGATACAAATACCAGGCGATGGCCAACCAATAATACTTCTTTCAGATCACCCAACTATTGGAGGATATCCAAAAATTGCAAATGTAATCTCTGCTGATTACGATAAATTAGTTCAAAAAACTCCAGGCACAAAGATTAAATTCAAATTGGTCGATCTAACTGTTGCAGAAAGTGCTTTTCTTGAATATGTAAGAAAATTTTGAATGCAATTTATTTATAAAATTCCAGGACCAATTTTGATTCTTCTTGGCGGTTTCGCACTTAGTTGGGGCGGTCTTATCATAAGAACTTTTGAAGGAGCAAGTATATGGCAAATACTTTTTTATAGATCATTATTTTTCCTTTGGGCTTTAGTAACTTTTTTATTATTAACTTATGGAAAAAAAACCTTCAAAAAAATTAAGGAAGCTGGAATACCAGGTTTAGCTGGAGGAATATTCCTTTCAGGCAGTTTCGTAGCTTATATGTATGCTATGACTGAAACCACAGTAGCAAATGTGGTTTTTATTATAAGCACTCAAACTATTTTTTTACCGGTAATCGCTTATTTTTTTTTAAAAGAAAAAATTTCATACAGAGGTTTAGTAGCGATTGTTTTAGCTATGATCGGAGTAACATTAATGATCGGGGATTCCATAGGAACTGGATCATTAAATGGAAATATAGCTGCTCTTGTCATTCCAATAAATTTTTCAATTTTAATTTTGATAATAAGAAAATATCCAAAGGTAGATATGATACCTGCCATATTTTATGCAGGTATCTTCAGTTGTTTATATGGGTTAATTTTGCTTGAAGGAATAAGTATCTCTCCAAAAGATATATGGTTGTCATTTCTTCTAGGAGTTCCACAGTTAGCTTTTGGATTTATTTTTATAACTATTGGTTCAAGAACCACACCTGCTGTGATGGTTGGACTACTAATGTTAATGGAAACTATATTCGCACCAATATGGGTATGGCTATTTTACAATGAAATACCACCAGCAAGTGTGCTTATTGGAGGATTAATAATAATTTCTGCAGTTGTAATGAAGAGTTTAGACTATAAAAAAGTGTAACTGATCGATTTATTATGATATGATAATGAATAACGGGAGAGACCACTTAAATGTGGCGCCGAAGGAGCAACCCCCCGGAAACTCTCAGGCAAAAGGACCGTTATTGTAATAACTCTGGAAAGCAGGCTTTAGCCTCACCGAAGGAGCAAATCTCTCAGGTTCTTAGACAGATGGGGATGAAAAGGGTTATTACAAAATGGAAAAAACTGCTTTATATAATTTTCATAAAAATTTAGGAGCCAAGTTCGTTCCTTTTGCTGGATACGAAATGCCTATCCAATATAAAGAAGGAATAGTAAAAGAACATATCAGTACAAGGAAGTCAGCGGGTTTTTTTGATGTCTCTCACATGGGACAACTTTATGTATCAGGAAAAAATTCATCAGAAAAAAATTTAGAAAAAATTATTCCTTTAGACTTTAAAGAAATTAAAATGAACCAATCCAAATATTCTTTCTTAATCA
>CACIJX010000037.1 GCA_902587085.1 uncultured Pelagibacteraceae bacterium
CTCTCGTTTCCTTTAACAACAATTTTTTTTACTACCTCTGCGGATAAATTATTTGTAAAAAAAAGAATGAACAAAAATAACAGTATTTTTCTGAAATTATTTTTCATTATTGTCACCAATTAATTCTAAAGTTTTTTCTCTTGCCCAATTGTCAATCTCATAAATATCTTTAATACTTGGTGTCTTTTTTATAGCATATTTCTTAAAATCTCTATCATTAAAAACTAGCTTTAGATATCGGTAGATACCATTAAAGGATATTTTACCTTTAATAAAACAATCTACCAATATTTCATTACTGGCATTCAAAATAATAGGACTCGAGTTGTTATAAATTTTTCTTTTAAGAAATGTAACAATCGGAAATTTTTTTTTATCAACTTTTTCAAAATTTAAAAACGTCGAATTTTTTAAAAATTGTTTTTTTGATTTTATAATTTTTGTAATGTCAAAATTATTATCATAAATAGCGTTGGCTATTGGTATTTTCATATCGGTTTCATGATAAAGAAATTTTACTTGACCATTTTTAAAAATAACTACAGCATGAATTAAAGACTGAGGGTGGATAATAATTTCATATTTGTCTATACTAAAGGGAAAAAATTTATAAGCCTCTATAATTTCCAATACTTTATTCATTAAGTTTGAAGAATCTATTGATATTTTTTTACCCATACTCCAATTTGGGTGTCTTATTGCATCTTTGACCCTGATTTTAGAAAAAGAACTCAAAGGTTTTTTTAAGAATGGGCCTCCTGATGCTGTAAGATAAATTTTTTTAAGGTCACTATTTTTAAAGTTTTTTGTGAGCTGATGTATAGAAAAATGCTCAGAGTCTACAGGAACTATTGTGGTTTTGTACTTTTTAGAAATATTATTGATTATATGCCAACCACAAATAATACTCTCCTTATTTGCCAATAAAATTTTTTTACTTCTTTTAATGAATTCAATTGTTGGTTCTAATCCTGCAATTCCAACAATGCAGGAAATAGTTATATCAAAATTAATTTTGATTGGTAGATTTTTATAATTATTTAATATTTTTGTTTTAGAATTATTAAATTTTTTTGAGACTTTTTGGAAAACGTCGTAATCATTTATAATAAAATAACTTGGTTTAATTTTTTTAATTTGTTTAATAATTAAAGAATAATTTGATTTCGCTGATAGTAAAATAACTTTAAAATTTTTTTTATCTGATATAAAAATATCTAATGAAGCTTTTCCTATTGAACCAGTAGAACCTAATATAGCAACATTTCTTTTTTTCATGGAAATAAATTTAATTGGTAGAATATAAGCGCAAAAATTGATACAAACATTAAGCCATCAATTCTGTCAAAGATTCCACCGTGACCGGGTAATATTTTCCCAGTATCTTTTATTTTTTCAAGTCTTTTGAAATATGAAACAATTAAATCTCCTATTTGTGCTATGAGAGAAAAAAATAAAGCTAACACAAAATATCTCGTTTTTATAAAAAAATTAGAATCAGTACCTGACATGATCTGCATAATGAAATCAACTATAAAAACAGTTGCTAGTGAAAAAATAATCGATCCTATAACACCAGATAAAGTTTTATTTGGACTTATTTTTGTAAATTTTTTCCACTTAAATGTTTTGCCAAAAATATAACCTCCTATATCAGAACAAATAGTAAGAATAATAATCCATATTAACAAAACAAAAGAGGACGCAGTATCATTTCTAAGATAAATCATCGATAGCAAAGATAAGACTAAAATTACGTCTAAAGATATAATAGTTATCTTTCTTTTAAAAACAGAAAAAGCTTCAAAGTTAGCTAAAATTAAAATAGAGTAAAAAAAACCTACAATATAACTTCCCCCCTTAATTATAAAAAAAAATGATAGAGGTAAAAGTATGATAGACGTTAATATTCTTTTGTTTAAATTATTCATATTTTACCATAGTTTCTTTTTACCTTTTTATAATGTTTAATCACTTTATTTAAATCTTTTTTATTAAAATCAGGCCAAAGCTTATCTAAAAAATATAGCTCTGTATAAGCTAATTGCCATAATAAAAAATTGCTCAATCTCTTTTTTCCTCCAGTCCGAATTAAAATATCAGGATCTGGTAAATCATGTGTGTACATATTTTTTTCAATATTTTTAATTGAAATATTCTTATTTTTTTTTTTAATTTTTTTATAAGCCATTATTAATTCATTTTTTGATCCATAATTTATTGCTAAATTAACTAATATTCTTCTACATTTTTTTGTCCTTTGCATTGCTTCATGCAATTTTAGCCTTATTTTACTCGGCAAACCCTGAATATTTCCTAAAATTTTAATTCTTATATTATTTTTTATTAAATTATTAATTTCTCTAACAAAATAATGTTCAATTAAATTAAATAAAAAATTGATTTCTTTAATTGGTCGATTCCAATTTTCTGAGGAAAAAGTATAAAAGGTTAAAACTGGTACTTTAATTTTAATTGACTCTTTAACTATGTCTTCAATTACCTTAACACCCCTTAAGTGCCCAAAATTCCTAGATTTACCTTTATTTTTACCCCATCTACCATTGCCATCCATTATTATGGCGATATGGTTAACTTTATTCATAAAGTTAAAATTTCTTTTTCTTTTTCAGATAATATTTTGTCTATAAGTACTATATTTTCATCTGTGCTTTTTTGGACATCAGCTTCGTAATTCTTACTTTCGTCCTCGCTTATTTTTTTATCCTTAAGAAGTTTTTTAATGTTGTCATTACATTCTCTTCTTATATTTCTAATTGAAACCCTTCCTTTTTCTCCTAAATTTTTAAGAATTTTGGTCAGTTCTTTTCTTCTCTCCTCGGTTAATTGGGGAATGTGAATTCTTATTATTTGACCATCGACTTGAGGATTAACGCCTAAATTTGATTTTTGTATTTCATTGTCCACTAATTTTACATTATTTTTATCCCAAACTTGAATTGATATCGTTCTTGGCTCAGGCACTGTGACAGTGGAAAGTTGATTTAAAGGCATTTTTTGACCATAAACATCTATTCTAATTAAATCTAACATTGCTGTATTTGCTCTTCCAGTTCTTAGTGCACCGATATCTTTTTTGAAAGAT
>CACIJX010000038.1 GCA_902587085.1 uncultured Pelagibacteraceae bacterium
AGAGCATCCACTAATAAAATAGAACTTAATATAAACAAACTTAAAAAAAATAGTATAAAGATTAAAAAAGAAGTTTTGATATTATCTGAATTAATGTTTTTTTCAGAGAAAATTATTTTTGTATTTAAAATCACATTAGGTTTAACAAGTTTAGATATCTCTAAAAAAAAAAGCTTTTATCAAAATATAAATTCTTAAAAACTTCATACCTGAGCTAGTTGATAAAACAGACCCACCTATAAGAGTTAAAATTATAAAATATAAACCAAAATTATCTGAGACCTGCCCCATACTAATACCAGATGTTGCTAAACTACTGAGTATATTTATAAATACCTCTAAAATTTTTACATCATTAAAAAAATAAAATAACAATGAAAAAACAATTATTAAAATAACTATATAAATATCTTCTTTGTGTTCTTTCAAATTATGTCTTGCCAAAACAATATTATAAAATAGATAAAAATTTAAAATAGGTATTAAAAAAGTAAGACATAAAATTAAAGATTGAAAATTATTTTTTATAATATCTTCAAGTGAATTAGTTGGTAAAAAACCACCAGATGAAATTATTGTCATGCTTAAATTCATGCTATCGAAAAGTCTTATGCCAGAAAATAAAAAAACTAGAAAAATAAATGCTGATAAGGAAAAATAAATAAAAAAAATTCTAGAGGTCACTTTTATTAAATTAGTTGAAAAATTAACTTTTTTTTCTAAAATATATGAAAGATCTACCATTTTAAAATTTATTTTTTTATTTGAAAAAATTAGAACAAGAAAAATCAAGAAGTAAAAACCACCAACCCATTGAGATGAAGATCTCCATAATATTAATGGATAGTCTAATTCTTTAATATTATCAAATACTGTAAATCCTGTTGATGTTAAACCTGAAACAGATTCAAAGTAAGAGTCTATAAAAGAGATGTTATAGTTGCTTAATGAATAAGGAATAAAAATTAAAAATGAAATTAAAAAATAAATTAAAAAAATTAAGAATAATTGATCATATATATTTATATTGTCTTTATCTGATCTCCCAATTTTTGTAAGGGCAAAACTTGTTGATGTTGATAGAACTAATACAATCAAATAAGAATTTATATTTTCAAGATAATCAAAATAAAACGAATAAAATATATTTAACAAAGACATTAAAGCTATAGGTAAACAGCTCAAGCCTAAAAAATAAAAACTATGTTTAAAGTTCATTTTTATGAAGTTATTCTAAAAATATCTTCAACTTCTTTTAATTGCTCCCGCTTCGAAAGAACTATAACGATATCATCTTTTTCAAAAACTAAATTAGATTTTGGCATCATGACTTTATCTTTCCTTACTATTGCGCCTATCCTTACTTCATCTGGTAGATTAGAATCTTTTATAGATTTATTTACAATGTCAGATGTTTCCAAAATTTTTGCTTCTAAAAATTCATACTTACCATCTAATAATGAGTAAACTGTATCAATTGATCCCATATGAACATGTTTCATAATGGTAGATACAGTTGCCATTCTTGGGTCAACTAAGTCATCAATTTTTAAAGACTCCTGCAAAATATTATAATTATGTTTATTTATAATCGCTATTGTTCTTTTAGATGGGGTATATTTTTCTGCTAATACACAAGCCATTATATTATCCTCATCATCATCAGTAAGTGCAAAAACAGTTTCTGTTTCTTCAATGTTTGCTTCTTTAAGAATTTTTTCATCTAATGGATCACCACAAATTACAATTGAAGACGAAAGTTCTCCAGCTAGTTGTTCGGCTCGTGATTTATTTTTTTCTATAATTTTTATTCTTAAACCATCTGTAGCTTCTAAAAGCTTTGCTAAATGCATTCCTATATTACCACCTCCAATTATTAATATTTTTTTTGCAACTTTTTCATCATGACCAAAAACTGAAAGAAGCTTATTTATTTGATCAGTACTTACAACAAGAAAAACTTTATCACCAACTTTCATTTGATCATTTTTTTTAAATAATACAAAATTTTCTTTTCTTTCTGCTCCAAAAATATATGCTTTAAATTCAGGGAATTTTTTTGTTAAGTCTTTTAATGGAATATTTGCAATAGGACATTTTTTTTCTACTAATATTTCCAATAGTTTAACTTTATCTTTAACAAATGGAACATTGTCTAATGCTCCAGGTGCTTCAAGTTTTCTAAATAAAGATTTAGCAATTTCACGCTCTGGGGAAATAATAACATCTATTGGAATATTTGATTTACTATATAATTTGCTCCATTTACCTTCCAAAAATTCTTGTGATCTTATTCTTGCAATTTTTTTTGATATATTAAAAAGGGAGCTAGCTATTTGACAAACTATCATATTTGTTTCGTCATTTCGTGTAACAGCAATAATCATGTCTGCATCCTTTGCTCCTGCATTTTCTAAAACAGAGGGGAAAGTTGCCCTGCCAACAATACCTTTTACATCTTGGGTATCATTAATTTTCTTAATATCCTCAGATGACTGATCAATCACTGTAACCGAATGACCTTGAGCCTGTAGTTGTTTACTTATTGAAAAGCCGACCATGCCGGCACCACATATTATAATGTTCATGATTAATTTATGCCTTTTATTCCTAAAGATTTGAGTTTCCTATGCAGAGCAGATCTTTCCATACCAATAAATTCTGCAGTTTTAGAAATATTTCCCTTATTTTTTTTAAGTTGGGTGAGAAGATAGTTTTTTTCAAAATTTTCACGTGCTTGTTTTAAAGGGAAAGACATAGAAACATTGGTATTTAAAACCTCTTGTGCTGAGTCTTTATTTAAAATTTCGTGTAATAGTCGTCCGATATTAGATTTATTCTCATTTTGAGATAATATACAAACTCTCTCAACAAGATTTCTTAGTTCCCTTACGTTTCCTGGCCATTGATAACTATAAAGCAAATCGTCATCAGTATTAATTTGGACTTCTGAAGTTCCATTAATATCTGATATTTTTTTTTGAAAGTATTTTATTAACAGTGGAATGTCTTCAGTTCTAGAATTCAAACTTGGTAT
>CACIJX010000039.1 GCA_902587085.1 uncultured Pelagibacteraceae bacterium
TTAAAAGCACTTCTTTTGACACAAGGTATGCATGGCATGATAAGTCAGGTTGAAGGTTTAGCTAATGCCTTAGGCCTAAGTTTCAAGCATGAAAAAATACAACTTAAGAATATTTGGAATTTAGTCCCTCCTAAGTTCACTCCAGTTTTTGATGGTATTCTTGAAAAAAAATTTGTTTGTGATTCTAGAGTAATAATTTCTTGTGGGAGAAAAAGCGTTATTCCATCGATCTTATTAAAAAGGAGATTTAAAAATCAAGTTTTTAATATTCACATACAGGACCCAAAAGTGAATTTAAATAATTTTGACTCAATTATTTGTCCTGAGCATGACAATTTGTTAGGCGACAATGTAATTAAAACTAGAGGTGCTATACATTATCTTACAAACAAAGAAATACAGAAAAATATTAATTATTTAAAACCTAATCAGGGCGATAAAAAAGTTGTTGCTTTTATTATTGGGGGGCCAAACAAATATTACAGTTTTTCAGAAAAACAAATGGATAGAATGTTTGCAAAAATCAAAAATATGTTTATTTCTTCAAAATATAAATTAATTATTATTCCGTCATACAGAACACCAGAAAATATTCTAAAGCTTGCTTATAATTATTTTAATGAAGACCATCTAGTAATCAAAGACAGGGATAAAAAAGCTTATTTATCGTCACTAGGACTTGCAGATATAATTATCGTGACATGCGACTCAACCTCAATGATTTCAGAGGCTGCCATAACTGGAAAACCAGTATATGTTGCGCAAATGACAAATAAAAGAAGTATTCACAGATTTGAAAAATTTTATAAATTATTTCAGGATCTTGGTATAATAAGAAATTTAGAAAATAAAATTGAACATTGGAATTATAACGGGCTAGATGAAGTGAGTAAAGCTGCTATATTAGTCAAAGAAAAGATGAAAAAAAATGGAATTATTTAATTCTTTACAATCAAGATTAGAGTCTTACGATAAACCTTTTAAACATTGGGCAATAAATAAACCATTAACAGAACTAGCAATTAAAGAAGTTTGTAATGCTGAGATAGCGAATCCTATTAATGATGGCCTAAACTATGACGGAACCAGAGCTATCGATGGAGGAGAAGGCAAATTTAGAGAGGGAATTAAATCCGGTGGCAAAGCAAAGAAATATAGATGTTTTATTACAAGGGAAAACTTTAAGAATTTTCCCAATCTTTCAAATTTTGTAGATGAACTTTGCTCAAAAAATGTTCATCAATATATAGGTGACTTAATTAAAAAAGATTTATCCAACTCTTATGTGAGAGTAGAAATTATTTGTGATAGAACTGGATTTTGGCTTAAGCCACACTGCGATATAAAAGAAAAATTACTTTCCTCACTAATTTTTGTTAACCCTTTCAATGAATCTGAAAATCTAGGTACAGATTTTTATGATGAAAAACTAAAATTGGTTAAAACTGTTCCTTATAGAAATAATTATGGCTACTTTTTCACAAGTGGGCCAAATACATGGCACGGAATGGAAAAAAAAGAGATAAAAAAAGAGAGAAGGTGCGTACAGGTTAATTACGTGTCTTTTAACACTGACTGGAAAGTTAAAGCTTAATCTAGTATAATAATTTCTTATGGCTACATATAAATGTACAAAATGTGGAATGTCGGTGAATGCAACTTGTGCCAAATGTAATTCTCCATTACAAAATGATAAATTAAGTCTTGGAGACGGCAAACAAGTTCAGATATCTAAGTGTCCAAATGAACATGGGAAAATAAAGTCGCCATTGTGCTGCGGCCAGGACATGACCTGCACAGTTTAGTTGTCTTGAAGAGCTCTAACTTTAATTGGAAATTTTTTTAAAGCATCAATAGAGTCAACGCACGCATTTGCTGCAGGTATAGTGGTAAAATAGGGAATTCTATTCATCAAACTTGATCTTCTCAAGCTAAAAGAGTCAGAAATTGAATCTTTTCCTTCTGTAGTATTAATTACCAAAGAGATATTTTTATTATTTAATTTTTCTACTATATGTGGTGATCCTTGGCTCACCTTATTTATCTTTTTACATTTTATACCATTTGAAATTAAATATCTCGCAGTTCCAGAAGTCGCAAATATAGAAAATCCTAATCTAATTAATTTTTTTGCATTTACCAAAATTTTTTCTTTATCTTTATCTTTTACCGAGATAAACGCTGTACCTTTTTGCGGAATGGTATTATTACTCGCAATTTGGCTTTTTGCGAAAGATAAACCAAAATTTTGATCAAAGCCCATTGCTTCACCAGTGGATTTCATTTCAGGACCTAAAAGAACATCAACTTCAGGAAATCTATTAAAGGGAAAAACAGCTTCTTTAACTGCAAAAGAGTTTTTATTTTTCTTTTTCAAATTAAATTTTGATAATTTTTCCCCTGCCATCACTCTAGATGCTATCTTGGCAACCGGAAGTCCTGTGGCTTTAGAAACAAATGGAACAGTTCTACTAGCCCTTGGATTTACTTCTAACACATAAATTTCTTTGTCTTTTACTGCAAATTGGATGTTGATCAATCCAATTACCCTAAGGGCAATAGCCAGTTGTTTTGTTTGATCTTCTATTTGTTTAATAACATTTTTATCTAAAGTGTAAGGAGGTAATGAACAGGCCGAGTCTCCTGAGTGGATTCCTGCTTCTTCTATATGTTCCATAATTCCTGCTACAAAAACTTTTTTTCCATCCGAAATCGCGTCTACATCTACCTCAATTGCGTCATTTAAGAACTTATCAATTAGCACAGGGTTTGACCCTGAAACTTTTACAGCTTCGTCTATATATTTTCTTAAATCTGAATGGCTATAAATTATTTCCATACCTCTTC
>CACIJX010000040.1 GCA_902587085.1 uncultured Pelagibacteraceae bacterium
AACCGAGCCATATCCTGGTTTTCCTACTGATCTTCAAGCTCAAATCATGGTTTTAATGACCAAGGCCAAAGGTATTTCAAAAATTAAGGAAAATATTTTTGAAAATAGATTTATGCATGTGCCTGAATTAAATAGAATGGGAGCGAAGATAAAAACTTTGGGCGTTTTTTGTAATATCAAAGGTCCACAAGATTTAAATGGAGCCGAAGTTATGGCAACAGATCTCAGAGCATCAGTAAGTCTAGTCTTGGCAGGATTGATTGCGAAAGATAAAACTATAGTAAATAGAGTTTATCATCTCGACAGAGGTTATGAGAAACTTGAGAAAAAACTCAAGAAATGTAATGCAAATATTTCTAGAATTAATATTTAATGGTAGAAAAAAATTTAAAGCTAAACGCTAATTCCGAGGAGGATGTAAGGGTTATTTCTGCTCATTTGCAAGATTCAATTACTCAAGTTAAAAATATTGCACATTTAAGGAAAAATAGAATTTTCATAATTCAATTTAATAGATTCATGTGGGAAGATATTGAAAAAGGAGTATTTAGAAAAAGCAAGAGAATACAGTCTATTCTTAAGTTTGAGAATGTTTTGAATGTTTATTCGAGCAACCTAAATCAAAGAAATAAAGAAAGATTTTTGGATTTTTTAGCCATTGAAACAAAATTTTTGTCTGATAAAAGTTACGAGATTAAACTTAATTTTGCCAGTAATATATTAATTAAATTAAAAGCAGAGGTAATAGAGTGTTTTTTGGAAGATATAGGAGAGGCATGGGAAACAAAAAGTAAACCTAAACATAATTTTTTTGATGATTAAAGAAATAAAAATAAAATCTAAGAATTTTTCAAACCAACTAAGTTATTATTTGGACTCAAGAAAAGGAGTACCAAAATCAAAACTTAAAATGGTTAAGAATATTTTAAGTGATGTAAAAAAAAATCATGATACTGCTATCTTAAAATATGAAAAAAAATTTTCAGGACTTAAAAAATTAAATAAAAATAATATTTTTTTCTCTAAAAGCGAAATAAAAAAAAGTATAAAAAATATTGATAAAAAAACCCAAAATTCAATAGATATTGCCTATAATAGAATTTTAACTTTTCACAAGAAACAAAAATTTAAAGATTTCAAATTTCGTGATAAATATAAAAATATTTTATCTTATCGATCTGTTCCTATAGAAAGGGTGGGAATTTATGTTCCAGGGGGAACAGCAAGTTATCCAAGTTCTGTTTTAATGAATTGTATTCCAGCAATTGTAGCTGGTGTTAAAGAAATTTTTATGACAGTGCCTTCTTCTAATAGAAAAATAAATCCTGCTGTTATCTATGCTGCCAAAAAATGTAAAGTAAAAAAGATTTATAAACTCGGAGGAGCACAAGCGATAGCAGCTTTTGCATTTGGTACTAAAACAGTTGCAAAAGTTGATAAAATTGTTGGTCCAGGCAATGAATATGTAGCTTTGGCAAAAAAAGAAGTTTTTGGAGAAGTAGGCATCGATATGTTCGCTGGTCCTTCTGAAGTAACAATAGTAGCAGATAAAAATTCTAATGCGGATTGGGTTGCAGCTGATTTAATAGCTCAAGCCGAACACGATGAAATGTCTCAATCAATTTTAGTGACTCAAAGCGAAGATTTAGTATCTAAAGTTAAAAAATCAATACACAATCAATTGAAGTTTTTGCCAAAAAGAAAAATAGCTATAAACAGCCTGACTAATTTTGGTTTGGTAATTTTAACTGATAATACAAGAAAAATTTGTGAAATAGTAAATCAAATTTCTCCGGAGCATTTACAAATTTATACTAAGAAGCCAGAAAATTACTTGAAGTTCATCAAAAATGCTGGCTCAATTTTTTTAGGTGGATACTCTCCTGAGGCAATGGGAGATTATATAGCTGGCCCAAATCATGTTTTGCCTACTTCTGGAACCGCAAAGTTTTCTTCAGGTTTATCAATATATGATTTTTTAAAAAGGCAGTCTGTTATTAAAATAACTAAATCAGGTATTGAAAGACTTGGGTCTTCAGTTATAAATTTGGCTAAAAATGAAAATTTAAGAGGACACGCTAATTCAGTAAAAATTAGACTAAGATAGGTAAAATTTGGTTAAACAAGATAAAATTGAGTTTAAGGGAAAGGTAACAGAATTATTACCTAATGCCATGTTCAGGGTAAAATTAGAAAATAATCATGAAGTCTTGGCCCATACCGCTGGAAAATTAAGAAAGAATAGAATAAGAGTCTTAGCCGGTGATCAAGTTCTTGTTGAAATGACACCCTATGATTTAACCAGAGGTAGGATTACCTTTAGGTTTTAATGGCCTTGTAGCTCAGTAGTAGAGCAGTACCCTGAAAAGGTATGTGTCGTTTGTGCGATTCAAACCAAGGCCACCTTTAAAACTAAATTGAAGTTAAGCTAATTAGGTCGCTACTTGGGTCAAGAAAAGTTGGCATGTTTCTTTGAATGAGTTTTTTTTCAAAGATTTCGTTTATTTTTTGAGGGCTTAAAGTATTGTTTTTTTCCCATCCCTTATAAACAATCAAGCTTATTAAATTTTTATTTAACTTTTTTTCGATTATTTTTTTATAGTTTTCAACTTGTTTAATTGTCATTTCCTGAAAAGATGCTGAGTTGTGAAAAAAATCTATTTTAGCTGAAATTTTATCTATTTGCCAGGGAGGCACACAAATTATTTCCAGTTTATCATTATTTTCAAAAGCAATTCTATCTAAATCCCTCGT
>CACIJX010000041.1 GCA_902587085.1 uncultured Pelagibacteraceae bacterium
CAACTACAACATCAAGTGAAAGTGAAGCTCTACTTTTAGAGGCAAATTTAATTAAAAAACATAAACCAAGATTTAATATTTTGCTAAGAGATGACAAGTCGTTTCCATATATATTTATAGGAGAGAAGGATAAATGGCCCCAATTAACAAAATTAAGAGGAAAAAAAAGCAGAGATGGTTACTATTTTGGTCCATTTGCATCTGTCGGTTCAGCAAACTGGACTATAAAAATACTACAAAAAATTTTTTTATTAAGAGTTTGCGATGATACAGTTTTTAGAAACAGAGAAAGAGCGTGTATTTTGCATCAGATACGCAGATGTTCAGCTCCATGTGTTGGCAAAATTGAAGAAGGTGATTATAAAAATTTAGTAAAAGATGCAGTAGATTTTATTTCGGGTAAATCGCAAAGAATTCAAAAAAATCTTTCTAAAGAAATGGAAAAAGCTAGTGGAGATTTAGATTATGAGAAGGCAGCGATTTTAAGAGATAGAATTAAAGCTCTTACTCAAATTCAATCATCACAAAAAATCAATCAAACTAATTTGAAGGAAGCTGATGTAATCTCTATTTTTAAAGAGTCAGGTAAAACATGTGTTCAGGTTTTCTTTTTTAGATCTAAACAAAATTGGGGAAATCAAGCCTACTTCCCAAAACATGATCCTGATGAAAAGGAAGATAAAATTTTATCATCTTTTTTGGGACAATTTTATGAAAATAAAAATGTACCAAAACTTATTCTATTAAATAAAGAGATTAGTGAAAAAAAATTACTTGAAAAAACCTTTTCTGAAAGAGAGAAAAAAGAAATAATTGTTAAAGCTGCAAAAACCAAAGATGAAAATATTTTATCTAAAATGGCGGAGAAAAATGCAAAACAAGCTTTAACACAAAAAATTTTGGAAACAGAAAGTAATTCTAAATTAATAGATAGTCTATCAGATAAATTTAACCTGAAATTTAATGTCAACCTGATAGAGGTATATGACAACAGTCATATACAAGGATCGGACTCTATTGGGGCACTTATTGCTTTTGGTAACGAAGGTTTTATTAAAAAAAGGTATAGAAAATTTAATATAAAATCAGAAAATGTAAAAGGTGATGATTATGGCATGATGAGAGAGGTCTTGAAAAGAAGATTTACAAAAGCTTTAAAAGACGAAAAGAGTACTCTAGCTTTACCAGATCTAATTTTGATTGATGGTGGAAAAGGACAATACTCTGTAGCAAGAGAAACTTTAAATGATCTTGGACTTCACGCATTACCAATTATAGCTATTGCAAAAGGTAAAAATAGAAATGCTGGAAATGAGACTTTTTTTCATGATGGTAAAATATTTAAATTTGTAAGAAACGATCCAACTTTATTTTTTCTACAAAGACTTAGAGATGAAGCTCATAGATTTGCTATAAGCACACATAGAGCAAAAAGAAGAAAAAATTTGACTAAATCATTACTAGATCAAATATCAGGTATTGGAAAAGGTAGAAAAAGAGCCTTGCTAAATCATTTTGGTTCTGCAAGATCTGTGGAGTCTGCAAGTTTTGAGGATTTAAAAGCGGTTGACGGAATTGAAGAAAAAGTAGCAAAAAAAATTCATGATTTTTTTCATGAGGACTAATTAATTATGAAAATACCAAATATTTTAACGATTGGACGAATTATTATTGTTCCTATATTTGTTTTGTCATTTTATATTCCAGGTGTAGTTGGAGACCTTGTTCCTTTTTTTCTTTTTGTTTTAGCAAGTTTTACAGATTATTTAGATGGTCTTTTAGCAAGGTTATATAAGGAGGAGTCTAAGTTGGGGGAACTTTTGGATCCTATAGCTGACAAAATATTAGTTGCTGCAGCTTTAGTTTTGTTAGTGATGAACGGTATTATTAAAAATTATGAAGTAATTGCGGCAATAGTAATTCTTACAAGAGAAATATTAATATCAGGTTTAAGAGAATTTTTGGCTAAAAGAAAAGGTGTAAGCGTTCCTGTTTCAAGCCTTTCGAAGTTTAAAACTTTTATACAAATGCTCTCAATTGCAATGCTTTTAACAGGAGATACGGGTAACAAGATTATCAATTTTCAAGACTACAATGCTCAAACTATAGGCATTGTTTTGCTATGGTTAGCTGCATTTTTAACTTTATATACTGGATACGACTATTTAAGAAAAGGTATAGATACTGCTATAAATGACGATGTAAAAAAATAAAAATGAGTCTGTCAGAAATTAACATAAGAGAAAAAAACTTTCACAATAAACTTATAGCTGAAGGAAATAATAGATCGGAAAATAAATTTTACAAAGCCTTACATAATTTGTATTTAGACTTTTTTGATTACATTAAAAAAAATGTTAAGAATAAAAAAGTTTTGGATTATGGGTGCGGAAACGGTGGTTATGCTGAAAAGGTGTCAAGTTTTGATCCTTCAAGTTTGACGGGAATAGATATTTCTGAAAAGGCAATTGAGATTGCAAAGAGTAGAAAAATAGGAAACACTCAGATAAATTTTGCGGTTGAAAATTGTGAAAAAACAAAATTTAATTCAGATCAATTTGATTTTATTTATGGAGCAGGAATTCTACATCACTTAAATATCCAAGAGTCTCTTATCGAAATTCAGCGTTTATTAAAAAAAGATGGGAGTTTATTTTTCATTGAACCTTTAGGTACAAATCCATTTATCAATTTTTATA
>CACIJX010000042.1 GCA_902587085.1 uncultured Pelagibacteraceae bacterium
TTAAGAAGATTTTTTCATCTTCAATTTCAGACGCAATATCAAGTAAATATCTTGCATTAAAGCTTATTGCTAAATTTTCGTTTTGATAGTCACCTTTTAAAACTTCTTTTCCTTCCCCCGAGGATGAGCTATTCACTGATAGTTGAATTTTATCTTTTTCAAGCTGCAGATTGAGCCCCTCTTTTCTATCAATTGAGACAGTGATAACTCTTTCTATAGAATGTATAAAATCCTTTACATTTAGACTTAAAATTTTTTTATTATTTTTAGGTACCACTTTATCATAATCTGGAAATTTACCATCAATAACTTTAGATATAATAGTTGAACTTCCTATTTTAAATTTTATTTTTGTGTCTCCATTGCTTATTGCTAAATTTTCTCCGGTTTCTTGAAGAAGATTTGCAAGCTGAAAAACAGTTTTTTTTGGGATTATAAATGGTTTAAAATTATTATTTTCTTTTACCGGTATGCTGCTTGAAGAGAGTCTGTGAGTATCTGTTGCTACTCCGGTAAGATAAGTGCTTTTATTAGATGCTGTCATATGTAAAAAAATTCCATTCAGGTAATGTCGCGTATCATCGTTAGACATTGATATCTTAGTTTTATTTAATAGGGAAAGAAATTTTTTTCCATCAAGTAAAATTGGTTCTGAAACAAAATCATCTCCAAAGTTTGGGAAATTATCAACTGGCAAACAATTAAGATTAAACTTTGAATTCATAGAAGAAATCTTAAGTTTATTTTCATTTTGCAAATCAAAAGAAATATCTTGATTTGATGGTAATTTCCTCAATAAATCATAAAGAACAGTTGCCGAAGTTGTGGTGCTGCCCTCTTTGTCTATTTCTAGCTCATTAATTTGGTCATGAAAAACTATATCTAAATCAGTGGCAATTACATTTAAAGTTTTATTTTTAATTTCAAGTAGAACGTTTGAAAGTATAGGAAGTGTATTTTTTCTTTCTATTATATTATGTGCAATAGTAAGTGACTTTAAAAGTTTGTCGCGCTTTATTTGGAATTGCATTTTAATCGCTTAAAATTAATGATTTTAATTCTTCTACGTTTTTTCGTAATTCATCATTATTTTCAATTAATTTTTCTATGGTTTTAACCGCATGGATCACTGTTGTATGATCTCTATTTGCGAATTTTCTACCTATTTCAGGTAAAGATCTTGTAGTAAGTTTTTTGGCTAAATACATTGCGACTTGCCTTGGTCTGGCCAGTGGTCTTGACCTTCTTGGTGAAAGCATTTCCTCCAGCGTTATACTAAAAAAGTTTGATGTTGCAGACTGTATCTTTTCAAGTGTAATGACTTTACTTCCATCATAAATATCTTTTAATATAATTTTACAATCATTTATATTCAGTGGTTTTTTGCTCATTTTTCCGAAAGCAACTACTCGATTGAAAGTTCCAATAAGTTCTCTAATATTTGAATTACTATTTTTGGCCAAATAGTTAATAACTTCTTCTTGTAAATCTGGGTTCTCCTTAAAAGAATTTTGATAATCTAAAATTTTCTTTTTTAAAATTTTCAATTTCAAATCATAATCAGGTAATCCAATATCAACTACTAATCCCCCGGATAACCTAGATTTTATCCTATCTTGAACTCGATCCAATTTATTTGGTGGCCTATCTGAGGAAACAACTATTTGGGAACCTTGATCAACCAAACTATTAAATGTATGAAAAAATTCTTCCTGAAGACCTTCTTTGCCCCTTATGAATTGAATATCATCAATCATAAAAACGTTTGCTTTTCTGAAAAAATCCTTAAAGGTTACCATTTCATTTTTTTTAATTGATTTAATGAATTGATACATAAATCTTTCTGCTGAGATGTACATAACCTTATTATTCTGACTAAGCTCTAATCCAATAGAGTTTAAAAGATGTGTTTTTCCTAAGCCTACTCCTCCATATATAAAAAGTGGGTTATATCTTGCTAATTGAGAACATATTTTTTTTGCAGAAACAAAACTTAGATTATTGCTATTTCCAACAATAAAGTTATCAAAGTTTAAAATTGGATTTAGTCTATTATAATTTAATACGGAATCCTTGATGTCAGTAATTTTTTTAACAACAGCGTTCGCGAATAAATTCTTTTCAGAGTAGCTTTCGGGCTCTATTTTGAATTCTATTCTAATTATGCTTGCTTTGAATTTTTTGATTTCACCTAATATTCTATCTGCATATCTTGATGTAATCCAATCTCTAAAAAAGCGAGTTTTTACACCCAAAATTACATGATCATGGTATTCTTTTATCAATGAAATATTTTTCAACCAACTACTGAAAATTTCAGTACCAAATGATTTTTCAAATGAGTTTTGTACAGCATTCCAATTTAAGACTTTTTCCTCTGAAAGACTATTTT
>CACIJX010000043.1 GCA_902587085.1 uncultured Pelagibacteraceae bacterium
TTTACTAAATACCTTGTCTTTGTTTAGACTTACCTTCTAGGTGTTCTTTTAACGCTTTTTCATTTTCTTTTGATGTTGGTTTTGTTAAAGTTGGACTTTCCCAATATGCGGACCCTTCTAACCATTGATATCCATCGGTCTTTATTGAAATTATATATGTTGATTTGGACTTTTTTGCTCTAACAAATGCTTCTTCTAATTCATTAATTGAATTAACATTTTCACCTGTAGCACCTAAACTTTCAGCGTGCTTTGCAAAATCGATTGATTTTAAGTTTTTAACTTTTGAGCTTTCAAATAAACAATTAAATTCTTTTCCACCCTTGTATAATTGTAATCTATTAATAACAGCATGTCCTCCATTATCACAAACAACTATAATTAATTTATGGTTAGTTATAACAGAGCTATATATGTCTGAATTGTAAAGAAGATAAGAGCCGTCACCAATAAAAGCGATTACTTCTTTCTCTGGTTTAGCCATTTTTATTCCTAATGCACCGGAAATTTCATAACTCATGCAACTAAAACCCCACTCAGTTTCATGTGTATTAAGTTCTCTCGGCCTCCAAACTTGAAGCACCTCGCCAACTAATCCACCCGCAGCAGTAACTGCAATGTCAGACGGATCTGATTTTCTATAAATTGCCCCAGCAACATGAGCATACGATGGTAATTTTTGGTTAGTGGGTCCACTTTCTTTATCTAAATAACTATTCCATGTTTTAAGAGCTTTTCTAGAATTTTCGTACCAATCGTTTGGTGCTTTCCAATTTCCTAGTGCATTAGATAAATCCAAGAGAGTAATCTTTGCATCTCCAACAATTGATTGAGCCATATGCTTATTTGCATCAAATCTTGAAACATTTACAGATATTAATTTAAATTTTGGATTTTCAAAGTTAGACCAAGAACCCGTCGTAAAATCAGCTAGTTTTGTGCCTACAGCTATAGCTAAGTCAGTTTTTTTCATAAAATTATTAGTAGCCTTGCCTCCAAATCCGCCTATAGCTCCCAAAAAGTATGGATCATCTTTTTTCATTGTTGAATACCCCATAACAGTTTGAGCGGTTGGTATATTATGTTTTTTAGCAAAATTACTTAATTCATTCATTGCATCTGAATAAAAAACTCCACCACCAGAAATAATAATTGGATTTTTCGAATTTTTAATAATTTCTACTGCCTGCTTAATTTGATAATCGTCTGCCCTAGGTCTTCTTATTGTATGAATTTTTTCATTAAAAAATTCTACCGGATATTCAAAAACTTCACCCTGAACATCTTGAGACAGTGAAATGCAGGCAGGTCCGCAATCTGATGGGTCCAACATCGTTTGTATAGCCTGTGGTAAATTTTGTAAAATTTGTTCAGGTCTGGTAACTCTATCAAAATATCGACAGACATATTTAAAAGCATCATTTTGCGTAATATTTGGATTATTAAAATGTTCAACTTGTTGCAATACTGGATCTGGCATTCTATTTGCATAAGTATCTCCAGGTAAAAATAATATAGGTAGACGATTACTCATTGCTACAGCTGCAGCTGTTAATAAATTTGTAGAACCAGGCCCAACCGAACTCGTTGCTATAAATATTTGTTTCCTTCTTTTTGCTCTAGCATATGCAATACCTGTGAGAGCCATATTTTGTTCATGATGTCCTCTCCAAGTGGGAAGCTCTTTTTTACTCTCCTCTAAAGCCTGCCCAAGACAAGCCACATTTCCATGACCAAAAATTCCAAAAGCACCAGCAAACAGAGGTAATTTTTTACCATCAATTAATATTTTTTGAGATATTAGATATTTGACGATTGCGTGAGCACAAGTTAGTTGAATTTTTTTCATAAATTAATTAAAGTGAACCCTAGGAAATATTGCTGTTTTTAGCAATAAAAATTTAAAAATGTATTCAAAATTTGGTCAATTCATAGACGGTAAATGGCAGGCTTCTGAAAAAAATGAAACTTATGATGTTATAAATCCCGCTACTGAGGAAATAATAGGAAAAGCTTCAAAAGCAACTAAGTCAGATGTTTCAAAAGCTTTAAAATCAGCAGAAAAGGGTTTTCAAGTTTGGAAGAAAACACCTGCCTGGAAAAGATCATATGTTATAAGAAAA
>CACIJX010000044.1 GCA_902587085.1 uncultured Pelagibacteraceae bacterium
TACAGCAATCTATTTTGGTTTCGCAGGCTTAGGTTATGCGGAAACAACTGTATCTGCTGAGGTACAATACATATTTAATACTATTTTATTTTTAATGTCAGGTTTTCTAGTAATGTGGATGGCAGCAGGTTTTGCCATGCTAGAGTCAGGGCTGGTTACATCTAAAAGTGTATCAGCAATTTGCGCTAAAAATATTGGTTTATACTCGATCGCTGGAATAATGTTCTGGTTGGTCGGTTACAATTTAGCATACGGTATACCAGAAGGTGGATGGATAGGTTCATTCTCTTCTTGGAGTGACGCATCATCATTGGAAACAGGTTATTCTGATGGATCAGATTGGTTTTTCCAAATGGTATTCTGTGCAACAACAATGTCAATCGTATCAGGAACATTGGCTGAAAGAATTAAAATTTGGCCATTCTTCTTATTTGCAGCTATTTTAACTGGATTTATTTATCCAATTGAAATGGGATGGCAATGGGGCGGTGGTTGGTTATCAGCTGCTGGTTTCTCTGATTTTGCAGGTTCAACATTAGTACACGCTGCTGGAGGAGCCGCTGCTCTTGCAGGCGCGATAGTACTTGGTGCTAGATCTGGAAGATTTACTTCAGGAGGTGGCGTTAAAGCTATGGCACCTTTTGCAGCTTCTTCAATTCCATTGGCAACACTTGGAGTATTTATACTCTGGTTAGGTTGGTTTGGATTCAACGGTGGCTCACAATTAGCTGCTGGAACTCTAGAAGATGTTAGCTCTGTTGCAACAATATATATTAATACAAACTTAGCTGCAGGTGGCGGTGTATTAGCCGCTGCTACGGTATCAAGACTTGCTGGTGGTAAAACCGACGTAGTCATGATGCTTAACGGCGCGATAGCTGGTTTAGTTGGTATAACAGCGGAACCTTTAACACCTAGCCCACTTGCTGCAATCGTAATTGGAGCAATAGCTGGTGTATTAATGTACTACTCAACAAAATTATTATACAAAATGAAAATAGATGATGTTGTTGGTGCTATTCCTGCACACTTAGTTGCTGGAGTATGGGGTACATTAGCAGTTCCATTTACTAACTCAGATGTAAGTTTTGGTTCACAATTCTTAGGAACAACTTCAATAGTAATATTTGTTTTCGTAGTGTCATACATTGTGTGGTCAGTTATGAAAATGACTATTGGAATTAGAATCAGTAAAGAAGCTGAAAGGCTTGGAACTGATAAGTCCGAAGTTGGTGTAATCGCTTACGGTATAAGAGATTAATAGTTATCTCGTTCTCCTTCCTCCCTTTGTTTAGAAGGAGTAAAATTAAGGCCCAGACTATAAATCTGGGCCTTTTTTATTTTGATGATTTTATAAAATCGAGAACTTCCTGAGCATGATTTTTTACCCTTACATTTGACCAAACTTTCTTCACAATACCTTTATTAATAGCTACTGTTGATCTTATTGTTCCCATAAATTTCTTACCCATAAATGATTTTCTACCCCATACACCATATTTTTTTTGTACCTGAGTTCTTTCATCTGACAAAAGCTGGAATGGTACCTTATTCTTTTTCTTAAAATTTAAATGACTGTTAATATCATCCTTTGAGATACCCACCACTTCATAATTCAATGATTTAAATTTCTTATAAAGTCTTGCAAAATCTTTAGTTTCTAAAGTACACCCAGGAGTATTGTCTCTTGGATAAAAATAAATTATCAAGCCTCTTTTTAATTTAGATGAGTCAAATAACTTTAAAGATGTAGAATTCAGCTTAAAAATTGGAGCTTTTTTTGCTGCTTTAATTTTCATTCTCGTCCCAAATTCTTTTCCAATCGACATTTGGAGACACCCCATAAATGGAATTTACATTTGTAAAATGAACTGCAAGAGAGGGAATTGGTGAAATACATAATTCAGATTTATATATTTTATGCAATGGTTTTTCGAATGGATAGTGTTCAATTTTACACATGTTAGTAAAATCGACCCAGTACTTATCAATTATTTTTTTACTGGTCAGGAATGTACAAAGTGTTT